>DATARI010000097.1:0-2197 GCA_036264255.1 Acidimicrobiales bacterium | reverse complement strand
AGGCCGCACCGTCTTCCTCTCGAGCCATCTCATGAGCGAAATGGCCCAGACCGCCGATCACCTCCTGGTCATCGGGCGGGGCCGCATCATCGCCGATGCCAGCACCGATGAGTTCGTCAAGCGGCACACGGCTCCGAGCGTCCGGGTCCGAGCGGTCCAGCAGGCCGACTTGGCCGAGGCCCTGACCCACCGGGGCGCGCTCATCGAGTGCGGACCCGACGGCGCCATGGTCGTGACCGGAATGGACTCCGCCGCCATCGGTGGCACCGCCTCTGCCCACGACATCACCCTCGTCGAGCTCGCCCCCCTCGGGTCGTCGCTCGAAGAGGCATATTTCGACTTGACCCGTGATGAGACCGACTTCCACGCCGGCCAGTTGGCCGGCTCGACCAAAGGAATCTGACATGAGCACCACGACCTACCCCTTCAATCCGACTCACAACATCGTCCCGGTTTCGCCGGTACCGCCGGTGCGGACGGCGACCGTCCGCCGGGCCCTGAAGACAGAGTGGACGAAACTCCGCACATTGCCCTCCACCTGGCGGACCGCCGTCATGGCCGTGACCGTATCCATCGCCCTGGGAATTGTGCTCTGCATCTCCCAGGCCAACGGGTGGGCCTCCATGACCCCCCAACAGCGCCATACCTTCGACCCGACCTCCTGCTCGCTGGCCGGCATCTTCCTGATCGGCGTGGTGCTGCTCGGGGCGCTCGGGGCGAGGACCGTAACGTCCGAATACGCGACGGGCATGATCCGGTCCACCTTCACCGCCATGCCCACCCGGCGGCGGGTGCTGGCGGCCAAGGCGGCGGTCACCGCCGCGTTCGTCTTCCCGGCAGCCCTGCTGTGCGCGGTGCTCAGCTTCGTACTCGGTCAGCGGGTCTTGGCCGGCAAGCACCTCCAGGTGTCCCTCGGACATCCCGGTGTCCTTGAGGCGATTGTGTTCGCCGCGGTGGCGGTCAGCCTGGTTGTCGTCATCGGTGTGGGCCTCGGCGCCCTCATCCGGCACACCGCCGCCACCACCACCGTGCTGGCCGTGGTGATCGTCGGGGGGCTCACCCTCGGGCAGTTCGTTCCGGCCGGCCTCCGTCAGTACCTGCCCGGTACCGCGCTACAGGCGACCGTCACCGTCAATCGCTCGGTTGGCCTCCTCCGGCCCGGCACCGCGATCATCGTGCTCGGCCTCTACGCCGCGGTGATCCTGGTGGCCGCGTCGATTCGGATGGCCCACCGCGACGCCTGATCGGTCCTGAACAGTCGCCTGACCATCCCTCCGAGGTCAGCGTCACCACGATGGCCCCGGCTTCGGCCGGGGGCATCGTGGTGCCCGAGGGTCGTCACTCCAGACCCGGGGCGGGGAGGGAGGGCGGCCTAAACTCCCCAGCCGTGGACTTCGACCTGTCGCCGGAGCAGACCGCCCTGCGCGACGCCGCCGCCGATCTGCTCGATCGCTTTGCCTCCCCCGAGCGGGTCCGCGCCCTGGTGGGGTCCGGGTTGGACCCGGCTCCTCCCGGCGGTTTCGACACCACGTTGTGGGAAGCCATGGCCGACCAGGGTTGGCTGGCCATCGAGCGCCCGGAGTCCCACGGCGGCCTGGGGCTCGGAATGGTCGAGGTGGCAGTGTTGTGCGAGCAGCTCGGACGACGGGTCGCCCCGGCCCCGTTCATCGGGACCGTCCTCGCGCTCGAGGCCCTCGCCGATGCCGCCGACGATGCCGGCCTTCCCGGCGAGGTCAGGGAGACGTCCCGCCGGTGGTCGGACCGGATGGCGGCCGGCGAGGCGGTGGGATGCGTCGCCTGGTCGAACCAACCGGGCGTCGAGACCGACGCCACCGACGACGGCTGGTGCCGGCTGAGTGGCCGCCCGGAGCCGGTGGCCTACGCGTCGGTGTCCGACGTGGCGGTGGTGGTGGCCGGCGACGGTGTCTATGCGGTGGACCTGCCGGCGGAGGATCGCCCGCCGCCCGAGCCGGCCATGGACCGGACCCGCCTGCTGGCCTGGCTGCGTCTCGACCAGATGCCGGCCCGGAGGATCGGAGGTGCGGCCGCCGCCGAGAGAGTGCTCGACCGGGCGGTCACCTTGTTGTCGGCGGAGATGCTCGGGGCCTCGACCCGGGTGCTGGAGATGAGCGTCGACTACGCCAAGGACCGGATCCAGTTCGGCAAGCCGATCGGCAGCTTCCAGGCGGTCAAGCAC
>DATARI010000251.1:0-6975 GCA_036264255.1 Acidimicrobiales bacterium | reverse complement strand
TGACGTGCCGGTTGAAGGCAAGCACGTGGTGGTCATCGGCCGGTGGCTGACCATCGGGCGACCACTGTCCCTGTTGCTGGCCATGAAGCGCCCGGGCTGCAACGCGGCGGTCACCGTCGTCCATACCGGGGTCGACGACCTGGCCGGGTTGGTGCGGCAAGGTGACGTGGTGGTGGCGGCGGCCGGGCGGGCCGGCCTGGTGACCAAAGCGATGATCAAGCCCGGCGCCGCGGTGGTGGGTGCCGGGACCTCCTGGGAAGGGAAGAAGCTGTTGTCCGACGTGGACGAGTCAGTGGCCGAGGTGGCGGGATGGATCACCCCCCGCATCGGTGGAGTGGGCCCGATGACCCGGGCCATGTTGTTGCGCAACACGGTGCGGGCGGCGGAGCGGGCGTCGTGAGCGCCTCCGGCCCGTCGGGGGTTCCCGAGACCGATCACCGGCCGTGGGGGAGCTACACCGTCCTCGACGACGGGGTGACCCACAAGGTCAAGCGGATCACCGTGCTCCCGGGGAAGCGTTTGAGCTACCAGCGCCACGCCCGGCGTTCGGAGCACTGGTTCATGGTGACCGGCACCGCGCTCGTCACCCTGAACGGCGCCCGGACCGAGCTCCACGCCGGACAGTCCATCGACATCCCGGTGGGCACCGATCACCGGATCGAGAATGCCACCGACACCGAGGTGGTATTCGTGGAAGTCCAACACGGCGACTACTTCGGGGAGGACGACATCGTCCGGCTCGAAGACGACTACGGCCGGGTCGGCAGCTGACTGCCTAGCCCGCGGGTAACGACGATCGTCCCCCTTCGGGCCATCGCCCCCGATTAGATTGAGGCCGCCCACCGGAGACCGGGGGCGAGGGGGAGGTGTCGGTCGTGGCTGCACACAGGGTTTCACCGTCGGGTTCGCCCTCCGCTCGGGTTGGCCGGGGTCCCTCCGTTCGGGTCGGCGCCGCGGTGGCAGGCCTCGCGCTGGCGACGGGCGCCTTCCTGTTCTCCCCCGCGGTCCCCGCACTCGCCGCGACCACCACCACCACCACCGTCCCGGTCACCACCACCACCCTGCCGGTGACCACTACCACCACCGTCCCGGTCACCACCACCACCACGGTGCCCCACACCACCACGACCACCACGGTGCCCCGCACCACCACCACCGTGCCGCGCTCGACCACCACCACCAGCACCACCACCCCGAAAAAGACCGGCAGCAGTGGACTGAGTGGCACCGCGGTGGCCCTGATCATCGTGGCCGTCGTGGTGGTGCTGGCGGTGATCCTGCTGCTGATCCTCCTCGGCCGACGGAACCGGCTGCAGGCGGCGGGCGCCTGGCGCCGCTCGGTGCTGCCGGCGGTGAGCGACGCCCACCTGGCTCGCGACGCGCTGCTGTCGGCCAACGCCATGTCCGACGACCCCGGACTCCGGGGTTCGGTGGAGGTGCAGGTGGACCGGGCCGCCCGGGCCCTCGAGCAGGCCGCCCTGAGCGCCCCCGACGAGGTGGCCCAGAACGCCACCAACTCGGTGGCCCGGTCCCTCCGCGGCCTGGCCTTCGCGGTGGAGGCCGATCGCCTCCTCCGCCACGGTGCCGGCGCGCCGACCGGGGTGCAGCTGGCCGAAGCCGATGATGCCCGCCGCTCCCGGCTGGCCGAGCTCGACGGCTCGCTGTCCCGCCTGTCGACCCAACTCGGCGCTCCGTCGTCGAGGCGCTGACCGGGCTGACCGGGACGGCGGCCCGGGAGCGACCGGCCGTTGGGTCGGCATCGAAGCCGGTGATCCCACTGCTTCGGTTCGACCGCCGGCAGTAGGATGCCTGGGTTATGACCCGGATCGCCGACCTGCTCTCCAAAGGGCCGACCTACTCGTTCGAGTTCTTCCCACCCAAGAACGACGCCGAGCAGGCCACCCTGGTGAAGACCCTGCGCGATCTCGAGCCGCTGGAGCCCTCCTTCGTGTCGGTCACCTACCGGGGCGGCGCCGAGTCGAGGCAGCGGACCTACGACCTGGTGACCGGGATGCTCCGCACCACCACCCTGGTGCCGATGGCCCACCTCATCTGCGTCGCCCACACCCGGCTGGAGCTGGCCGAGATCCTGGTCGCCTATCGCAAGGCGGGGGTGGAGAACCTGATGGCCCTGGGAGGGGATCCTCCCGCCGATCCGGCCGACGGAGTCGGCGAGCTTCCCCACGCCCTCGAGCTGGTCGAACTGGCCCACGCCATCGGCGGTTTCTCCATCGGGGTGGCGGCCCAGCCCGCCGGCCACCCCCTTTCCCCGGACCTGGATTTCGACCGGGACCGTCTGGCCGAGAAGCTGCGCATCGCCGACTTCGGGGTCACCCAGTTCTTCTTCGAAGCCGGGGAGTACACCGGACTGGTGGCCGACCTGGCCGAGCGGGGGGTGCACACCCCGGTGCTGCCCGGCATCATGCCGGTCACCAACCTCAAGTCGGTCCCTCGGATGGCGACCATGGGAGCGGCGGTGCCCGGTTGGATGGTGGAACGACTGGAACGGGCCGACCAGTCCGGGGGGGCCGACGGGGTCCGGGACGAGGGCATCGCCATCGCCACCGAACTCTGCCGGAAGCTGTTGGAGGCCGGGGTGCCCGGGCTCCACTTCTATACGTTGAACCGGTCGAGTGCCACCCGGGAGATCTACCGGGCCCTCGGGCTCGGCCCGTCGTAGCCGACTGCCCGGAATCGTCGGGGGCCAACCCCGCCCCCGGGCTGGCGAGAGGCTATGGCCGCACCGATATAGTCGCCCCATGGCTGAACTCGTGTCCCTCGGCGCCGATGGCGTCCTCCACGTCCCCGATGAGCCCATCATCCCGTTCATCGAAGGCGACGGCACCGGCGTCGACATCTGGCCGGCGGCCCAACTGGTGCTCGACGCCGCCGCCGCCAAGCACGGCACCAAGGTGGCCTGGAAGGAAGTGCTGGCCGGCCAGAAGGCGTTCGACCAGACCGGGAACTGGCTGCCCGACGAGACGGTGGAGACCTTCCGGTCCCACCTCATCGGCATCAAGGGCCCGCTGACCACCCCGGTGGGTGGCGGCATCCGGTCCCTCAACGTCGCCCTCCGCCAGATCCTCGACCTCTACGTCTGCCTCCGGCCGGTCCGCTGGTTCACCGGCGTGCCCTCGCCGGTGCTCCACCCCGAGCAGGTGGACATGGTCATCTTCCGGGAGAACACCGAGGACATCTACGCCGGACTGGAGGCGGAGGCCTACACCCCCGAGGCGCTGAAGCTGGCCGCCTTCCTGAAGGACGAGATGGGCTGGAGCATCCGGGAGGGCTCGGGCATCGGCATCAAGCCGATCTCGGAGTTGGGCTCCAAGCGGCTGATCCGGGCGGCCATCAAGTACGCCCTGGACCACGGCCGGGAGAGCGTGACCATGGTCCACAAGGGGAACATCCAGAAGTTCACCGAAGGGGCGTTCCGGAACTGGGGCTACGACCTGGTCAAGGAGGAGTTCGCCGACGTGGCGGTGAGCTGGGACGACTGCGGTGGCAAGCCGGACGGCAAGCTGCTGGTGAAGGACAACATCGCCGACATCACCCTTCAGCAGGTCCTCACCCGCCCGACCGACTTCGATGTCATCGCCACCACCAACCTCAACGGCGACTATCTCTCCGACGCCCTAGCCGCCCAGGTGGGCGGGATCGGCATCGCCCCCGGTGGCAACATCAACTACGTCACCGGCCACGGCATCTTCGAGGCCACCCACGGCACCGCCCCGAAGTACGCCGGGCAGGACAAGGTCAACCCCGGATCGCTACTGCTGTCGGGAGTGATGATGTACGAGCACCTGGGGTGGACCGAGGCGGCCGCCGATATCGTCAGGGCCCTGGAGGCGACCATCGCCGACAAGGTGGTCACCTACGACTTCGCCCGGCTGATGGAGGGGGCCA
Source organism: Acidimicrobiales bacterium (assembly GCA_036264255.1). Lineage (GTDB taxonomy): Bacteria > Actinomycetota > Acidimicrobiia > Acidimicrobiales > RAAP-2 > DASZIT01. The sequence goes on along the minus strand of DATARI010000251.1, from coordinate 3,069 downwards.
CCGAGGTCAAAACCTCGGAGTTCGCCGCCGCCATCGTCGACCACCTGTAGCCCCGGTCCCCACCGACCCTGGTTCGCTCCTGTCGAGGGCCACACGGTAGCCTCACGACATGGCAGCCAAGACTCCAGTCCACGTCACCGTCACCGGGGCGGCCGGCCAGATCGGCTACTCCCTGCTCTTCCGGATCGCCTCCGGCCAGCTGCTCGGGCCCGACCAGCCGGTGGTGCTCCGACTCCTCGAGATCGAACCGGGGATGAAGGCCCTCGAAGGGGTGGTCATGGAGATCGATGACGGGGCGTTCTCCCTGGTCAGCGATGTGGTTGCCACCACCGACCTGAAGACCGCCTTCGACGGCACCTCCTGGGCGCTGCTGGTCGGGTCGGTGCCCCGCAAGGCGGGGATGGAGCGGGGCGACCTCCTCACCGTCAACGGGGGGATCTTCGGCCCCCAGGGCCAGGCCATCGCCGCCAACGCCGCCTCCGACGTCCGGGTGCTGGTGGTCGGCAACCCCTGCAATACCAACTGCCTGATCGCCCGGGCCAATGCCCCCGAAGTGCCGTCCGACCGGTGGTTCGCCATGACCCGGCTCGACGAGAACCGGGCCAAGAGCCAGCTGGCCAAGCGGGCCGGGGTGCCGGTGACATCGGTGACGTCCATGGCCATCTGGGGCAACCACTCGGCCACCCAGTTCCCCGACTTCGCCAACGCCTGCATCGACGCCAAGCCGGTTCCCGACGTCATCGAAGACCTCGAGTGGCTGCAGGGCGACTTCATCACCACCGTGCAGAAGCGGGGGGCGGCGATCATCGAGGCCCGGGGCCTGTCGTCGGCCGCCTCCGCTGCCAGTGCCGCCATCGACTCGGTGGTGAGCATCCGGACCCCGACCCCCACCAAGGACGTGACGTCACTGGCGGTGGTGTCCAACGGTGAGTACGGGATCCCCGCCGGGCTGCAGTTCGGGTTCCCGGTGCGGGTGGACTCCAACGGAGCCTGGAGCGTGGTCGAGGGTCTGCACCACGACGACTTCGCCAAGGAGCGGATCCGCCTCACCACCGAGGAGCTCGAGTCCGAGCGGGCCGAAGTGTCCGCCCTGCTGCCTTAGTCCTTCGGGGGCGGGCGGAGGTCGCGCCGCAGCGGGTGCCCCTCCGGCACCTCGACGATGTGGATGCGGATCCCGTCGGGATCATCGACCCAGGCCTCGACCAGCCCCCACGGCTCCAGCACCGGCGGGCGGGCGATGGCCACCCCTCGGCCTTCCAGCTCCTCGACGGCGGCGGCGACGTCACGGACCTGCCACCAGAGGGCGACCACCTTCCCGGCCTCGGGCTCTTCGGCGGCAACGGTGCTCCCGTGGTGGCCCACCACTTCGAGCAGGCCCCCACCCAGGAAGAACACCACTCCCCGGGTTGCCCCGGCGCTGAACTCTCGGGCCACCGCCAGCCTGAACCCGTCCTGGTAGAACGCCAGGGTGCGCTCGAGATCGGTGGGGTGGATCATCGTCCGCCCGCTCAGGATTTCCACGGCGTCCCCCTCGGACTGGTAACGGTGTGGGCGGTTCTCGATTGCCGCACCCGGACACCGGTTGCGGGGGGCGGCAACGTCATGGCCGAATCGCGGTGCATCAGGGGAGATCGTAGGCTCGATGGCCATCCACCCGTCGGTGACGCTTCTCTCCTTCTTCCGGCGCCTCACCGCGGCCGGACAGCGGAAGGAACATCAGGACCTGGTCGCGGTCGTCATTCGGGCCGAGCCGGAGGGCACCTGGCCATCGCCCGATCTCCCGCCAGCCGCACGACTCGTAGAAGGCCTCGAGTCCCTGGCCACCCCGTACCTCGATGTGGAGCTGTTCCAAACCGAGGTCATCGCGAGCGGCGCGGGCTGCCTCCGTCATCAGGGCCCGACCGATGCCCGACCCCCGAGCGCCGAGCGCCGTTTGCAGTCGGAGGACCCGCGCCCAATGATCGGTCAACGGGGTCGAGTTCCGCTCCAGCAGCAACCAGCCGAGGAGCACCTCGTCACCGACGGCTACCAGCAGGGTCCTGACCTCGGGATCCAGTGACCCGACGAGTTGGCCCACCGCCGCCTCGACGTCAGCCTTGTCGACCGGGAGGAACGGGAAGCCCACCGCTCCCCCGGCGTTCGAGACCTCCCACCAACAGGTGGCCAGCTGGCCCGACAGAGCCTCGTCGACTGCGGACGGCGCCTGAAGCCAGCGATAGCCGACGGTCGGCTGGTTGATCCCCACTCGGCCGGTGTCTGCCGTGGCTCTAGTACGTGGTGTCGGCGGCCAGCGCCTGCACGTACGGCTGGGCGGCGGCCAGCATCTGCTGGCTGGCCACCAGGACCGAGAGGTCGCCGCGCACCCGGACCCGCCCGGCGGTGAGGGCCTCGGCCGCCACCAGCTCGCCCTTGGAGAGCGCCACCGCGTCCTCATAGGAGAGGGAGATGGCGACGTCGGCATCCTCGGCTTCGGGTTGGCCAGGGTCGGGCAGGGAGAGGTGGAGGGATCCTTCGTCGACGGTCAGGGCCACCGTGACGTCACCGGTCGGGCCGCCGTGGATCTCCTGGAAGACGGTGAACCGCCCGTCGAGGGCGGCCAGCCCGGCGTCCTCCCCGGGTCCCGGCACGGTGACTCCGGCCAGGGCCTGGTCGAAGGCCGCCACCCACTCGGGACTCAGGAACGGCGGCACGGCCGGCCCGTCGGGAGTGCGGGGCCGGTGATCACTCGCCGACGGCGGTCGGAATTCCGTGGACGACCGGGTCGGGCTGGATCGCCGCCGGCCCGGTGGCCGGCGAGTTGGCGGACGCCTCGGCCACCGACGCCTTGGTGCGGCGCAGGATCTTCCGTCCCAGCCACGCCACCGGGTCGTAGGAGGCGTCGACCACCCGCTCCTTCAGCGGGATGATGGCGTTGTCGGTGATCTTGATGTGCTCGGGGCAGACCTCCGTGCAGCACTTGGTGATGTTGCACATCCCGAGACCCTCGTGCTCCTGCGCGAGCTGCTTGCGGTCCTGGGTGTCGAGCGGGTGCATGTCGAGCTCGGTCATCCGGATGAAGAACCGGGGTCC
>DATARI010000208.1:0-9408 GCA_036264255.1 Acidimicrobiales bacterium | reverse complement strand
CGGAAGGGCCTCTATGCCAAGGCGCGTCGGGGGGAGCTGGCCAACTTCACCGGGGTGGACTCGCCCTACGAGGCTCCCGAGCACCCCGAGATCCGGATCGACGCCGCCAACATGAGCGCTGAGGACGCCGCCGATCTGGTGGTGGCCGAGCTGCGGGCCATGGGGGTCCTTACCTAGGACCGGGAGGTCGGTAGGCGCCGCCCGAACGCGGTTGCCTCGCCATCCGCCGAACCTCTGACTGCTAGTAGGCGCCGATCCCGTGGAGCATCGTCTTCGGCGTGTCCAGCATGATCTTCAGGTCCCACCAGAACGACCACGAGCTGACGTAGAGGTGATCGAGGTGGTGGAGGTCCTCGGTGCTGAGGTCGTTGCTCCCTGACACCTGCCAGAGACCGGTGATGCCGGGGCGGACGGCGAACCGACGGGCGGCCCAGGAGTCCAGCTGGGTCGACTCGTGGGGGACGAACGGGCGGGGGCCGACGATGGACATGTCGCCCTTCAGCACATTGATCAGCTGGGGCAGCTCATCGAGCCGGCTCTTGCGGAGGGTCTTCCCGACGCCGGTGATCCGTTGCACCTCGGTGTGCTTGAGGCGCACGGCGTGCAGCGGGCCGCTGGCCCCGGCTTCCACCCGGGCGAAGGTGTCGGCGTCTTCCTCGATGGTGATGTCCACGCCGTCGTCGACCAGCTCGGTCATGGTGCGGAACTTCAGCACGGTGAACTCTTTGCCGCCCAGACCGATCCGGGTCTGACGGAACAGGGCCTTGCCCGAGGAGGTGAACCGGATGGCCAGGGCGGTCACCGCCATGAGGGGTGAAAGCACAATGAGGGCCGACAGGCTGGCGACGACGTCGAAGGACCGCTTGAGGAACCGGTCGAGTCCGCTGAGGTCGGGCCGGGCCACCTCGAGGAGGGGCAGGCCGCCGAGGTCGGCGAGCCGGGCCCGGAAGGAGACCAGCTCGAAGTACCGGGGGACGAAGGCGATGTGCACATTGCCCTGGATCTGCCGGTAGATGCCCACGAACTTCTCAGAGTGGCAGCTCGGGAACCCGACGATGACCTGCTGGACGTTGAGCTCCTCGCACAGGGTCGGAAGGTCGTTGACCGTTCCCAGGGCACCTTCGTCGAGCTCTTCCTCGCCGACCACGTGACCGACGATCTCCACCCCGTGGCGGAGGCCGAGGTAGGTGGTGATCCGGTTGGTCAGGGCTCCGGATCCGACGATGACCACCCGGGTGACGGTGAAGGTATGAAGGGAGATCCGGAGGATGACCCGGCCGATGGAGATGAACGCCACCGCCAACACCACCGCCACGACCTGCTGGGATGCGACGGGCCGGCCGGCTCCAGCGACGGCGTGCAGGTAGGTGCCCACCGTCAAGGTGATGACGCACCCCACGCTGACGGCGAAGAGGACGTCCTTCAGCTCCTTGAACATGCTGGAGCCGAGTTGACCGTGATTGGTCCGGTAGGTCCCGCCGATGGCGATGGCCAGCACCACCGCGAAGGGGAACAGGGCGTCGGCGGCGATGTTGTTCCAGAAGCGGGAGATCGAGTTGGCGGGAACCTGGGACATCAACGACAGCGCCCCGAGGGCGGCCATCAGGGCGAGGGTGGTGCTGAGGAAGTCGACGCCGACCCGGGCGGCGGCGTAGCGGCCGTCGGAGATGGTGCGTCGGGCCGGGCGGGCGGGGGCTGGCTCGGGGGTGGTGGAGGCCCCGCTCTCCTGGAGCGAGCGGGTGGCGGCAGCCATATCAGGCGTCCCGGTGCTGACGAACGCGGAAACCGTCGGTGTCTCCAGCTCAGATATCGACAACGTCCCTCCCTTTCATCGGCGCTACGAAGGGAATTGCCGCTGCCTCAAGTACGTCTGCCATGTCCGACACCCCTGTTTGAAGAACGCGTACCAGTCACCTATTTGAACGTGGGACGACCTGGTATCTTGCGGTTTTTCTTTTTTGGGTCGCCGCCCCCGGCGGGGACGAGGTGAGTCCCACGCCGGTGGGCCCCGGAACCGTCGGGTTACGCTGCGGCGGTGGGCGTTCGAACGATCCTCCGGGGAGTGGGAAAAGTCCTGATCGTAGCGGGTGTGGTGATCCTCCTCTTCGTCGCCTACGAGGTCTGGGGGACCGGATTCATCACCTCGGGCCACCAAAACGCCCTCCGCCAACAATTCGACCGGAACCTCCGGGCCCACCAGGTGCCGGTGCCGTCCACCGGCGCCAGCGCCACCACGCTACCTACCCCAACGACAGTACCCATCCAGCCGGTCCAGGCCACCCAGGCGCCCCCCGCCGACGGCGCCCCGGTGGGGATCATCGACATACCCAAGATCGGCGCCGACTACGTGGTGGTGGAGGGCACCAGTGAGGCCGATCTCGAGCGCGGACCCGGTCACTACGTCGGGACCGCCCTGCCCGGCAACCCGGGCAATGCCGCCATCGCCGGCCACCGGACCACCTACCTGAAGCCCTTCTACAACCTTGACCAGCTGGCGCCGGGCGACCCGATTTTCATCACCACCACCCAGGGACGGTTCCAGTACACCGTGGTCGACACCATGGTGGTGGACCCCTCCGATGTGGCGGTGTTGAACCCGACGCCCACCCCGATGCTGACCCTGACCACCTGCAATCCCCGTTTCAGCGCGTCGACCCGGATGGTGGTCCAGGCCAAGCTGGTGTCGCCGGTGGTCGCGGCGGTGCCGGTGACCAAGAAGCCGGTGGCGGCCAAGCCGACGCTGGTCGGGAACCAGGGCGGGTGGGTGCCGGCTCTCTTGTGGGGGCTGGCCTGTCTGGCCTTCGGCGTCGTCGGCTGGCTGGTGTGGCGGCGATGGCGTCGGTGGTGGGTGCCGGTGGCCAGCGTGGTCGGTCTGCTGGTCCTGCTCTACGTCTTCTTCGGAGCCATCAACCCGCTACTGCCGCAGGGCTACTGATCGGGACCCGGTTCGGCCGGCCAGGCCAGGTCAGCCAGTTCGGTCACCAGTGCGGAGATCGTCTCGGCCGCCCCCCGGTAGTCGCGGAGGGAGCCGCCCAGCGGATCGCGGATGTCGTCTTGCGTCGACTTCCCGTGCAGATCGACCATCCGCCGGCCATGGTGGACGAAGACCAGCCAATCCACCATTGGCTGGTGGCCACCGCGCGGCCCCATGGATTGGCCGCGCCGGACGATCTCCCGGAGCGTGAAGGTGCGAGGCCAGGCTCCGGGGTCGATGGTCACCACCTCCCGGACGTGGCGCCGGGCCATGCCGAGGATCAGGGTGGCACCCTTCACGTCGTCGGGGGTGATGAGCCGGCCCCGGTGGTCGGCCAGGTCGACCCCGACCTCCCGGCCGGCGACGATGACCTCGGGAGGGGCGGGGGCTTTCAGGTCTGAAGTGCCCACCGAGTCCACGCTGATGGCCGGTTGGGTCGACGCCAAACGGGAGGCCAGGAGGGCGGCGGCGGTGGGGGATCGACAGATGTTTCCGGTGCAGACGAAGAGGACGGTGCTCATCTCCTGGCCGCGCTTCGATGCCGCGTCTCGGCGGTGGTCGGCCCCCGGGTGTCCCCCAGCCGGCAGCCGACCCTCAGCTGAGGATCTTCGCTTTCTGGGCTTCGAACTCGGCGTCGGTGATAACGCCCTTCTGCTTCAGGTCCGCCAGCTTGGCCAGCTCGTCGGCGGTGCTGTGAGCCGGGGCGCCCGACGCGTGGCGCACGTAGTCGTTGAAGGCCTTCTGCTGTTGGGCCATGGCCCGCTCGGCTCGCTCGTGCATGCTCCCGCCCCGCACCAGGAGATAGATGAGCACCCCCAAGATGGGGAAGATGATCAGGAAGATGACCCACACCGCCTTGGCCACCCCACCCATGTCGTGACTGCGGAAGATGTCCCCGAAGACGACGATGAGGAGCCAGATCCACACGAAGAAGAGGAAGAACTCCAACATCGTCCAGAAGATGTCGAGCAGCGGATAGGTGGTGGAGATCATGTTTCAGTGCCGCCCTTCGTACCATGGCGACCACCCCGGGTTGCGCGGGCGGCCGGCCCCATTGTGAACCCTTCCGGGCCAGGTCAGACGGGCGTGGCGCTCGAAAGAGGACTAGCAGGTTCACCGTACCATGCAGGCTACGGTGCCCTCCGGATTGCCGGGAGCCGGGAGGCGCCGGTCGAGCGGGATGGGAGACTTCCGGGCATGGATGGGTCATCGGTACGCATCGATGCCGAGCTGCAGACCGCCTATCTGCGTCGCCTGGGGCTGGAGGCCGAACCCCCCTCCGTCGAGGGGCTCCAGCGGCTCCATCGTCGCCAGGTGGAGCGGATCCCCTACGAGACGATGTGGTTGCATGCCGGCGAGTTGTGGGGGATCGATCCGGTCGATTCGGTGGTGCGGATCGCCCTCCACGGCCGGGGCGGCTACTGCTATCACCTCAACGGTGCGTTCGCGGAGCTGTTGCGATCGCTTGGCTACCGGGTCGCCCGCCACGTCGGCGGGGTGCACGGCCCCGACGGGCCGAATGCGGAGTCGGCCGGCAACCATGTCGTGCTCTCGGTGAGCGGTCTGCCGTCGGACAAGAACCCAACCGGCACCTGGTACGTCGATGCCGGGCTCGGCGACGCGCTGTACGAGGCGCTCCCGCTCGTTACCGGCACCTACGAGCAGGTGCCATTTCGTCTCGGGCTCAACGAAGCCGAAGGTGCCACCGGCGAATGGCACCTGGCCCACGATCCCGCCGGTGGGTTCGTCGGGATGAGTTGGACGACCTCCGAAGCGGAGATGTCCGGGTTCACCGCCAAGCACCATTGGCTGTCGACATCCCCGGACTCGGCATTCACGCTGGTCGCCATGGCCGAACATCGGGACGCCACCGGCGTGGACGTCCTCCGAGGCCTCCTGCTCACCCGTATCGGCGACGCGGCAGCAACCTCGGAGCCGCTTACCGACAGACAGGACTGGTTCGGTGCGCTCGCCGACCTGTTCGACCTTCGATTCGATGCCAGCCCCCCGGAAGCCCTCGACCATCTGTGGGAGGGGGTCTTGACCAAGCACCGAGCCTGGGAGGCAGCGGGCCGACCCTGATCGGAGACCCGCCAGGCGCATCGAGCCGTTCCTGTACCCTTGGGGCGTCTTGAAGCCTCGGCCTACGTTTCCAATGCGGATTGTTCCTCGGTGGGAATTGGAGGCCGGATAGAGGCCGAGGGGCAATGGAGAGGTGCGAGAGCGGCCGAATCGGATTCACTGCTAATGAATTGACCTGGGTAACTGGGTCCGAGGGTTCAAATCCCTCCCTCTCCGCTGGCTGGATCGCTCAAGTGGCGATGGCGGCTGACCGGGTCCGCCGCCGCGATCAGCTGTCCAACTCGGCCAGCACCTGACCGATGATCTTGGTGGCTTCGTGGGCGGGGAGCGGATCGCCACCCTCCGCCTCGGCCACCTCGGAGGCGAAGTCCTCGACCGAGTGCACCCCGCCGACCAGGACGTGACGTAAGGCCTCGCCGCACTCGACGGGATTTCCGAGCGCCTTCACCGCCGCCGCCACGTCGTGGTCGGGCGAAGTGGCGACGGCGTGCACCAGGGCCATGGCCTCCTGCCGGCCGGTGGCGGTCGACACCACCGGCTCGCGGTCGGGGTTCTGCTCGAGATCCCACTCGGCCAGCGCCTCGTCGTAGCCGCCTTCGCCCGGATGGAGCACCCGGGTGGTGGCCGCCGCCTCCGGCGCTGGGCTGTCGCCATCCCCGGAGTCGGTGGCGCTGTCGTCGGTCCCGTGCTGCCGCTCGGGCTCCACCGGGACGACGAGGGTGCCGTCGTCATTGCGAATGATGTCCATGGCCGCTCTCCTTGGGTAGACGACATCCACACGTTCGCCGAGACGGTTACCTCCCTGGCCTGGCTGCGTGGGATTGCCCCCCCGAACGCCGCGTGCGGTTGTGGTTCAACCCTATAGGAGCAGGTCGTCGTGGCTGGGTCCGCGGGATTTGCCCTCTCCGGGTACCAACTATTCACCTGACTCCTGGTGGTGGCCGGGAGACAGGGGTAGGGGGGCCGCCAACCCCCGCTGCGGTCCGCCAGCCGGACGTCGGTAGAATGTCCAGATGGCAGAGCGTTTCTGGTTGGAGACGTTGGGCTGCCCGAAGAACAAGGTCGACTCGGACAAGTTGGTGGGCACCCTGACGCTCGAAGGGTATGAGGCCGCCGGCACCCCGGAGGAAGCCGACCTGGTGGTCGTCAACACCTGTGCCTTCATCGAGGCCGCCCGCCAGGAGTCGATCGACACCATCCTGGCGTTGTCGGATGCCCGCCGGGACGGCGCCCGGCTGGTGGTGACGGGGTGCATGGCCGAGCGCTATGGAGACGAGCTGGCCGAATCCCTCCCCGAGGTGGACCTGGTGGCGCCGTTCGGGACCTCGCTCCTCGGCTTCGCCGCCCCGGCGCCAACCCCTCCCGGCACCCCGGTGTCCCTGACCCGCAAGCCGGCCGGTCCCACCGGCCCGGCCTCGGTGCCCTCCTTCGACCTGTTGAACCTGCCCCGCCCCCCGGCCGCCGCCCCGTGGTCGTACATCAAGGTGGCCGAGGGCTGCGATCGCAATTGCGGGTTCTGTGCCATCCCGTCGTTCCGGGGGAAGCAGCGGTCCCGTTCCACCCAGTCGATCCTGGAGGAGGCCGACCAGCTCGGGGCGGCCACCGGTCATCTGAAAGAGGTGGTGCTGGTCGCCCAGGACCTGTCGTCGTTCGCCCTCGACCGCTCCACCGGACGGACCGAGCCGAGGATCGACGGGCCGGCCATCGGGGGTCGGCGGCCCATCGTCGAGTTGGTGGCGGCGATGTCCGAGCGGGTGGCCTGGACCCGGCTCCTCTATCTCTACCCGTCGACCCTCGACGACGCCCTGGTCGAGGCCATCCTGGCCACCGGGGTGCCGTACTTCGACCTGTCCCTCCAGCACGTCTCCCGACCCCTGGTCAAGCGGATGCGCCGTTGGGGGGAAGGCGACCGCTTCCTCGAGCGCATCGGCTCCATCCGGCAGGCGGAGCCGACCGCCGCCTTCCGGTCGTCGTTCATCGTCGGGTATCCCGGCGAGACCGAGGCCGATCACGACCGCCTCCTCGAGTGGATCGGGGAGGCCCAGCTGGACTGGGTGGGCTTCTTCCCGTTCAGCAATGAGGTCGGCACCTACGCCGCCGACCTCGACGGTCAGGTCCCTGACGAGTTGGTGGCCGAGCGACTCCGTGAGTGCACCGAGCTCCAGGACGGCATCACCGCCCACCGCCGGGACGAGTTGATCGGCGCCCGGGTCGAGGTGCTGGTCGACGCTCCCGGCGAGGGGCGCACCTACCGGGAGGCCCCCGAGATCGACGGCATCGTGGTGCTGCCCGATCATCTGGCCGTCGGTTCGTTCGTCGACGTCGTCGTCACCGGGGCCGACGGCCCGGATCTGGTCGCCGAGCCGGTGACCGATCGCCACCCGGTCGGAGCCCTCCGGTGAGCGACGACATCTCCACCGCGTCCGCCTCGGTGTCACCGTCGGTTCCCACCCGCGCCCCGGGATCGGTGCCGCCCCCCCGGGGACGGCCCTCCACCTTCGGCCCCTCCGCGCTGCTGACGCCGGCCAACGGCATCACCACCCTGCGGCTGCTGGCCACCCCGCTGCTGATCGTCCTGATTATGGTGCGGGGCGCCGACTGGGTGAACTTCGTGGTGTGGGGAGCCCTCTCCCTCACCGACGGGATCGACGGCTGGGTGGCCCGACGCCAGGGCACCACCCGGTCCGGCGCCTTCCTCGACCCGCTGGCCGACAAGGTGGTGGTGCTGGGGGCACTGTTCGCGTTGGTGGCCAAGAGCATCGTCTGGTGGGTGCCGGTGGTCATCATCGCGGTCCGGGAGATCTATATGAGCATCTACCGCTCGGTGGTCGGACGGAAGGGCGTCTCCATTCCCGCCCGGACCACCGCCAAGGTGAAGACTCTGCTGCAAAGCCTCGCCATCGCCATGTGCCTGGCCCCGCCGCTGGCCCGCCACCACAGCGTGCTGGTGGTGGCCATCTGGATCGCGACCATCGTGACGGTGTTCACCGGGGGCCAGTACTACCTCGACGGCCGCAAGACGGCCCCCTCCGACGGGCCTCCGATCGACCCGAGGGCCGGGGACTGAGCCAGCCATGAGGATTGAGATCGTGGCGGTCGGCACCGAGTTGCTGCTGGGTCAGATCGCCGACACCAACTCGAAGTGGCTGGGGGAGAACCTGGCCGCCGCCGGCATCAGCTCCCATTTCCACCAGGCGGTCGGGGACAACCACGAACGGATGGTGCTCGCCTTCCGCACCGCCCTGGCCCGCAGCGACGGCGTCATCGTCTGTGGTGGCCTCGGCCCCACCCAGGACGACATCACCCGGGAGGCCATCGCCGAGGTGATGAACGTCGGCCTGCGCCGGGACGACGAGGTGGTGGAGCGGATCAGTGCCATGTTCAGCTCGCGTCATCGGGAGATGCCGCCGTCGAATCTCCGCCAGGCCGACGTGCCGGTGGGGGCCGCCCTCATTCCCCAGACCAAAGGCACCGCCCCCGGGTTGATCTGTCCGGTCGGCCACAAGGTCATCTACGCGGTCCCCGGGGTGCCCTATGAGATGGCGGACATGTTCGAGCGGGGGATCCTGCCGGACATCCAGCAGCGGATGAGCGAGAACGGGGAGACGACCGGGGTCATTATCAGCCGGGTGCTGCGCACCTGGGGGATGAGCGAGTCGGGTCTGGCCGACGCCCTGGCCCCCCACATCGTCGACCTCGACGGCCCCGACAGCCGCGCCACCATCGCCTTTCTGGCCAGCGGCATCGAAGGGATCAAGGTCCGGATCACCGTCCGGGCCGATGATCCGGACGCCGCGGCCGGCTTCCTGGATGCCGAGGAGGCCATCATCCGGCGCATCCTCACCGACGCGGCGGGGGATGTGGTGTTCGGCGTCGACGACGAAGCCATCGAGCACGCGGTGGCCCGGGCCCTGGCTGTCGAGGGACTGACCCTCGGGCTGGCCGAGTCCCTCACCGGCGGACTGGCGTCGTCCCGGCTGGTCAACGTGCCCGGGGCCAGCCGGTGGTTCCGGGGATCGGTGGTCTCCTATGCCTCGGAGGTGAAGTACGAGATTCTCGGGGTGCCGGATGGCCCGGTGGTGTCGGAGTCGGCGGCCATCGCCATGGCCGAGGGGGCACAGCGGGTGCTGGGCGCCGATGTGGGGCTGTCGATCACCGGGGTGGCGGGGCCCGACTCCCAGGACGGGCAGCCGCCCGGCACGGTGTTCGTCGGGCTGGCGCTGCCGAAGTCGGAGCCGGAGGCGGTGGCCTTCACGGTTCCCGGCGATCGGGACCGGGTCCGCCAGTACGCCACCATCGCCGCTCTCGATCTCCTGCGCCGCCGGGTGGGTTCACCCCCGGCCTGAGCCGCC
>DATARI010000204.1:0-6088 GCA_036264255.1 Acidimicrobiales bacterium | reverse complement strand
CGCCGAGTAGGCCGAGCCGACCGTGCCGTTGGGCACCGAAGTGGTGGTGACCACCAACGGCGGAGGGGTGAGCGGTTGCACGTTGAGGACGAAGTACCGAACGTACTGGCCCTGGGGGCTGGCGGCGTCACCGACGAAGACGTAGAACTCGAACGATCCCCACTGGGTCGGGGTGCCGGACAGGGTGCCGGAGGATGAGAAGGACAGCCCGGGGGGCAGCTGCTCGTTGTGACTGCCGGTATCGATGCCCCACTGCCAGGCATAGGGCGGCGTTCCTCCGCTGGCCTGGAGGGTCACCGAATAGGGCGAGTTGACGGTGGCGTCGGGCAGCGGCGACGTGGTGGTGATGGTCACCGGGGCGGCGGCGCCGGCCGTCTGAGCACTGAGCGGGGCCAATGCCAGCCCGCTGGTCAGGAGGGCAGCGGCAACACCGACGGTCAGCCACCGCCATCCATTCAACCTTCTGCCGCTGTTCCGCTCAACCATCGGGGACCCCCTCGACTCAGCCCCGTTGGCTCGTGTGGTGACCGCCCTCATCCCTGGGAGCGGGACAACACCTTCATAACGAGGAGATCGGCCCCACCTTGCGGAATCCCGGTCGGCACCAAGAAACCTTTAAGGCGACAACCGGTGACTGTTGCACCACCCAACGTGTGGTTACCGGCGGCTCCGGGTTTCGGCCCCTCAGGCCAGGACGATCGCCCCGTCCTTCTCGTCGACGGTGACCGTCGACCCCTCGGGGTAGCGACCTTCCAACAGCGCCATGGCCAACTGGTCCTCGACCTCCCGCTGGATCACCCGGCGCAGCGGCCGGGCCCCGTAGTCGGGGTCGAAGCCGGCCCGGGCCAGGTAAGCCTCCGCCGCCGGGGTCACCGACAGCGACAACCGGCGCTCTGACAACCGTCGACGCAGCCCGTCGAGCTGGATGGAGACGATGCGCTCGAGGTCGGCCTCGGTCAGCGGGTGGAAGCGGACGATCTCGTCGATCCGGTTCACGAACTCCGGCTTGAAGTAGGACGCCGGCTCCCCCACCAGGTTGGAGGTCATGATCAGCACCGCATTGGTGAACGACACCGTCCGGCCCTGGCCGTCGGTCAGCCGACCGTCCTCCAGCACCTGCAACAGGATGTTGAACACGTCCCCGTGGGCCTTCTCCAGCTCGTCGAGCAGCACCACCGCATAGGGACGCCGGCGGACCGCCTCGGTGAGTTGGCCGCCTTCCTCGTAGCCCACGTAACCCGGAGGCGCCCCGACCAGCCTCGCCACCGAGTGCCGCTCGCTGTACTCCCCCATGTCGATCCGGACCATGGCCTTCGGGTCGTCGAACAGGAAGTCGGCCAGCGCCCGGGCCAACTCGGTCTTCCCCACCCCGGTCGGCCCGAGGAACAGGAACGACCCGATCGGCCGGTTGGGGTCGGACAGACCGGCCCGGGACCGGCGGATGGCGTTGGCCACCGCCGAGACCGCCTCGTCCTGGCCCACCACCCGGGCATGGAGGGCGTCCTCCATCCGGATCAGCTTCTCCACCTCGCCCTCCAACAGGCGGGACACCGGCACCCCGGTCCACCGGCTGACCACCTCGGCCACGTCCTCGGCGTCGACCTCTTCCTTCAGGAACCGCTGCTCGGCCTGGAGCGAGGCCAGCGCCTCGGTGGCTTCTTCGATCTGGCGCTCCAGCTCGGGGATCTCCCCGTAGGTGATGGCCGACGAGTCGGCCAGGTTGCCCTCCCGGGCCAGCCGCTCGGCGTCGGTCCTCCGCTGCTCCAGTTGGTTCTTCAGATCCTGGATGCGGGCGATGGCCTCCTTCTCCGACTGCCAGTGGGCGGTCATCGCCACCGACTGCTCGGACAGGTTGGCCAGCTCCTCCTCCAGGGCGGCCAGCCGGTCGGCGGAGGCCTTGTCGGTCTCCTTCTCCAGCGCCATCTTCTCGATCTCCAGCTGCCGCATCCGCCGGGTGACCACGTCGAGCTCGGTGGGCATCGAGTCGATCTCGATCCGCAGCCGCGACGCCGCCTCGTCCATCAGGTCGATGGCCTTGTCGGGCAGGAACCGGCCGGTGACGTACCGGTCGGACAGGACGGCGGCGGCCACCAGGGCTGCATCTTGGATGCGGACCCCGTGGTGCACCTCGTAGCGCTCCTTCAGCCCCCGGAGGATGGCGATGGTGTCCTCCACCGACGGGGGCGGCACGAACACCTGCTGGAACCGGCGCTCGAGGGCGGCGTCCTTCTCGATGTACTGGCGGTACTCGTCGAGGGTGGTGGCCCCGATGAGCCGCAGCTCGCCGCGGGCCAGCATCGGCTTGATCATGTTGCCGGCGTCCATCGCCCCCTCCGACCCGCCGCCGGCCCCCACGATGGTGTGGAGCTCGTCGATGAAGGTGATGATCTCGCCCTCGGCGTCGGTGATCTCCTTCAGCACCGCCTTCAGGCGCTCCTCGAACTCGCCCCGGTACTTGGCCCCGGCCACCATCGAGCCCATGTCCAGGCCGATCACCCGCTTGCCCTTCAGGCCCTCGGGGATGTCGCCTTCCACGATGCGCTGGGCCAGGCCCTCCACGATGGCGGTCTTGCCCACCCCGGGCTCGCCGATCAGGACAGGATTGTTCTTGGTGCGGCGGGAGAGCACCTGGATGACCCGCCGGATCTCCTCGTCCCGTCCGATGACGGGGTCCATCTTCCCCTGCCGGGCCAAAGCGGTGAGGTCCCGGCCGTACTTCTCCAGGGCGGCGAAGGTGGCCTCAGGGTCGTTGGTGGTGACCCGCTGGCTGCCCCGCACATCGCGGAGCGCGGAGAGCAGGGCGTCGCGGTCGACCCCGATCCGGTCGGCCATGGCCAGCACCAGGTGCTCGACCGACAGGTACTCGTCGCCCATGTCCTGGCGCTGGGAGTCGGCCGCCTCCAGCACCTCCCGGAGGGTCCGGCCGATGCCTGGCTTCTCCCCCCCGATGGCCCGGGGCAGCCGGTCGAGCTCGCCCTCGATGCGGTTGAGGATGACGGCCGGCTCGAGGCCGACCCGGGTCAGCACCGGGCCGGCGATGCCGTCGACCTGGCTGAGCACCGCCGCCAGCAGGTGGTCGGGGGTGATCTCGGCGTGGTTGGCGGAGGCGGCCCGCTCGGCCGCCTGGCTGAACGCTTCCTGGGTCTTGAGCGTCCAGCGTTCGGGATTGAGGTTGGTCATCGGACAACGCCTTCCCTCGGGGTGGGCCGGCCCTGCGGCCGGGTGGCCACCATCGTCTTGGTCACCGGCACCAGGTCCCGGCGGTAGAGCTGGTGAGCGCGGGCCACCGCTTCCCTGGCTTCGATCGCCGATTTGGCCACCTCGGCCTTCAGCCGGGCCACCTCCCGTTCTAGCTCCATTACCCGGCGGACGCCTTCGAGATTGAGCCCGGCGTTGGTCAGCTCCTGGATGTGGCGGAGCCGGGCCAGGTCGTCCTCGCTGAACCGGCGGCTGCCGCCCTCGGTGCGCATCGGGTCGAGGAGCCCCTTCCGCTCGTAGACCCGGAGGGTCTGGGGGTGGACCCCGGCCAGCTCGGCGGCCACCGAGATCACGTAGACGGCGCGGCTGCGCGGGTCATCGGCCATCGGGCTCATACTCCTTCGAAGTCTCTCGGCGGCTGGTCGAGCAGCTTGGCCAGCTCCTCCACCGTGGTCCGTTGCTCATCGGTCAGGGTCGCCGGCACCACCACCTCGGGGGTGACCAACAGGTCCCCGACCGTCGTCTTCTTGCCGGCCGGCACCCCGCGGCCCTTCACCCGGAAGGTCCGGCCCGACGGGGTCCCCGGGGGGATCCGGAGGGTCACCGGCTCGGTGAGGGTGGGCACCGTCAGCGTGGTGCCGAGCACCAGCTCGGGGTAGGTCACCGGGACGGTGAGGGTCAGGTTCTTGCCCTTGCGCCCGAACACCGAGTGGCGGTTGACCCGCACGACCACGTAGAGGTCGCCGGCGGGGCCACCGTTGCGTCCCGCCGCCCCGCGGCCCTTCACCCGGATCCGGGAGCCGTCCTCCACCCCGGGCGGGATCCGCACCTTGACCGCCCGGTCGCGGTGCTCCACCCCCGACCCGTGACAGGTGGGGCAGGGGGTCTCGACGATGGTCCCGCTCCCCTGGCACTGGGGGCAGATCTGGCTCAGGGAGAAGAGCCCCTGGTTGTCCTGGAGGGTGCCGGTGCCGCCACAGCGCGGGCAGGTGACCGGGTGGGTCCCCGGCGCCGCCCCCGAGCCGCCACACGTGTGGCAGCGGGCGTCGGTGGTGAGGTGCACCGAGGTGGTGACCCCGTGGACGGCGTCCTCGAAGGAGAGGTTGAGCTCGGTCTCGACGTCGTTGCCCCGCTGGGGGCCGGTGCCGGCCACGTTGCGGTTGCGCCGGTTGCCCCGCCCGAACAGCCCGCCGAAGATGTCGCCGAGGTCGCCGACGTCCTCCACCCGGAAGCCCCCACCCCCGCCGCCACCGAAGCCGCCCGGGAACCCTCCGGCTCCGGCGCCGGCCATCGGGCCCATGGCCCGGACCTCGTCGTACTCCTTGCGGGTCTCGGCGTTGTTGAGGACGTCGTAGGCGGCGGAGATCTCCTTGAAGGTCTCCTCCTTGCCGGGGTTGGTGTCGGGGTGGTTCTGCTTCGCCAGCTTCCGATAGGCGCTGGTGATCTCTTTGGGCGTGGCCGTATTGGAGACCCCCAGGGTCTTGTAGGAGTCCTTCTCGAACCATTCGCGCTGGGGGGCCACCGGCTCAGCCGTACACCATCACCATGGCCGGCCGGATGACCGTGCCCTTCCAGCGGTAGCCGGGCCTCATCACCTGGCCCACCACCGGACCGTCGTGGGGTGCGCTCTCGTCTTCGCCGTCGGCACCGTCTTCGCCGGCCGCAGTGGCCGCGCCGTTTGCGCCCCCGGCCGAGGGGTCGGCAGGCAGATGGCCGACCGCCTCGTGGTCGTTGGGGTCGAAGGGTTGCCCGACCGGATCGATGCGCTCGAGGCCTTCCTTGGCCAGGACACTGGTCAGCAAGGAGGAGGCGGCGGCCAGCGCCTTGGCGTCGGCGGACTCCGGATCGGGGGAATGGGTGGCGGCAAGTTCGAGGGCGTCGAGTACCGGGAGGAGGTTGTCCACCAGGGACACCGCCGCCCGCTGGGCCTGCTCGCTCTGCTGCTTGGCCACCCGCTTGCGGTAGTTATCGAACTCGGCCTGCAGGCGGCGGAGGGAGTCGAGGTACTCGTCGCGCTCGATGGTCATCGCCACCAACGGGTCGATGATTTCGCCCTCGACGATTTCGCCCTCGTCCGCTCCGGCGTCCTCGCCGTTGGTGATCTCGTCGTCACCGAAGCTGGCCCCGACCTGGGGCCCCGGCGCGCCGAACGGCCCGGGTCGGGACGCACCGCCAGAACCAGGGGCCGGCTCCGGCCCTGGTTCTGAGGCGCGCTTCCCATCGGGTGGCTGGTAGCTACCGGTCATGTGACGATCAGGCCTTGGGGGCTTCGGGCTCGGGATCGACGATCTCGGCGTCCACCACTTCGTCGTCGGAGACCTCGTCGGCGGGTCCACCGTCCGAGGCGGATGCCCCGGCGGCGTTCTCCTTCGACGCCTCTTCGTACAGGCGCTGGCTGAACCCCTGGCTGGCGGTCAGCAACGTCTCGGTGGCCGTCTTGATGCCCTCCACGTCGGTACCGGCGAGGGACTCCTTCAAGGCGCTGAGGGCAGACTCGACCTTTTCCTTCTCGTCGCCCTCGAACTTCTCGCCCTGGTCCTTCAGCAGCTTCTCGGTCTGGTACACCAAGGTGTCGGCGTTGTTGCGGATCTCGGCCTCCTCTTTGCGGCGGCGGTCGTCCTCGGCGTGAGCCTCGGCGTCCTTCACCATGCGGTCGATGTCATCCTTGGCCAGTGACGACTGGCCAGTGATGGTCATCGACTGCTCGTTACCTGTGGCCCGGTCCTTGGCCGACACGTGGACGATGCCGTTGGCATCGATGTCGAAGGTGACCTCGATCTGCGGGACGCCCCGGGGGGCGGGCGGCAGGTCGACCAGCTGGAACTTGCCCAGCGTCTTGTTGTACATGGCCATCTCGCGCTCACCCTGGAGGACGTGGACCTCCACTGAG
>DATARI010000155.1:0-1933 GCA_036264255.1 Acidimicrobiales bacterium | reverse complement strand
GGGAAGTCCCCGAGGGCTTCCACCGCCGCTCGGGCCGCGAAGGGGAGGTACGAGAGGTTGTACCCCTCCTCGGCCTTGAACCGCTCGCCGTGGGCCCTGCGCACCTGCTCGACCCGCTCGTAGTCGGCCTCTTTGACCATGAGCGTATGAGGCGATGTTGCCTTGGACCGCACCATGTGCTCAGCCGTCCGCCGCCGGATGTTGGTGAAGGGGACGACCTCATCGCGCCCCTCAGGTCGTGAAGTCGCCTGGGTGGGCACTGGTGGGGCAGGGGACGCCGGTGGGGCGGCCTGGGCCGGGGATGGCTGTGCCGGAGCGGCCGGGGACACGCTTTGGCCGCCTGATCCGGCGGCGATGATCGCCTCGACATCGTCACGGGTGATCCGGTTGCCCAACCCGGTACCGGTGACCTGCGAAGGATCGATCCCGTTCTCGTTCATCAGCTTCCGGACGACCGGCGAGAGGACCTGCCCGTTGCCCGAGGAGACAGGCGGAGCCTCGGTGGCGATGGAAACCGCCTCGGGGGCCGAGGATGCGCTGGGCATGGCCTGGGTCGGTCCCGGAGCGGGCGTCGGTGGCGCAGCCGGCGCCGGAGACGGAGACGGAGGGGCCGGGCTCTCGGCCGCTGGAGCCGGGGTCTCGGTGGCCGCCGGGGCACTGGCCGCTCCGGCCCCGTCACCGCTGATGACGGCCAACCGTTCGCCCACGTCGACCGTGTCGCCCTCTTGGACGATGATCTCGGAAAGGACCCCTTCGGCCGGGGAGGGCACTTCGGAGTCGACCTTGTCGGTGGATACCTCGAACAGGGGCTCGTCCCTCGCCACCTGTTCACCCACCGACTTCAGCCACTTGGTCACCGTGCCCTCGGTCACCGTCTCGCCCAGCTGCGGCATGATCACGTCAGGCAACGTGAAGCCCCCTTCCGGTCAGGGCCAGCACCGTCTCGCCGAATGTCTCCGACAGTGAGGGGTGAGGCTGAATGAACTGTGCCACTTCGTCGGGCGTGGCCTCCCAGTTGATGGCCAGATACCCGGCGCCCAGCTGTTCGGTCACCCACGGTCCGGCCATGTGGACCCCCAGAATGCGCCCCGCGGTTCCGTCGGGGCGCTTCTCGGCGATCACCTTGACCAGTCCTTCGGTGTCCCCGATGATCCGGGCTCGGCTGTTGCCGCCCATGGGGTCCTTCTTCACCACCACGTCGATGCCGGCGGCCTTGGCCGCCGCCTCGGTGTAGCCGGCGAATGCCACTTCGGGGTGACAGTAGATGGCCCAGGGCACCCGGTCGTAGGCCACCGGGGTGACCGGCTCACCGAGGATGCTCTTGATCACCACGATGGCTTCGGCGAACCCCACATGGGCCAGCTGTGGCGTGCCGGCCACCAGGTCGCCCACCGCCCACACGCCGGCGGCGGCGGTGCGCATGTAGGGATCGGCGACCACGAAGCCGCGTTCGTCGAGGACGACGCCGGAGCCCTCGCCCAGGAGTCCGGCGGTCCGCGGCGCCCGACCCACCGAGACGACGACAGCGTCCACCGGGAGGCTCTCCCCGTCCCCGTAGGAGATCACCGTGCCTCCGCCGGTCTGATTGGGGGCGTGTCCGTGGATCTGGACGCCCACCTTCACGTCGATGCCCCGCTTGCGGAACGACCGCGACACCACGGCGGCCACGTCCTCGTCGCAGCCGTTGAGGATGGCGGGCAGCGCCTCGAGCACGGTCACCTGAGAGCCCAGATCGGACAACATCGAAGCGAACTCACAACCGATCGCTCCCCCGCCGATGACGGCCACCGTCCCGGGGAGCTCCTTCAGGTCCAGGACCTCGTCCGAGGTCATCACCAGGGTGCCGTCCACCTCGAAGTTGGGGATGGTCCGGGGCACCGACCCGGCGGCCAGGATGACGTCGGTCCCGTGGATCTCGGTGGTGGAGCCGTCG
>DATARI010000123.1:0-10108 GCA_036264255.1 Acidimicrobiales bacterium | reverse complement strand
GGCGCTGCTTTATATTGTAAAGGGATGATTTATAATGTCAAGTCTCAATAGATGAGATTCTCAACGAGACGTGGTAGGCTGGTTGGCGATGCGTTCCTATGACCAGTACTGCGCAGTGGCCAGAGCTCTCGACATCGTGGGTGACCGCTGGACCCTCCTCATCGTCCGCGAGCTCCTCCTCCGGCCCTGTCGCTACGGCGAGCTCCAAGACGGACTCCCCGGCGTAGCCACCAACCTCCTGGCCGAGCGCCTGCGCCATCTTGAGGAGAGCGGCGTGGTGGTCCGCGACGAGCAGGGTCGCTACGAGTTGACGCCGTGGGGAAAGGGGCTCGCCACCCCCATGCGCGAGCTCGTGCGTTGGGCGGTACCACTCATGAACGAGAAACGGACCGGCGATTCCTTTCGGGCCCGCTGGCTGGAGATTCCGTTCGACTTGGTGTTCGGGGGATTCGACCCGAGCCGACCTGACCTCGAGGTCGAGGTCCGGGCGGGGGGGGAGGAAGCGGTGACCCTCGTGTCGAGAGGTGGCGAGGTTCGTTCCCACGCCGGGCCCGCCAACTCACCAGACGTCGTGGTGTCCGGCCCCGCGGACACGATCATCGGTCTCCTGGCCGGCCGTCTCGACCGGGAGGCCGCCGTTGAGGAGGGCGTGAGCATCCTCGGGGACTTCGGGCAGGTGACGCGGCTGCGTCAGCCCGACTGGCTCGGCCAACCCTCTTCGTAAACCCTCCCTGGCGTCAAGGTGTGGCTGGCGGCCAGGCCGCTAGAGGGATCACGCCTTCGACCACCACCCCGCGCCGGCCAGCACCAGACCCTTGGCGACCAGGTCCTCACAGGCTTCGGCCGCTGGGGCGATGGCCAGGCCAGTCCGCAGCAGAATGGTCTCGAAGGGGGTCGGGGTGTCGTCGATGGCGGCCAAGACCGAACGACCCACCTCGCTGACGACGGGGAAGGGAGTCCCCGCTGGGTCCGGGGCCGATGACCGGGTCGACCGCCGCGCCGCCGTCGGACGCCTGCCCCGCGCCGCCACCAGAGTGGCGGCCTGTTGCGCCGGAGCCGGGGAGGGCCGGCCCGATCGGGCGAGGGACACCGCCACCAGCACATCCGTCGCGTCGCGGACGGGTATGCAGCCGTCGACCAGCAAGCCATTGGTGCCATCCGAAGCCCGGCTCTTCACCGACCCGGGGACGGCCGCCACCGGGATCCCTCGCCGGGCGGCGGCCTCCACCGTGTAGAGCGAGCCGCCCCCGTGGTGGCTTTCGACCACCACCACCACGTCGCTGAGGGCGGCGATGATCCGGTTGCGGGCCGGGAACACCTTGGGGCGGGCGTGGGTGCCGAGCGGCGACTCGGAGAACACCACCCCGCGTTCGATCACCTGCTCCCAGATTTTGGCGTTGGACGAGGGGTAGACGACGTCCAGCCCGGTCCCCACCACCGCCGCCGGGCCCGGTGCCTCCTCATCGGTGGCGGCCAGCGCCCCAGCGTGGGCGGCCCCGTCGATGCCTCGGGCCAATCCCGAGATCACCACCACCCCCGCCGACGCCAGATCCCTTCCGAGCTCCGCTGCCACCTGGCGACCGTAGGGCGTGGCCGACCGGGTTCCGACGATGGCCACCCGGCGCCGATCGGCCAGCACCGACGGGTCCCCGTGCGCGAACAGGACGGCCGGTGCACCGGGGTCGTCGATCAGCTCGGCGGGATAACGGCCATCACCGGGCAGCAGCACCTGGATGTTGGCTCGCCGGTACGACTCCCCCACGCTCACCGGATCGCCGGCCCGGGCAGCGGCAAAAAACCGACGCTTCGGATCCTCGGGATGGGTGCCCCGGGTCAGCGCCGTCCACGCCTCCACCGGGTCGAGGCCGCAAAGCACTCTGGCGAGCCGCACCGGTGTCATCTCGGGCAATCCGGCGAGGGCGGCGGCATGGTCGAGTTGGCGATCGGTCGGGATCATCGCGGCGCCTTTCCCAACAGGAGGTCCCGTCGGCAGCGGAGGAGGAGGGCTTCATGGACGTGCAGATCGGCTACCTGGTCGGCGCCCTCGAGATCGGCGATGGTGCGGGCGATCCGGTGGACCCGGTGCACACCCCGGGCGCTGAGCGAGCCCGATCGCATCCGGGACTCCAACAGCTTCGACGCCTCTTTGGTCATCGGGACGTCGCGCTGGAGGGTGGAGCCCGGGAGATCCGCATTCACCCGGACATGACGACCGCTAGCCCTCCGCCGCGCCGCCAGGACCCGACCCGCCACCGCCGCCGTCGTCTCGCCCGGTAGCGACCCGAACAGGTCCTCGACGTCCGGCCGGTCGATCCGGATGGCGATGTCGAACCGGTCGAGGAGGGGTGCGGAGAGCCGTCGGGCATAGCGCTCACGGGCGGCATCGGAGCACTCGCACATCCCCGGGGCGCCCCCTTCGCCGCAGGGACAGGGGTTCATGGCCCCCACCAGGATGAACCGGGCCGGGAAGGCGGTCGAGCCCCGGGCCCGGCTGACTCGGACCTGACCGTCTTCCAGGGGTTGCCGGAGGGCGTCGAGCACCACCGCGGGAAACTCACCCAACTCGTCGAGGAACAACACCCCTCCATGAGCCAGGCTGATCTCTCCAGGGCGCATCCAGGTCGTCCCCCCGCCGATCATCGACACCGGTGAGGCGCCGTGATGCGGGGCGCGGAAAGGTGGCCGGACCATCAATCCGCCCGCCGGCAGCGGAAGGCCGGCCACCGAGTGCACCCGGCTCACCTCGAGGGCTGTCGCCTTCTCCAGTGGGGGCAACAGGTCCGGGAGCCGGTTGGCCAACATGGTCTTCCCCGAGCCCGGCGGACCGACCAGCAACAGATGGTGTCCGCCGGCGGCCGCCACCTCCAGTGCCCGGCGGGCCCAGCGCTGTCCGCGCACATCGGACAGGTCAGGATGCCCGGTCCGGGACTCGCGCCCGGCCGCCTGCCCCTCACTCCGACGCTCGACAGGGTGGAATGGGCGGCAATCCCACGGCTCCCGACCGGTCAGGCGATCCACGAGGTTGGCCAGGGTCGGTGCCGACCGGATGGAGCGGTCACCGGACAAACCGGCCTCCTCGGCACAGACGGCGGGGACCACCAACAGGTGGCTTCCGAGCGCCTCGGCCAACACCAGCGTGCCCGGCACCCCGCGGAGGGAGCCGTCGAGTCCGAGCTCACCCACGAACGCCATGTTCTCCACCGCATCGGGTGGCAACTCTCCTGAGGCCACCAGCAACCCCACCGCGATCGGCAGGTCGAGACCGGCCCCGCCTTTGCGGACCCCGGAGGGTGCAAGGTTGACGGTGACCCGGCGGAGTGGCCAGGAGAGCCCACTGGAGAGAAGGGCGGCGCGGACTCGGTCCCTTGACTCCCGCACCGCGGCGTCGGGGAGTCCGACGACGGTGAAACCGGGAAGGCCGTTGGAGACGTGGACCTCGACCGAGACATATTTGCCGTCGACCCCGATGAGGACGGCGGACGGGATGGTGGCGATCATTTCGCCTCCGATCGACACGAACCGACCCCGCCCCTCGACCGGGAGGGCGCAGAGATCGGTGACTAACGATGGAGGGTCGCCAATGCCGACATGACCGGATGCGAACGACCGCTCGAAGCAACTGCGACCACCTTACGGCGAGGGTGCGCCAGTCGGCCATGCCCGCACCGGCTCGGCGGACGGAGCCGAGGCCGGAGGCGCCGAGCTCTCAGCAGGCCATCGTGGAGGCCCTGATCAGCCCCGACGTGGTTACCGGCCCTGGAACTTCGGCTCCCGCTTCTGGATGAAGGCGGAAATCGCCTCGGCGGTGTCGGCGGAGGCGAAGTTCACCGACTGGGAACGGGCCTCGTCCTCCAGCGCCTGTTCCATCGACACCGCGAATGAGTTGTTCAGCATCGTCTTGGTCATCGACACCGCCAGCGGCGGACCCAGCGCCAGCCGCGCCGCCCAGTCGTCCACGAAGGCGTCGAGCTCGCCGCCGGGGACCACCCGGTTGACCAGGCCGAACTCCTGGGCCTGCTTGGCGTCGAGGATGTCGGCGAAGAAGGCGAGCTCCTTGGCCCGGTGCATCCCGATGAAGCGGGGCAGCAACCAGGAAGCGCCGAAGTCCACCGACAACCCCCGCTTGGAGAAGATCTGGGAGAAGCGGGCGGTGTCCGAGGCCACCACCAGGTCACAGCCGAGGGCCATGCTCATGCCCGCCCCGACCGCCACCCCCTCCACCTTGGCGATGGTCGGCTTGGGGATCCGGTGGAGGGCGAGGGCCACCTCCCCGAGCGCCCGCATCTGGACCAGATAGGGGTCCCCCGGGTAGCCGGCCACGTCGGAGGCGTCGCCGAGGTCGGCCCCCGAGCAGAAGGCGCCGCCGGCGCCGGTGAGGATCATCACCCGGTCGTGCCGGTCGCCCGTCACCTGCTGGAACTCGGCCAGCAGCTCGTTCCACATCGTCCCGTTGGCGGCGTTCTTGCGGGCCGGGCGGTTCATGGTGACGGTGACGACCCCGTCGTTCCGCTCCACGATGATGGTTTCGTACTCAGTTGCCATGGAGGCAACCTACGAGATGGCCCCTCGGTCCCGCCAGCCCGAAACCGAACCGCCACCGCCCGCAACCCCCGCCCTCAGAAGGCGTCTTCGATGACCTCGACCTGCCCCCCGACGATGGAGACGACGTCGAACCGCACCTCCACCAGTGCCCGGCCGGTGGCCGGGGTGAGCTCCGACAGCCACCGGGAGGCCAACCGCCGGATCCGGCGCTGCTTCGGGACCAGCACCGCCTCCGCCCCGGTGCCGAACCGGCCGTCGCGGCGGGTCTTGACCTCGCAGAACGCCACCGTGCGGCCCCGGCGGACGATGAGGTCGACCTCCCCCTCCCGGCGCCGCCAGTTGCGCTCCAGGACCTCGTAGCCCGCCGCCTCGTACCAGGCGGCGGCCAGGGACTCCCCTTCGGCTCCCAGCACCTGGCGCCGATCGGACCCGGCCGGCAATCAGAGCTCCTGTTCGGGGAGCCGCTCGATGTTGACGTCCCGGAAGGTGAGGATCCGGACCGAAGGGACGAAGCGGGCCGGGCGGTACATGTCCCAGACCCAGGCGTCGGTGAGGGTCACCTCGACACAGGCCGGCGACGACCCGTCCCGCACCGCCACCTCGACGTTGTTGGCCAGGTAGAAGCGGCGCTCGGTCTCCACCACGTAGGAGAACAGCGGCAGCACCGCCCGGTACTCCTGGACGAGGGCCAGCTCGATCTCCGACTCGTACCGCTCGAGATCCTCTTCGCTCATGGTGCGAGGTGCCCGGCGGGGGTCACGACGCTCGGCGGCGGCCCGGCCCGATCAGGGACGGGTGGTCCGCCGCTCCTTGATCTTGGCGGCCTTCCCGTGGAGGTCGCGGAGGTAGTAGAGCTTGGCCCGGCGGACGTCGCCGAGGGAGACCACCTCGGTCTTGGCGATGACCGGGGAATGGACCGGAAAGGTGCGCTCCACGCCCACCCCGAAGCTCACCTTGCGGACGGTGAAGGTCTCCCGGGCCCCGGTGCCCTGGCGGCGGATGACCGCACCCTGGAACACCTGGACACGCTGCCGGGTGCCCTCGACCACCCGGACGTGGACCTTGACGGTGTCGCCGGGCCGGAAGTCGGGGATGTCGTCCCTCAGGCTGTCGCGGTCAATAATGTCGGTCGGGTTCATGGGACGCGTCTTTCCAAGATCGTTCAGGCTCTCCACTCGCCGGGTACCCGACGCCAGCGGCCCCAATGGCCACCTTCTGACGCAGGCCTCCGCTGCGAAGACCGGGAGAACCGGCCCCAACGAGGCTCACCAATCGTAGCCGTGATCGCGGAGGAGGCGCACCTCCCCCATCTCCACCAGCAGGGACACCTCGTCGGCCGACAGGCCCCCCCGGGCCGCCACCAGGTCGGGGCGCTGCCGGAGGGTGCGGATCAGCGCCTGGGCGTGCCGCCACCGGGATACCCGGCCATGGTCCCCGGACCGCAGCAGGGGGGGCACCTCCCACCCCCGGAACTCCGCCGGCCGGGTGTAGTGGGGGTACTCCAGGAGCCCGCTGGTGAAGCTCTCGTCCCCGGAGGAATCCTCGTTGCCCAGCACCCCGGGGAGCAGCCGGGCGACGGCCTCGACCACCACCAGGGCGGCCAGCTCGCCGCCGGCCAGCACGAAGTCGCCCACCGACAGCTCGCCGTCGACCAGGTGGTCGGCGACCCGTTGGTCGACCCCCTCGTAGCGGCCGCACACCAGGGAGAACCCGACCGGGAGGGAGGCCAGCTCGACGGCCACCGCCTGGTCGAACCGCCGACCCGAGGGGGTGAGGAGGTAGAGCGGCCGGGGGAGGCCGTCACTGGAGGCCTCGACGGCTTCCACCGCGTCGAACAGCGGCTGGGGGGCGAGCACCATCCCCGGTCCGCCCCCGAAAGGGGCGTCGTCGACCGAGCGGTGGGGGTCGGTGGAGGCGTCACGGATGTCGTGGGTCCGGAGATTCAGCCGGCCCTCCTGGCGGGCCCGCCCGAGGATGGAGGCGTCGGCATAGTGGTCGATCACCTCGGGGAAGATGGTGAACACGTCGATGCGCATGGGTCGGGCGGCTCAGGCCAGGTCGAGCAGGCCGTCGGGCACCTCGACGGTCACCTGGACCCCGGGGTCCAGGTCCACCACGAACCGCAGGGGGATGAGCGCCCCGTTGTCCAGCACCAGCAGGTCGCTGGCCGGGTTGGCCTGGACTTCCTCCACCCGCCCGAGCTCGCGGCCGGCAGTGTCGACGGCGCGGGCCCCGACCAGTTGGTGGACCCAGAGTTCGCTGGGGTCGTCGATGGGGGCGGCGAACAGTTCGGTGTCCCGGAGGCGGTCGGCCGCCTCGATGCCGTTGACACCCTCCAGAGTCACGATGAACCGGCCCTGGTGGGGGGAGGAGCGCACCACCACCAGCTCGGATCCGTCATCGTCGAAAAGAGTCGACCCGGCGGCCACCCGCTCCTCCCGGTTGGTGGTGAGGGAGATGATGACGTCCCCCCGGAGGCCGTGGGGCTTGACGATCCGACCGACAGCCAGCATCGGAGCCGGCCCGCCCGGTTGGCTCAACTCCGGGGCCACACCGGTTCAGTCGTCGGCGATGTCGACGTTGGTCTGTACCCCGTCGCGCGCCCCGGCGGCGGCCACCACCGTGCGGATGGCCTGGACTACCCGACCCCGGCGGCCGATGATCCGGCCCATGTCGTCGGGAGCCACGTGGATCCGGAACCGGATCGACCCGCTGCGCTCCTCGGTGTTGATCACCACGGAGTCGGGCTCGCCGGCAATGGAGTTGACCAGGTAGGTCACCACCGCCAGCGGGGTGCCGCCGGCGATACGGTTGCCGGCGTCGTCGTCGTCGTGGCTGCCCACGTCGTCGATGGTGTTGACGTCCTCGGCGGAGTCGACCGCCAGGTCGTCGTTCACTTGGCCGCCTTGGCGGTGGCGAACTCGTCGAGGGCGCCGGACTTCTGGAGGAGCTTTTCGACCCGCTCGGTGGGCTGGGCCCCCTGGGAGAGCCACTTGACCGCCTTGGCGTTGTCGATCTGGATCACCGCGTCGGGTTCGGCCAACGACTTCCCGCGGGGCGCGTAGGTGCCCACGATCTCGATGAACCGGCCGTTACGGGGCGAACGACTGTCCGCCGCCACCAGCCGGTACGTCGGCTGCTTCTTCTTCCCGATCCGCACCAGGCGGAGCTTGACTGCCACGATTGACTCCTTGATTTGTGTTGATAGCGCCCGACAGTCTCCCACCAACTACGAGGTTGGCGTGCAATCGGGCTTCGGGGCCCTCAATTCAGCGGACTTTAGGGGTGACCCGACCTCCACCTTTGCCTTTTTTACCGCCCTTGGATCCCTTCGATTTGCCTGACCTCCGGGCCGATCCCCCGGCACCGGCGGCGGCAAACGGGTTCCCGGCCCCCAGCGCATCAGGGCCGCCGTCCGGATCGCCGAACCCCCCGGCCCCTTCCGGACCGGCCATCCCGGCCAGGTCAGCCATGGCCTTCGGTGACATCCCCTGGCCCCGCCCGAACAGGCCGCCGAGGCCTCCCATGGCTCCGGCCATTCCGCCCTTGCCGAAGCCCTTCATCATCTTGCGCATCTCCTTGAACTGCTTGAGGAGGGCGTTGACGTCGGCGGTGGCGGTGCCACTGCCGTTGGCAATGCGGACCCGCCGGGAGCCGTCGATGACCGACGGGTCGTTGCGTTCCGCCGGGGTCATCGACCGGATGATCGCCTCCACCTGGCCGATCTGGCGGTCGTCGATCATCGATGAGGCCTGCTTCAGGTCCTTGGAGACCCCCGGGAGCATGGAGAGCATCCCCGAGACCGAGCCCATCTTCTTCACCTGTTGGAGCTGCTCGAGGAAGTCCTCCAGGGAGAAGCGTCCCTCCATGATGGCAGCGGCGCCCTTGGTGGCCACCCCGTCGTCGAAGGTGCGCTCCGCCTGCTCGATGAGGGAGAGGACGTCACCCATCCCGAGGATGCGGTCCGACATCCGGTCGGGGTGGAAGAGGTCGAAGTCGTCGAGCTTCTCGCCGGTGGAGGCGAAGGCGATGGGCTTGCCCACCACCTCCTTCACCGATAGGGCGGCACCGCCCCTGGCATCACCGTCGAGCTTGGTGAGGATGACCCCGTCGAGGTCGAGGGTCTGATGGAAGGCGACCGCCGTCGACACCGCGTCCTGGCCGGTCATGGCATCGATGACCAGGAAGGTGTAATCCGGGCTCACCGCCCCTGCGATGTTCCGGACCTCGTCCATCAACTCCTCGTCGATGGAGAGCCGACCAGCGGTGTCCACGATCAGCACGTCCCGGCCCAATCGCCGGGCCTCGGCCAATCCGGCCGTCGCCACCGCCACCGGGTCGGTCGCCTCGCTGAACACCGAGATGCCGGCCTGGCCGCCGAGGACCCGGAGCTGTTCCACCGCGGCGGGGCGTTGGAGGTCGGCCCCGACCAGCAACGGGTTGCGACCTTGCTGCTTGAACCACCGGGCCAGCTTGGCGGCGGTGGTCGTCTTGCCCGAGCCCTGGAGCCCGGCCAGCAGCACCACCGTCGGCGGCTTGCTGGCGTAGGAGATTTTGAGGGCCTCGCCGCCGAGGATGGCGGTGAGCTCCTCGTTGACGATCTTGATGACCTGTTGACCGGGGCTCAGGGCCTGGGAGAGCTCGAGGCCCACCGTCCGGGCCCGGACCGCCTCGGTGAAGCCCCGGACCACCCCGAGCTCGACGTCGGCCTCAAGGAGGGCAGTGCGGATCTCCCGGAGCACTTCGTCGACGTCGTCGGGGGTCAATCGCCCGCGGCTCCGCAGGCGGCTGAGAATTCCTTCGAATCGGTCGGTCAGGCTGTCGAACATGGGTGCCTCAGGCTACCGGACACCTGGCGCCTCCGGACCGCACGGGAGCCTGTGTGTTGCCGGCCAACCGGACGCCTGACTCCGGGTCTCCCCCGTCGGCCAGCCCCGGGCCCGCTCAGAACCGGGTGGCCATCCCCACGATGGGCTGGTGGAGGGTCTGGGCCCCGGTGGATCCGAGGAAGGGAGCGTCACCGAAGCTGAAGATGCCCCCATCGGAGGCGACCAGCCAGTAGCCCCCTCCGTCGGGGGTCGACGCCATCCCGACGATCGGCTTGTTGAGACTCTGGGCGCCGGTGGAGCCGAAGAAGGAGGCGTCACCGAAGGCGAAGATGCCCTCGTCCGAGGCAACCAGCCAGTAGCCCCCACCGTCGGGGGTCGAGGCCATCCCCACGATCGGCTTGTTCAAGGTCTGGGCCCCGGTGGAGCCGAAGTAGCCGGCGTCGCCAAAGGCGAAGATGCCGCCGTCGGAGGCGACCAGCCAGTAGCCCCCGCCGTCGGGAGTCGACACCATGCCGACGATCGGCTTGTTGAGACTCTGGGCCCCGGTGGAGCCGAAGAAGCTGGCATTCCCGAAGGCGAAGATGCCGCCGTCAGAAGCCACCTCCCAGTAGCCCTGGCCTCCGGGGGCGAAGTCCATGCCGACGATCGGCTTGTTCAAGGTCATCGCCCCGGTGGAGCCGAAGAACCCGGCGTTCCCGAAGGCGAAGATCCCCCCATCGGAGGCCACCAGCCAGTAG
>DATARI010000119.1:0-14314 GCA_036264255.1 Acidimicrobiales bacterium | reverse complement strand
TTGGCGTAGCCGTAGATGCGGGCGACTTCCTCGGTGATGTCGGCCTCGCCGTTGGGGGCCGGGCGGATGTCGGGCCGGAAGGTGGGGACCGTGACCATCAAGGCGGCAGAGTCGGCAGCGGCGGGGCCGGCGGTGGCGGGACCGGCGGTCGGCGCCTCCACCGCGGTGATCCCGATCGGCGTCAGCAGGGCGGCGATCTCCGCGCCGGTGAACTCCTTGCCGAGCAGCTCGCTCACCCGGGACGGCCGCACCGTCAACTCCACCGGAGTGGGGACGTCGCCGCGAACGTCGATGGTCCCGGGCGCCACCACCGCGGCGCTGCCGGCGGTCAAGGCCAGCAGCTCGAAGAACCGATCGGCCGCCCGGTCGATCCCCTCGGGATCGCAGCCCCGCTCGAACCGGGCCGACGCCTCGGTACGCAATCCCAGCCGCTTCGAGGTCCGGGCGATCGCCATCGGATCGAAATAGGCAGTCTCGAGCAGCACCCGGCTGGTCTCGGGCCCGATCTCCGAAGACGCCCCGCCCATCACCCCGGCGATGCCTACCGGGTTCCCCTCCGCGTCACAGATCAAGCAGTCCTCGCCGGTATCCCCGAGACCGGGGCCCGGTTGCCCAAGCACCCTGGTCACCCCGTCCAGGGTGGTGACGGTCTCCCCCTTGGCGGCCCGACGAATGAGCAGCCCTGCACCACCCAGTCGATCGCGGTCGTAGGGGTGGGTGGGCTGCCCGAGCTCGAGCATCACATAGTTGGAGGCGTCGACCACGTTGTTGATGGGGCGCATGCCGGCCAGGGTCAGCCGACTGGCCAGCCAGCTCGGGGACGGCCCGACCGCCACGCCGGTGACCACCCGGGCGGTGAACCTCGGGCACAACTCGGTGTCCTCCACCCGGACCGAGGCCAGCTCCTCCACCGATGCGCCGGTAGGCGCCGGGGGGTGCGGTTCGGGGATGGCGAAGGGGAGGTCCAACCGGGCAGCCAGGTCCCGGGCCACGCCGGCCATGCTCCAGGCATCCGGACGGTTGGCTTCGACGGCGATGTCGAACACCACGTCGGGCTGCACGCCGATGGCCTCGGCGAACGGCTGGCCGGGACGGATGCCGTCCAACCCCTCCAGCCGGTTCAACACCATGATGCCCTGGCCGTCATCGGAGAGCTGCAGCTCCTGGCCGGAGCAGAGCATGCCGTTGGAGGTCACGCCCTTCATCTTGCGACGGCCGATGGCGAACCCACCGGGAAGGACGGCGCCGACCGGAGCCAGGGGGACCAGATCCCCCACCTCGAAGTTCCAGGCCCCGCACACCACCTCGACGGGCCCGTCGCCGGCATCGACCACGATGCGCCGGATGCGGTCGGCCCCGGCGATGGGAGCGATCTCGTCGACCCGGGCCACCACCACGGCCTCCAGCCCCTCCCCCACCCGTTCGATCTCCTCCACCACCAGACCGAGGTCGTCAAGGGTGGCGGCCAGGTCGGCCGGCTCCCCCTCGAAGGGGGCGAAATCTCGCAGCCACGAAAGCGGTACCCGCACTACTTTCCCTTCCAGGATCGACGCATCAGAATTGGCGCAGGAAACGGATGTCGTTCTCGTTCAACGCCCGCATGTCGGGGATCTGGTGGCGCATCTGCGCGCACCGGTCGATCCCGAACCCGAAGGCGAACCCGGTCCACTGGTCGGGGTCGATGCCGACCGCCTGGAAGACGGCCGGGTCGACCATCCCGCAGCCCCCCAGCTCGATCCAACCGGTCTGCGAACAGGTCCGGCACCCGCGGCCCCGGCAGATGGTGCAGGTCACCTCGAACTCGGCCGACGGTTCGGTGAACGGGAAGTAGGCGGGGCGGAGCCGGGAGTGGATGTCGGGCCCGAAGTAGGCGGTGGTGAACACCTCGATGGTGCCGGCTAGGTCCGAAAAGGCGATCCCTTTGTCCACCACCAGCCCTTCGATCTGGTGGAAGACCGGCAGGTGGGAGGCGTCGGGCGTGTCCCGCCGATAGCAGCGCCCGGGCATCACCGCATGGATCGGCAGGCTCCCGTCGAGGACGGCCTGCTCCATCAGGTGGATCTGGACCGGCGAGGTGTGGGTGCGGAGCAGCGTCGACTCCGGAGCCCCCAGGTTCAGGTAGAAGGTGTCCCACATCGTGCGGGCGGGATGGGCCGGAGGGATATTCAGCGCCCCGAAGTTGTACCAGTCGGTTTCGATGTCCGGGCCCTCGGCGACTTCGAAGCCCATGCCCACGAAGACGTCCTCGAGCTCGTCGCGGGTCTGCGACACCACGTGGAGGTGGCCGCGGGTCGGAGGGCTGGTGACGGTTCCGGGAATGTATTCCGACAGGTCGAGCCGGTCCGACTCCATGGTCGCCTGCATCTCCGCCAGCTGGATCTCGGCCCGCCGCCGTTCGAGCCGTTCGTCGATGGTGGTCCGGGCCTCGTGAAGCAGCTGCCCGAGCTGTTTGCGGGCCTCCGGGTCCAGCCGTCCGATGGAACGGTGGGCTCCGGCGATCGGCGACTTCTTGCCGGCCACCTGGGTGGCGACCCGCTGGATGTCCTCTGCGGTCTCGGCGGCGGCAATCGCTTCCTCGGCCTCGGTCACCAATTTCTGGATGTCGGGGGCGTCGTCGCTCATGGGTCGCTCGGGGTGGGCAGGGTGCTCGGGGTGCTCGGGGTGCTCGGGGTGCTCGGGGTGCTCGGGGTGCTCGGGGTGCTCGGGGACGCTCGGGGTGCTCGGGGACGATTCCACCTCCGGCATCGTAGAGCCAGGCTCGATGGTGCCGGTTCGCCGCTGGCGAAGAGCTTCGAAGCACAGCACCGCCGCCGACACACTCACGTTGAGGGATTCGGCCTGGCCCGCCATCGGGATCGATACCCGGGCATCCAGTGACGCGGCTATCTCGTCGCTGAGACCCGATGCCTCGTTGCCGAGCACGATCGCCACCCGCTGGCGCCAGTCGAACTCGGTGTAGTCGGTGCCGCCCCGCACCACGGTGCCGACCGTCGTGAAGCCGCGCCGGTGGAGGTCCCCCACCACTTCTACGGTGTCCCCTCCCATCACGATGGGGGTGTGGAAGACGGAGCCGGCCGACGCCCGCACGGTCTTCGGGTTGGTCGGGTCAACAGTGCCGTCACAACACACCACCGCGTCCACCCCGGAGGCATCGGCGGTCCGGATCACCGTCCCGGCGTTGCCGGGGTCACGAACATCGGCACACACCAGGAGAATCGACGACGTCGGCGCCACGGCTTCGAGGTCGGCCGGCTGGAACCCGATCACCGCCAGCACCGGCTGAGGGGTCACCGTGTCAGCCACCCGTTCGATCACCCCGGGGGCAAGGTCAAAGATCCGGGCGCCGCTCTCGTAGGCGCGGGTCACCGCACCAGCTACCGCCGGGTTGGACCGTCCCTCGGGGGCGACGTAGACCGACTCGACCGCGGCTCCCGCCTCCATCGCCACGGACAACAGCTCGGCACCCTCGGCCACGAGACAATGCTCCGACCACCGCAGGCTGCGCTTCCGCAGCAGCTGGCGGACCCGTTTGACCCGCTGATGCGTGAAGCCCAGCCCTGGCTGGTTCAGGAAGCGGCCTCGGCATTCGCCTGGGCGTCGGCGAGTGCCTCCTCGGCCACCTTCACCAACGAGGCAAACGCCTCGGGAGCGGTGACGGCGAGGTCGGCGAGCACCTTGCGGTCGACTTCGACATCGGCGGCATGGAGGCCGGCGATGAGACGGCTGTAGCTCATCCCGTTCAGGCGGGCGGCGGCGTTGATCCTCTGGATCCAGAGCTTGCGGAACTCACCCTTGCGGGCACGACGGTCGCGGTAGGCGTACTGCAGCGAGTGCATCACCTGCTCGTTGGCGGCGCGGAACGAACGGCTCTTGTTGCCGTAGTAGCCCTGCGCCTGCTCGAGAACGGCGCGGTGGTGCTTCTTGGCGTGGACTGCGCGCTTGACTCGGGCCATGGGAACTCCTTTTTCTTAGGGGCGGTATCGGTCGGACGTGTTCATCAGCCGACTGGACGGATCCGCCGGCGGTTGCTCTGGTTTGGTACTGCTCTGCTCGGGAACTCGGGGTCAGATGGAGTCGGCCTCAAGATTTCGCCGGAGACCGATCTGGGCTATCCGATGGGTGCGCTACAGACCCATCATTCGCTTGACCTGGCGCTCATCACCGGGAGCAAAGTCGGTCTCTCGGCCCAATCGTCGGGTGCGTGTGCTCGACTTCTTCTCCAGCAGATGGGATCGGAATGCCTTGCGGCGGCGAAGCCGTCCGGTCCCGGTCACTTTGATCCGCTTACGGGCCCCGCTGTCGGTCTTCATCTTCGGCATGGCGTTATCCTTTTTCTTCGATCTTCTCTTCGGCCGGAGCTGGCTCCGCTGCCGTTTCAGGGGTTGCAACCGTTGCAACCGCCTCAGTCCCGTCGGACGCCGGTTCGGCCGCCTTCGCTTCGGCTGCCGCCGGTGCCGCCGCGGCGGCCGGTGCGGATGCCTCGGATGCCTCGGCTGGCGCCACCGGTGCGGCCGCCTTCGCCACCGGAGCGACCTCGGGGGTCGATCCGTTGGCTGGGTTGCCGCCCGACTTCGGGCCTCTCGATGCTGCTGACTGTTTGGCTCTCTTGTCCGGTGCGAGCACCATCACCATGTTGCGACCGTCGAGACGGGGATCCGACTCGGATTTGCCCATCCCTTCCATCTGCTCTGCGATGCGGTCGAGGATCTTCTTCCCCAACTCGGGGTGGAAGACCTCACGCCCACGGAACATGATGGTGATCTTGACCTTGTGGCCCTCTTCGAGGAACTTGGCGACTTGTCGGGTCTTGGTGTCGAAGTCACCCGGTCCGATCTTGGGCCGGTACTTCATCTCCTTGATGCCAACATGCACTGCCTTGCGCTTGGACTCCTTGGCCCGCTGGGCCGCATCGAACTTGAACTTGCCATAGTCCATGATGCGGGCCACCGGAGGATTGGCCAGCGGTGCAACTTCGACCAGATCGAGGTCTTGTTCGCGGGCCAGGTTCAGCGCATCGGTGAGTGACTTGATCCCAAGTTGTTCACCGTCGGGGTCGACCAGGCGGACCTCACGGGCGCGGATTCGGTCGTTGATCCGTGGTTCATTGGTGGTGACGGTAGCTGCTATTTCGACTGCACTCCTATCTTCGGGCCACGGACTTCCCATGACCAACGAATAAGGAGCGGAGCTGCCACCGGAACAATTACCAGCCAAAGCCAGCTTCCGGACCCATGGACCCGACGCACTCGCCAAACGGCTCATGGCCGGGTGGGAGTCGTAGACCGCGCGACTCCGCTTCCTCGTCTTGCACCCTTTAGGCTACCACCGTGAGCTCTCTCTGGACACCTGATGGCGAGCGACCGGTCGGGAAACCGACCCCCGGGGGTGCTCCGCCGGCTCCTTCGGGTCCCTCGGCCCCGGGGGGCTCGTCAGGCTCCTCGGGCTCCGCCCCTCCCTCCGGTGGCCAATCGCCCGATGCCCCCAACGACCAGGAGCTGGCCGAGCAGGTCGAGGCCATGCAGCGAGAGCTGGCCAGTGCCCCGGTCGAGGTGGTGGTGGCCAACCATTGTTACGGCCTCTTCGAGTTGGCGGCGGTCTACCTGTCCCAGGTCCCACCCCTCCTGCCCCAGGCCCGTCTGGCTATCGACGCCCTGGCCTGCCTGGTCGACGGGCTGAAGGGACGCCTCGGGGAGGCGGAAGGACCCCTGAAGGACGGGCTCAGCCAGCTGCAGCTGGCCTACGTGCAGATCGACGCCGCCCAGCGGGCCGGGGCCGAGGTGGCAACGTCGGCCGGGGTCAACGGCGCCTCCGAAGCTCCGGCCTCTGAATCTTCGGGGTCGGAGGCTCCGAAGAACGGCGATCCGGCCCGCGAGACACCGACATCGGGCACGGAGGCCCAGCCCGGCGAGTGAGCGACCTCTCAGCCAACGGGGCCGGC
Source organism: Acidimicrobiales bacterium (assembly GCA_036264255.1). GTDB lineage: Bacteria > Actinomycetota > Acidimicrobiia > Acidimicrobiales > RAAP-2 > DASZIT01. Next base: position 8,376 of record DATARI010000119.1, on the reverse strand, counting down.
GGCGAGCCGGCAGGAGACGCCGCCATCATCCGCCCGGACATCGTGGAACCCTCGGAACCCACCGGTCAGGCCGGTGGGGGCGGGCCAATCGACGCATCCCGGGTTCGGAGCTTCATCGGGCTTTCCATCGGGCTGGTGGGCCCGCGGGCCAATCTGGCCGTCTCGGGGGTTCTGATCACCCTCTTCGTCCAGCAGCGGGCGTCGGGAGCCCTGGCCGTGACATTCGCCCTCACCGCCAACCGGCTCCTCAGCTGGGTCACCTATCCCCTGGTCGGCCGGTTGAGCGACCGGACCCGCAGCCGGGTCGGCCGGCGGACGCCGTACATGGCGGGAAGCCTCATCCTGATGGGCGCGGCCACCTGGATGTTCACCGTCGTCCGGGGCTATTGGATGTTGGTGCTGTTCATCCTCATCGCCCGACAGGCGGCCGCCATCTTCACCTTGACCAATGCCGCCGTCATTCCCGAGGTGTTCGGGCGGAGCCGGTGGCTGAAGGCGCTCCTGCTCACCACCGTGCTCGGCACCGTGGCCAGTCTCGGTATCAAGGCGACCGTCATCGCCACCTGGAAGCAGAGCGACCCGGCGACGTGGAACCTGCCCTTCCAGGTGGCGGCGGTGATCATGGCGGGGGTCGGCCTGATCGTCCTGTTGCTGGTGCGAGAAGCCCCGGCCGCCAGCTTCGGCGCCGAAACCGACCGGGGTGCCCGAGCCCGGCGGGTCCGGGACGAGCTCCGCAGCGTCCTGGCCGGCCCGAACGCCAAGGTACTGGTGACCGGGTCGCTCCTCTTCTGGTCCGGTATCGGCTCGACCGCCTTCGTGGCGGTGTTGTTCTTCCAGAGGGTGCTCCACGCCGGGGCCAGCGCCCAGACGGTGGCGGGCTTGGCCACCGGCGTCCCCATCTTCTTCATCGGGATCGGCTTGGGCATTCCCTTCAGCCGTATCCTGTCACCGCGCCAATTGGCCATCGGCGCACCCCTGGTCGGCGCCGTCCTCGCCGGCGTGCAGTACTTCGACACCCACCTCTGGCAGGCAGTGGTGTTGAGCTACATCGGGGCACCGTTCATCGGGGCCTACATCATCGTGTTGGCGCCGATGCTGTTGCAGTTGCTCCCTCGGTCGGGGGGGCTTGGCGAGCGGCTGGGTGTGCTGCTGTCCCCCTTCAACCTCTGCAGCGTCGCGCTCGCCTACGTTGCCGCCACCGTGGTCGACGCCACCGGCAACTACCGACTGATCTGGCTGTTCCCCGCCGCCACCGGGGTCGCCCATGCCACCGTCAACTGTTGGCTCAAGATCCCTTCCCGCAAGGCTTCCAGCCCGGACATGGTCAAGCGGGTGTGGGAGTGGGCCATGGTCCAGGCCGAGTCGATGGCAGAAACCGGGATCGTGACCGGGCTGCTGGCCGCCCCCCTGCTCGGAGTCGTCACCAAGGAGGACGCCGACAGTGCGGTGATCGTCGACATGGCCCGCAAGATCCTGGGCAACCCGTACGGGGACGACGAAGAAGTGGAGGAGTCGCCATCAGAGTTGCCGCCCGGCCCTGGCCTCACCGATTCCGACAAGCCCGATGAGCCCGACAAGCCCGATCAATCTCGTGACTCTCGTGAGTCCCCTGAGTCCCCTGAGTCCCCTGAGTCCCGTGAGTCCCGTGAGTCCCCGGAACCTTCGGACCGTGGGGTGACCGGGGTCATCCAGGTCGGCGGCGGCCCGGTGGGCACTGACTTGTGGATCGACCAGAAATCGGGGCCGCGCACCGGCTCGGAATCGGACTCATCCGACCCTTCCGAATTGCTCGGCTCGGGTGGTGCTTCGCCAGCGGCCGGCCGGCCGGACTCGGCAACGGGCCAGACTGGCACTCCGGCTGGCGGGGTGATCCCCAACGGATCGGAAGGCACCCCGGTCGGCTCGAACATCTCCCACGCCTCCGGGGCGGCGTCCTCCGACCAATCGGCAAAGGACCCGTCGGACGGGTCGATGGGTCCAAGCGCTGCCTCCTCCGACGCCGAGGAGATACCCCCAGCTCCGGGGTCGGAGCGGGACTCGGACGACCCCGCCGGCGACCTTTCCACCGCCGCCGACTGAGCGGTCGGTTCCGACCAGGTCTCCTGTCCGGCACGAGCGTCGAATAGCTCCGGCATGAGCGCCCGGTGCGCCGGAGACGGCGCCTGCCCGTCGACTTCCGCGGCTTCCGCGGCTTCGGCGACTGAAGGAGGAGCCTCCGCTGCCACCTCGGCCACCGGTGCCTCCTCGGCCACCGGCGGGGCCGCCGCCTCCGCAACCGTTGACGCCGGTCCGGACTCGCCCGCCTCGGCAACCTCGAGGACCGCTTCAGCCAACTCCTCGAGCACCACCACATCGACCATCGCCTCGGACACCGCTTCCTCCATCGGAGAATCCGGGTCCGGCTGGCGGCTGTGAAGGCCGCCCGCATCCTGGACTCCGACCAGTGGCCGCACCGAGACAGCTTCCAGCCGGCCGAGGTGACCGGCGGACACCTCGATGGCCACCACGGTCCCGACCGCGATGATGCGGCTGCCGTCGGAGATCGCGGTGCAGTGAAACGGGAACCGACGGCGCTCGCCGTACTCCACCACGCCGATGCCGCGGGCCTCGTCGAACTCGCCCACCCGGCCGATCAGGGGAACGTGGCGGGCGGGAGGGAGATCGACGATCCCGCTCCAGGTGGAGGACACCGGCGCCAACCTCAGTGGACGATCTTGGAGAGGGCCAGCTCGATGATGTCGGTGGCGCCACGGTCCTTGAGCGCCGGGATCAGGGTGTTGATCTCCGATTTCGGCACCACCGTCTCCACCGCGAACCCGCTCTGGCCGAACAGTTCGGACACCGTCGGCGATCGCAGTGACGGGAGCAGGTCGATCACGTCGTTCAGTTGCTCGGCCGCCACGTTGAGCTTCACCAGTACCTTGCCCCGGGCTTCCAGCGCCCCCTGCAGGAGGGTGAAGAGCTGTTCCATGGCATGCCGCTTGTCCGGATCCTCGGCGGCGGCCCGGTTGGCGATCAGCTCGGTGTGCGACACGAACAGCGTCTCGACGATCTTCAGCCCCGCCGCCCGGAGGGCCCGGCCGGTCTCGGTGATCTCTACCACGCAGTCGGCGATGTCGGGCACCTTTGCCTCGGTGGCCCCGTAGGAGAGGCTGACCTCGGCCCGCACCCCGTGCTTCTCCAGGAAGCGACGGGTCAGCTCCGGGTATTCGGTGGACACCCGCAACGCTCCGCCCTTGCCGGTGCCCGAGGCGGCCAGATCGGCCACCGACGCCACCGGCGACTCCTTCGGCACCGCCAGCACCACCCGGACCGGTTGGGAGCTGGCCTTCGAGTACTGGAGGATCCCGAGGGTGGTGACCTCGCTCCCGCGTTCCTCCACCCAGTCCCGCCCGGTGATCCCGAGGTCGAACATCCCGTCCGCCACGTAGAGGGGGATCTCCTGGGGACGGAGGATCCGCACCTCGTCGACCCGGGGGTCGTCGATGGCGGCCCGGTAGTCGACGTCGGAGGAACGGGTCACCGCCAGATCGGCGGACGCGAACAACTCGAGGGTGGCCTTCTCCAGCGACCCCTTGGGCAGCACCATCCGCAGCATGCTCAGTCGCCCACTTCGGGGAGCGTGTCCCGACCGAGTACCCCGAGCAGACGGATCATCTCCACCGCGGTCATCGCCGCCTCCCGGCCCTTGTTCGCCTCGTCGTCCTCCGAGCGGACCAGCGCCTGGTCCACCGTGTCGGTGGTGAGCACGCCGAACACCACCGGGACGCCGGTGTCGAGTTGGACCTGCTGGATGCCGGCGGCGCACTGGCCGGCCACGAAGTCGTAGTGGCCGGTGTCTCCCCGGATGACCGCCCCCAGGCAGATCACCGCGTCGACCGCCCCGGACTCGGCCAACACCTTGGCCACCAGGGGGAGCTCGAAGGCCCCCGGGGCCCAGGCCACCGTGACCGTGCCCAGATCGCAGCTGGCGTTCTTCAAGGCGTCGAGCGCTCCGGTGAGCAGCCGGTCGCTGATCCCGCCGTTGAACTCGGCACAGGCGAAGGCGATCCGGGGCCCGGCCCCGGCGCCCAGGCCCGCGACGGGGCCGCCCCCGTCCACCGACCTCCCGACCAGGGCGGCGATCCGCTCCTTGGTCCCCGGCTCGAGCACCGTGAGGTCGGACTCAGTCATCGAGTCCCTCCAGCAGGTGGCCCATCCGGTCCCGCTTGGTCCGGAGGTACTCGATGTTCTCCGGGTTGGGGGTGGTGGGGATGTGGACCCGCTCGACGATGTCGAGGCCGAAGCCCTCCAGGCCGCCGCGCTTGGTCGGGTTGTTGGTCATCAGCCGCATGGTGGTGACCCCCAGATCCACCAGGATCTGCGCCCCGATGCCGTACTCCCGGGAGTCCTCGGGGAGGCCCAACTCGAGGTTGGCGTCCACCGTGTCGAAGCCCTCTTCCTGGAGGTTGTAGGCGCGCAGCTTGTGACCGAGGCCGATGCCCCGTCCCTCGTGGCCGCGCAGGTAGACGATCACGCCGCTGCCGTTCTCGGCCACCGCCGCCATCGCCCCCCGGAGCTGGGGCCCGCAGTCGCAGCGGAGCGACCCGAACACGTCCCCCGTCAGGCACTCGCTGTGCACCCGGACCAGGACGTCCTCTTTGCCGTCCACCTCCCCCATCACCAGGGCGACGTGGTGCTCGCCGTCGAGCACCGACTCGAAGGCGTGGGCGGTGAACTCGCCGAACTCGGTGGGGATGCGGGCGCTGGCGATCCGGCGGACCAGCTTGTCGTTCCGGCGCCGGTAGCGGATGAGATCGGCGATGGAGATCAGCTGGAGCCCGTGCTTCTTGGAGAAGACCTCGAGCTCGGCCAGGCGGGCCATGCCGGTCTTGTCCTCGCTGACCACCTCGCAGAGCACGCCGGCCGGGGACATCCCCGCCGCCCGGGCCAGGTCGATGGCCGCCTCGGTGTGGCCGGCCCGCTTCAGCACCCCGCCCGGGCGGTACCGGAGGGGGAAGATGTGGCCGGGACGGTTGAGGTCGGTGGGGCGGGTGTGGGGATCGGCCAGGGCCTTGATGGTGGCCGCCCGGTCGGAGGCGGAGATCCCGGTGGAGGTCCCGTGCCGGTAGTCGACGCTCACCGTGAAGGCGGTGCGCTGGACCTCGGTGTTGGTGGTCACCATCATTTGCAGGTCGAGCTGCTCGACCCGCTCCGGGGTCAGCGGCACACAGATGAGCCCGGAGGTGTGGGCCAGGAAGAAGGCGATCTTTTCCGGGGTGACGGCGTCGGCCGCCATGATCAGGTCGCCCTCGTTCTCGCGGTCCTCGTCGTCGACCACCACCACGATCTCGCCGCGCGAGATAGCGGCAATCGCATCCTCAACCGTCGAAAAGGCCATCGACCCTCGGTCTCCCTCTACACCCTGGGGGGAGAGAGTTCCACCCTCAGGTCACCCTCCAGGTTAGTGGTGGACACAATGGTCCCCCGCCATAGCCCGTCGAGGGTGGGGGCGCCGGGACCGGCGAACAGCGGGCGAGCGTCATCCCCGCCGAACAGGGCGGGGGCCAGGTAGAGGACGTAACGGTCCACCAGACCGGCGGCCTGGAAGGCGTGGGCCACCCCGGCGCCCCCCTCGACCAGCAGCTGGATGACCCCCCTTTGACCGAGTTCGTCCAGCACCTCGGTCAGGTCGCCGTCGAGCTCCAGGGCGGGGAGGACGGCGGCCCCCTTTGGGGCGCGGCCCAGTACCACCCGGAGCGGCTGCTCGTCGGCAGCGCGGTAGTCGGGGTCGCCCTCGGGGAGTCGGACGGTCAGGGATGGGTCGTCGGCGCGCACCGTCCCGGCCCCGACCAGGACCGCATCGGACCGGGCCCGCAGCCGATGGGCGTCGGCCCGGGCCGCCTCCCCGGTGATCCACCGGCTGGACCCGTCGGGGGCGGCGATCCGGCCGTCGAGGGTGGCGGCCAGCTTCAACACCACCCATGGGCGCCCGGTCAGTCGATGATGGAGGTAGGGGGCGAGTTGTTCGGCCACCCGGTCGGCGCCCACCCCCACGTCCACCTCCACCCCGGCCCGGCGCAGGAAGTCGATGCCCCGACCCGACACCTGGGGGTCGGGATCCTCGATGCCCACCACCACCCGGCCGATCCCCGCGGCCAGGATGGCGTCGGCGCACGGGGGGGTCCGCCCGTGGTGGGCGCAGGGTTCCAGGGTGACGTAGAGGGTGGCGCCTTCCGCCCGCCGTCCGGCCGCGGCCAGAGCGGAAACCTCGGCGTGGGGTCCCCCGACCGGGGCGGTGGTCCCGATGAAGGCCCCGGTCGCTTCCGCCCCTCCGGGCGCCGGCACCACCACCGCCCCGACCCAGGGGTTGGGCGAGGTGCGCCCGCGCACCGTCTCGGCGGCGGCGACGGCCTCGAGCATCCGATCCTCGTCACCCGGGAGGGCGTTGCCGGTCAGGACGTCCGGCTTTCCGCCGCCGCTTCCGCGCCCACGGCCGCCGCCAAGATGCTCTCCATCGCCCCCACCGGGTCCTCCCGGCCGAACACCGCCGAGCCGGCCACGAACACATTGGCCCCCGCCTCGGCGGCCGGGATCACCGTGTGATCGTCGATGCCCCCGTCCACCTCCACATCCAGGGTGTAGCCGGCGGTGTCGGCCGCCTGCCGGACCTGGACCACCTTCGGCATCACGTCAGCGATGAACGACTGGCCCCCGAAGCCGGGGAACACGGTCATGCACAGGACGAGATCGACCAGGCCCAGGTAAGGCTCCAGCGCCTCGAAGGGGGTGTCGGGATTGGCGGCCAGCCCCACCCGCAGCCCCAGGTCGCGCATCTGGGCCACCAGCGCGGCGGTCTCCCCCACTTCCACGTGGACGGTGCAGCCGTCCGCCCCCGCGTCTCGAAACGGCTCGAGGTAGCGGGCCGGTTCGGTGATCATCAGGTGGGTGTCGAAGAACAGATCCGAATGCCGCCGCAGCGAGGCCACCACCGGCGGCCCGATGGTCAGGTTGGGGACGAAGTGGCCGTCCATCACGTCGACATGCAGCCAGTCGGTACTGGGCTCCACCTGCTCGATGGCCTCGGCCAGCAGCCCGAAGTCGGCGGACAGGATCGACGGCGCCACCCGCAACGTACGCCGCGACCGCGGCGAGGGGGGGCTGGGCGGCATCTCCTGGAGACTACCAACGCTGGCCTCCCGACCTCCTCGAAGCCCAGGCCCGACCGGGGTTCAGACCCCCAGCCGCTCCCCCGGTTCTGGCCGGATGCCCCGCAGCCAATCGGCCGCATCCATCGGCTGCCTTCCCTCCGGTTGCACGGTGATGAGCCGGAGCCGGGTCCCCTCCCCGGCGGTGACCTCCTCTCCGTGCAGGGCGCCCGGGCCGGCGCCCTCGGTGGCCGGGGCCGCGGTTTGGTCTTCGCGATCGGCGGGTGGCACCGGTGAGGCCTCGAGCACCCGCAATCGCTTTCCCCGGAAGGTCGTCCAGGCCCGGCCCAACCTGACGACCCGGTGCAGCTGGCCAGCGTCGACGTCCCAGTGGAGTTGGAGCTCCTCGGGTCGGATCTTCTCCGCATAGGTTGGCTCGCCGACCTGGGGGCGTGGAGTCGGCAGGCCAGCCAGACCCCCGGCCAGGTGGACCTCGAGCAGCCGGCTGCCGATGCCCACCAGTCGCCGCCTCAGCTCTTCGGCCGACTCCGATTCGTCGATGGGAGTGTCCTCTTCGGCGTAGACATCCCCGGTGTCCAGGCCCACGTCCACCGCCATCAGGCATACCCCGGTGATGGCGTCGCCGGCCAGGATCGCCCGCTCTACCGGAGCGGCACCTCTCCACCGGGGGAGCTTCGAGAAATGCAGGTTCACCATCGGCAGCTGCTCGAGGACATCGGCGGGGATGATCCGGCCGTAAGCCACCACCACCCCGAGTTCAGCTCCCGCCTCTCGCACATCCTGGAGCTTGTCGGTGACCGCCAAACCAAGACCGGTGGCGGCAGCCTTCACCGGGCTCGGGACGAGTGTGGACCCACGGCCCCGGCGCTTGTCCGGTCGGGTGACCACAAGGGCGACATCGTGGCCGGCGGCAACCAGGGTCTGCAACGGTTCAACTGCAGCTTCGGGGGTTCCCAGAAACACGACGCGAGCCATGGACTGGACGCTACAGGTGAAGGTCTTGCCCTCACTGCGCTTGGAGGTGATCAACCGCGGGTTGCTTCCCCTCATCGAGAAGGAGGCGCGGGGGGCCAGGCGATCCGGGGGGTGCGGAAGGCCCTGACCCGGCTCCACTAACGCAGAGCTCCGCCGGGTCAGCTTCGGCCCGGCTGGTCGCCGGGGCTCACTCCTGTTTCGGGAACAGCCGGGGAGTGGTCTCGGTCGGTTCCGATCGGCGAGTTGATCGGCT
>DATARI010000108.1:0-8559 GCA_036264255.1 Acidimicrobiales bacterium | reverse complement strand
TCGAACTCGTACTGCCCGTCGCCGCCCTCGTGGTCGAAGCTGTACACCCCGAAACCACACTCGTCCATGGCCCGCACCATCGGATCGAGGAAGGGCATGGCATCGAGGGTGGACTCCACGTCGTAGGCGGGGGTGGGCCGCAACGTCCCCGACTTCGCCATCGGCTCGAGGTAGCCGACCGCCGGGTCGGTTGGCTCCTTCACCACGTAGATCTCTGTCTCGACCCCGAGATTGAGGAGGAAGCCGGCCTCCGCCGCCGCTTCCACCTGCCGCTTGAGGATCGAGCGGGTGCAGTGGACGAACGGGGTGCTCCCCCCGAAGTACAAGTCAGCGGCCATGAAGGCGAAACGGCGGTCCCACGGCAGCACACAGAGGGTGCTCGGATCCGGAACCGCGACGCACTCGTCCTCGTCCGGGGTCATCTGGCCCAGGTTGCCCATGCCCCGCGGGGTGTACCGCTCGTGGCCGGCGATGAGGGCAGGCAGGTGGGCGACCGGAACGCACTTGGACTTCGCCCGCCCCATGACGTCGACGAAGGCGGCGAAGACGTACTCCACGCCCTGGTCTGCGAGCGACCGGGCGAGCGCCTCATGCTCGACAACGGTCGGATTAATGGTGTCCATCGTCACTTCGTCACTTCTTTCGTGCAGGGCCGGTGGGGGCCCCGCTTCTCGGTATCGAACTTCTGGGAGGTGCTGTGCAGCCTGGAGACAGCGGGTGGGCCGAGCGGCCTACTGCCCACTCGCCATCCGCAGGTCGGGGGCCATGTCCGGCCCGCCGCCCCGACACAGGAACTGGCGGGGCGGGCCCCCGGAGGCCGGCCGACCGTTGTCCGTCGGATCGATATCGGGGTGTGACCCACCTCCTCTCGGGGCTCTGCAGTGTCCATGGGAGTGACGCCGGGTCCACGGTAGTGAAGGTGTATTTCCGGTCTATGACGCGACTGTGAATGCTCAGTTTCCGTTCTTCCGCTCGCCGGGTCACTGGCCCACCTCCACCAGGAAGGCGCCGGGTTGGCCGCCCACCGCCGCCAAGGCACCGAGCGCCTGATCGGTGGTGCACCGGGCGCCGTGCTGGAGGTACTCCATGGCATCGAGGGCGGCCGCATGGCGGGCCGGGCTCGAACCGATCACACAGTCCTCCACCACCCGGACGTGGTAGTCGTGCTGGTGGGCGTCCACGAAGGTGTAGTGCACACAGACATCGGTCAGCGCGCCGATGAGCACCAAGGTGTCGGCGTGCAAGCCCTGGAGGAGGATCGAGAGGTCGGTCCCGAAAAACCCTGAGTACCGGCGCTTCACGATGTGGTGCTCACCCGGGCCGGGCACCAGCGTGGGCCACAGGTCGGTGCCCGGCTCACCTTCGAGGCAATGGGGCCCCTCGTCACCGTCGAGCTCCCGGCCGAAGTCCACGCCGGAGCGGCGGTGGGCTTCTTGGAAGAAGACGATCGGCACCTCCGTGGTCCGGGCCGCCGCCACCAGCCGCTCAGCCCGTCCCACCACCTCCTCGTGGCCATCCATCCGGGTGATGCCTGCCTGCGCGGCGGGCATCGCCCAATCGCGCTGGATGTCGATGACCAAGAGCACCGGGTTCCCCAGAATCAGCTCCCGTGACGGTTCTTCCACCACACTCCTCGTGTGTTTCGGGCCGGAATCCACGCCGGGAGGCGGACGAACTGGTGCTCGGTTCCTCTCGGCATGCTGTATACCGAATACATTTATCAGGCAGGTGTTACCGCCCGGGAACGTGGACGTTTCCGGCGTGTGAACAAAGCTGAAGCCGGGGAAACGGAGGCAGCCCACCCCTTCGTGAGGGCTAGGGCGGGGCACCGCCGGTGGGGCCAGCGGCGGTCGGGCCCCTACTCGAAGGAGAAGGTCAGAGGCTCGGCCAGCCGCTCGCCGACCCGCTCCAGCACCCCGGTCAGCGGTCTGTCGAGGCGTAGCGCACCGTCTACCCCGCCGACGAGCCCGGTCAGCCATCGGGCCCCCGCCGAGGTGGCCGGCGCCCTCCGGAGCTGGAGGACCACTGCCGTGGCGACCACCTCGGCCGCCACCACCGCCCGGGCCAGGGCCAGGACGTCGAGGGCGTGCAGGGCGGCGATGGTGGAGTTGGGCACGTGATCCTCGACCGAGTCCACCGGCAGCCAGTGGCCGGTGCCGTTCCCGGTGGACGAGATCTCCAACAAGGAGGCCGTGGCTGTCGTCACCACCATGGTCAGCCCGATCCCTCCGACCGGTACCCGGGTAGAGGGCTCTCGACCGAGGCAGGCCGCCAGGTGGGACGTCCGCTGCCGGCTCAGGGCCGCCACCTCACCGATGGCCAGCCGGAGGGTGTCCGACACCAGCCCCAGCGGCGCCCCGTGGAAGTTTCCCCCGGAGACCACCGACGCCCCCGAGACGATCAGGGGGTTGTCGGTGCAGCTCTCGAGCTCGGTCTCGCAGGTCGACGACGCCCACCCACAGGCGTCTCGAGCCGCGCCATGGACCTGGGGAAGGCAGCGCCACGCATACGGATCGTGCATGCCCTGGCGACCGAGGGCGGCGAGGTCGACTCCGGCCAGCGCCCGGCGAACCCCGGCCGAAGCCGCCACCGCACCGGGATGGGCCCGGGCCGACACCACCGCCGGGTCGAAGGCGTCGGGGTGGCCACCGAAGGCTTCTAACGCGGAGGCCGCCACCACTTCGGTCACCGCCAGCAGCCGGGCGGCCTCCCCGCAGGCGTGGGCGACCAGCGCAGTCGTCACCGAGGTGCCGTTGACCAGGCTCAGCCCGTCGCGAGGTCCGAGGACCACGGCCGGCACCCCGGCGAACTCGAGCGCCTCGGCCGCGGCCAGGGGGGTGCCGTCGGAGCGGAGCACATCGCCTTCACCCAGGAGGGCGAGGGCGGCATGGCCGGAGGGGATGAGATCACCACTGGCGCCCAATGACCCGGTACGGGGTACCACCGGGGCGAAGCCGGCATTCAAGAGGGCGACCATCGTCGCCACCGGAGACAACCCGGCACCGGTCAGGCCGGTCAACATACTCAGGGTCTTGGCCAGCCACACCCCCCGCGCCCGGGCCCATGGCAACGCCGGGCCGGTGCCGCAGGCATGGCTGCGAATGGTGGCCAGTTGGAAGGCCTCCCGATCACCCGGCGAGATGGGACTGTCGCTGGATGCCCCGTAACCGGTGGTGACGCCGTAGACGGTGTTGCCGGCGTCCAACAGCTCCTCCAGCGCCTCCGCGGCGGCCCGGACTCGCGGCCACGACGCCTCATCGACGGTCACCTCGGCCCCCGCGCAGACATCCAAAAACGCGCCAAGCCCCACCGGCTTCTCCCCGACCACCACCGGCCCCTGTTGGCCATCGGCGAGGAGGTCCTCCGGCTGAGTCCCGATCATGAGGGGATGGTCCATAACCCACTCGGTCGATGGTCGACGGTGTACCGTGAACTACGAGCACGACCCCTCCTACCGTGCAGCACACCTCGGGGTGGGTACCGGTGCCAGCCAACGACCAGGAGAAGCAAAGGTGACACCACCAGCGACGTCGACCGACCTGCCGGCGAGCACAGAACCCGACTCAGCATCCGACCACTTCAGTTCGCTGCCCCAGGTGGTGATGGTCCACGCCTACGACCATGTCTACCGGTTGCTTCGCCACGCCATCGTGTCGCGCTCCCTGGCTCCGGGGACCCGGGCCATCGAAGCGGCGTTGGCCGAACGGCTCCGGGTGAGCCGTACCCCCATCCGAGATGCGCTTCGCCGTCTGGAGAGCGACGGCCTGCTGATCCGCACCGGGAACGGCAGCCTGGAGGTGGTCGGCCTGGCCCCCTCCGAGATCGACGACATCTTCCGCATCCGGGCCGAGCTCGATCGGCTGGTTGCCCGGATGGCCTGCAAACGGGGCACCGCCGACGATTGGGAGGAAGTCCGGAGCCGGGTCCAGGCGCTCACACCGGTGATCGAACGCTTTGGCATCTCCTCCTACGAGTTCAGCCAGGCCCACGAGGCTGTCCACGCCGCCATCTACCGGATCGCCTTCGCCCCGGTGGTGGCCCGGATGCTCAGCGAGCGCCTGCTTGGGTTGGTGGAGATCGCCGGCGAGCTCTCCTACGCCGATGATGGTCTCGACGAGCCGGTGGTCGCCCAACACCTCGAACTGGTGGACGCGCTGGCGAGCGGAAGCGTCAAGGTGGCCATGGCCGCCGCCGACCGCCACTGCCGGGAGGCAGAAGCGGCCGCCCAGGCCGTCGCCCCTTCCTGACCGCCGGCCGGTTTCGGTCACCGATACTCTTCGCCCGCGAGCAGCTGGGTGGCCAGGGCGGCGTATCCCTGTGCCCCCCGGCGGATGGAGTCGAGGGTGACGTGCTCGTCGACCTGGTGGGCCATGTTCTCGAGCCCCACCCCGAATCCGATGGTGGGGATCCCGGCCTCGCCGGCCAGATACGAGCCGTTGGTGCAGAAGCTGTAGTGGGTGGGGGTGGCATCGATACCCACTGCGGTGAGTCCGGCGATGGCCGCCCGGGCCAGCGGCGACTCCTCCTCAGTCCACCAGGCGGGCTCGAACTCAGCCAGGGAGAATTCGGCCCCCGTCCAGGTGGCGAACTCGGCTTGGACCAGGCCGACGGTGACCGCCGGTGATTCAGCCCAATCCCCGAGGGCGCGGGCGGCGCAGTCGGTGATCGTGCCGATCAGGGAGTCGGGGGTCTCTTCGGGGAGGAACCGGCAATCGAAGCGGGCCATCGCATCGCCGGGCACGGTGGACACCGACGGGTAGGGCCAAGAGGCGATGTCGATGCAGGTGATGTCCCGGGTCCCCAGACGGTCGTGGACCGGATGATCGGCCGCCCGGACCTCCGCGATCACCAGCGCCAGCGCCTCGGCGGCATTCAACCCTTCGGCGGCGTGGCCGGCGTGACAGGCCCGGCCCTTGATTCGCAGCTCCACTTTGGCCCGGCCCCGCTGACCGATGCACAGCCGGGTATCGCTCGGCTCGGATGTCACCGCGAAATCCGGCCGGAACCGCTCGACGAACGGGGCCAATGCCGCGCCCTCGATGGCCTCCTCGCACACGCTGCCCACCAGCGCGACGGACCCGGCGAATGACCCGCACCGCCGGAGGGCGGCCGCCAGGCCGTGGGCGGCCGCCGCGATCGATGCCTTCTGGTCGCAGATGCCCAGCCCGTAGAGCTTCCCGTCGATGATGTCGCCGGCGAAGGGGTCCACCGTCCAGCGATCAAGGGAGTGGAGCGGGATGGTGTCGATGTGCCCGTCGATGAGCAACCGGGGGCCGTCTCCCGACCCCAAGATGCCGATGGCGTTCCCCGCCCCGTCGACTTCCACCTCGTCGAAGCCGAGGCTCTCGAATCGCTCGGTGGCCAACGTCACCGCCGCCCCCTCCTCCCCCGACTGGCTGGGTGTCCGGGCCAGAGACTGGGCGAATTCGATGAGTTGGTCGTCGTCGATCTCGAACTTCATGGTATACCGTATACCAAGACGATCATGGTGTGTCCACCCTGGCTCCCCCTGTCACTCACGGGGCAGAGGCGTCGGGTCGTAGCCCCGCCATCCGCCGTGGAGCCGGAGCAGGTAACCGGCCATGAAGGTGAGTATGGCGCTCCCGAAGGTGCGGGTGGTGATCTCGGCCACGTCCCGGTACGGGTCCAGCTCGACGAAATCGATGGCCGCCACCTCCGGCCGCCGGCCCAGGTAGAACAGAGCCTCATAGAGGTCCATGGGATGAAGCCCCTCGGGGGTGGCGGCGGGAGTGCCGGGGGCGTACCCCAACTCCAACACGTCGATGTCGACGGTCACGTACACCGCATCGGTGCCGTGGGTGGCGATCTCCATGGCGGCTTCGACCACCCCTTCGATCCCCTCCCGGCGGCACTGCCGGCCGGTGAAGATGGTCGCCCCCTGCCCTTCCACCCATCGCTTGTAGTAACTGGCGTTCATGAAGCCGTGAATGCCGATCTGGACCAGGTTCTCCCCCGACACCCGGTAACCCGACTTGAGTATCTGGCGAATCGGGGTGCCGTTGCTCGGACCGTGGTCAAGCACCCGGACGTCATTGTGGGCGTCGAAATGGATGAGGCCCACCTGCTGATCGGGGTGAGCGGCGCAATAGGCCCGGAAGGAGGGGGCGGTGACGGCGTGGTCCCCACCGATGAAGACCGGGAAGAACTTCTCGGGTTGGGCGTAACAGTCGAGCAGGCACTCCTCGATGACCCGGTTCCCGGCAGGAAGGTCGAACGGGGGGATGTCCACGGTCCCGAGGTCCCGCACCCGGAGCGGGGCGAGGTCCACATCGAAGTCGGGTGAATAGGTGGTGTTCACCGCGAAGGACTCGATCAGGGCGTTGGGGGCGGCCGATGCCCCGTTGTGCTTGATGGAGCTCTTGGAGCTGGGGAGGGCGATGATCCCGATGTCCAGTTCGGAGGCGAAGTCCCAGGGTTCGATCCAATTGTTGACTCGCAGCTCGTAGGGGTCGTTCCAGTGGGAGATGCGGCGGACCTCGGGGGGGAGCAGGTGGGGAATCCGGCGCGGCGTCGGTGGCGGGGACCACAATCGGTCAGGATCACCCCCTCCGGGGGAGCCGGGGGATTCCGGCTGGATGTCGGTCTGGGTCATGCCGCCACCGTGGGCCGGTCCAAACCCAGCACCCGTATCGCGTTGCCACCCAAAATGGCCTCCTTCTCCCCCGCCCCGAGACCCGGCAGGCTCATCACCCGGTCGACCGTCCGGGCCGGGTCGTACCAGGGGAAGTCGGATCCGAGCATCACCCGGTCCACCCCGATGGCTTGGATCAAGCCGGTCAGGTCGGGCGCCGACGGGGCGTTCGGGGCTCCCATCCATTCGATGATCTCCGACAGGTCGAACACCACCTGGGGGAACGAGTCGGCCAGCGCTTCGGTCTCCCGCCAGGACGCGCCACCCAGGTGGGCCAGGACCAGACGGAGGTTGGGCCACTTGTCCAAGACGGTCACGAACTCACTGGGCCGAGCCGAAGCACCGCCCCGGTGACCCGGTCCCGAGTGGGAGAGCACCACCAGCCCGGACTCGCTGCAGATGTCGTAGATCGGGTGGAGGCGCGCATCGTCGGGGAGATACCCCTGGGAGACCGGGTGCAGCTTGATGCCCCTGACCCCGGCGTCGGCCAGGCCCAAAAGGTGGTCGACCAGCGCCGCCGGCCCGAGCACGGTCGGATCGACGGTCACCAACACTTCGACCATC
This sequence comes from Acidimicrobiales bacterium, assembly GCA_036264255.1. Lineage (GTDB taxonomy): Bacteria > Actinomycetota > Acidimicrobiia > Acidimicrobiales > RAAP-2 > DASZIT01. The sequence continues at coordinate 1,343 of DATARI010000108.1, read as the reverse complement.
GGGATGGACTGGGCCACCGCCGCCACCCACTGGTTGGAGGCCACCATGGCCTGGGCTACCGCCTCGTCGACGGCGGCCCGGGCCTCGAAGGCCTCCTCTCCGGAATGACCGGGGGCCAGACGGGCCATCGCCTCTTGGCGGGCCAGCGCCGTCTCGAACAGGTGGACGACGACTGCCCGGTCGAAACCCCCGCGGCCAAAGGTGTCGGCCAGGTCCTCGACATCGCCGGCAAAGGGGGCGAAGTCGACGCCGGGGTCCTCCCCGTACTCCCAGATGGTGTAGTTATCCTTGGCCTGGAGCCCGACATCTTTGTTCTCGTAGAGATGCACGTGCACATCCACCAGTGGCCCGGCACGCAACCCTGCGTCCATCAGCGAATCACCCAAACCTTCCGCCTCGACGTCCCCCGACCCGACAGGGTGGCCGTCACGCCATCACCGGCTCGGTGACACCGTCGGCGACGACGCCAACCGGCGCTTCCACCTCGGCTTCGGCCTGCGCCTGGCTCGGAAGCCCCAGGAAGATCTGCTTGGCCCGGTCCGAGCTCAGGACCCGGGCGAAGAGCATGCCACCGATGTAGACGGCCGACGCCGTCAGCCACGCCTCCAGCGCCGGGAGCCCGATGTTGGTCTTCCCGAACCCGGACGTCCCGGGGATGAGGCCGCCGGTCAACGCCCCGACGGCGAGTCCGGCCAGGATGGCGACGATCCCGATCACGTTCCCGGGCGACGCCGCCTCCCAGGACGTCACCGCCAGCGGCGCGTCCGCGCCGGTGCCCTTCAGCCGATGGCATCCGGAGAGGCGCTCCAACAGGAACACGTCGAGGGCCAGCACGATGGTGGCGCAGGGAAGGAACACCGCACACATGTTGGCCACGATGAAGAAGTTGCTCTGGAGGGAGTTCGAGCGTTCCATCAACACCGCGACGATCGCACCCACCACCCCGAGGGCGATCACCGTCTCGACGCGCCGCCGCCCCCGGAGGAAATTCTGGGTGGCGTTGACAGCCTCGTAGAGATTGGCGTCGTTCAGGGCGAACAGATTGATGGTGAAGACCACCGCCGCCAAGGCGGTGAGACCGAAGAGGGAGAAGGTGGTGAAGAAGTGCATGGTGCTGCCGAGCGTCGAGGCGCTGGACAGCTCTGCCATCAGGTACCCGGCAACGGGGAAGATGAGCATGCCCAGTCCATACCCCAAGGTGAGGGACATGATGTTGTGGCCCTTGTCCCGACGGGCGTACCGGAAGATGTCGGGCTCGTTCCCGAACATCGCCACCCCGATCAGCAGTTCGGCGGTGAACAGAATGCCCTGGGTGGCCGCCACATGGGGGACGGCGAACAGGT
>DATARI010000073.1:0-13725 GCA_036264255.1 Acidimicrobiales bacterium | reverse complement strand
CGCGGCCCCGGGGGCGACCTATACCGTCGACGCACTGCAACCCACGCCGAGTGCCGCCGAGCTCGCCAGCGCCACCCTGGTCGCCCAACCCCCGCCGGTCGATCTTGGGGTTCCCGCCGAACCGGCTCGGGTCGTTCGCCTCGCTCACCAGCTGGTCGCGGGTCTGGCCACGCCGTACCAGAAGGCAGTGGCGATCCAGAACTACCTGCGGGTCAACGAGAGCTACAACCTCCAGCCACCGACCGGACCCGGCAATCAACTCGAGCGCTTCCTCTTCGTCACCCACGCCGGCTACTGCCAGCAGTTCGCCGCTGCCTTCGCACTGCTGGCTCGGATCGACGGGCTGCCCACCCGGGTGGCGGTCGGAACCACCCCCGGTCAGCTCATTCAGGGTGACACCTATCAGGTGACGACCGCCGACATCCATACCTGGCCGGAAGTCCTGTTCGCCGGACTCGGGTGGGTGCGTTTCGAGCCGACTCCCGGACGGGGCGCACCCGGGAGTACCGGCTACACCGGGGTGGCACCCATCCAGGTGGGGGCGGCCGGCGGTAGCTCGGTCAGCCCGGTGGAGTTCCCGACCGGCGCCACTATCGCGCCCGACCCGGCGGCTCCCAAGGGAGTGGATCCGCTGGCCTCGCCATCGTCGGTCCCTCCGACGTCGGCGCCGGTCCCGGCGTCGACCAATCACGGGACCAACGGAACCTCGGGCCCAGGAACGGATGTCGGACTGGTCGCCTTCGGGGGAGGCGCAGCGGTGCTTCTGCTCATTGGCATCCTCATGGCGACCCGTTTCCGGAGACGAGTCGTCCACGCGGTGATCGGTGGCTCCCGAGGATCGAAGGGCGGCGAGGGGAGACAGGTCCCCCCCGAGCTGCTGCGGGCGTGGGAACAAGCCTGCGCAACGGTTGGCCCGTTGATCGGGGAGCGCCGCCCGGCGGAGACCCCCCACGCCTATGCGCTTCGCTCCGAGGGCCGGGTGCCGGGAGAGACAGCCCGGCAATTGCAAGCTCTGGCGAACGCACTCGGACAGGCGTTCTTCGGGCCACCGCCGACGCCGTCTTCGAGGGGTTGAGGCCTTCCAGCCAACTCGCTCGCCGCGCCGGGCCGCTCGGCGAGCCTGACCCGAGCCCGAACAGTGAGCCGGTCAGACCGCTCGCGGTGCACCGGTGTCAGCGGTACTGGCGGCCGCCCGGGTAGGAGCCTCGGCTCACCGGCCACTGGCGCTCGAGGGTTGGGTACATCGGGCGGCCCGGATGGCGCCGGTTCCACCACCGGAGGGCGGAGGCGCCCAGCAACGCGTCACCCACCGACAGGGAACCCAGTGGGCGGCGCAACGTCCGCCAAACCCCACGCACCGCAACGAATCCAAGCACCGCGCCGACACAGAACAGCGCCCCGATGACCGCCGCAAACGCCCGGGGGGCGACGGCCAGGCCCAGGAGGGCCAGGCACGCCACCGGCACCATGAAGCGATGGCGGGGAGGGTGGCGCCTGACCGGGTCGAGAGAGGTCAGGTGGTTCGGATGGATGGAGGGAGTCGTCATGGTCGGCACGGTACCGAGGGGGTGTGACAGGCCGGCTGAGCTGCAGGAATACGGCCATCCCCACCCACCGGCCGATGGCCCCCCTGACACCGGGCGCCAGGTTCCCGAGCCCGGGAGGTTGTCCGAGGACCGGGGCCGACAGATAAGACTGTGGGGGTGAGGTTCAGACCCCGAGGAGCACCATGACCATCGACCGACCCACCTTTGCCAGCGACAACTGGTCGGGGATGCACCCCGACGTGCTGGCCGCGGTGGTGGCCGCCAACGGTGGCCAGGCCCCTGCTTATGGCGCGGACCGGGTGACGGCTGAGGCGATCCGGCTCTTCCGTCAGGAATTCGGCCAAGGCGCCGAGGTGTTCTTCGCGTTCAATGGCACCGGGGCCAATATCGTCGGGCTGGCGTCCATGCTGCTTCCCTTCCAGAGCGTGATCTGCGCCGAGACCGCCCATATCAACACCGACGAGTGCGGGGCACTCGAGAGGCAACTGGGGAGCAAGTTGGTCACGGTGTCGACGCCGGACGGCAAGCTCACCCCTGAGCTGGTCGAGTCGGTGGCGGTTGGCCGCGGCAACGAGCACCACGTACAGCCCCGGGTGGTGTCGATCACCCAGTCCACCGAACTCGGGACCTGTTACACCCCCGAGGAGGTTTCGGCTATCGCCGGGTGGGTGCACCGCCATGGGATGTTCCTCCACCTCGACGGCGCCCGCCTGTCCAACGCGGCCGCCTATCTCGGGGTCGACCTCGGCGACTTCGGCACCGAGTGCGGGGTCGACGTACTTTCCTTCGGCGGCACCAAGAACGGCGCAATGGGTGGGGACGCGGTTGTCGTCCTCCGCACCGAGTACGCCTGGGCCCTTCCCTTCATCCGGAAGCAGTCCTTGCAGCTGGCCTCCAAGATGCGTTTCATCTCTGCCCAGTTCGTCGCCCTGCTCACCGATGACCTGTGGCGGAAGAATGCCGAGGCGGCCAACGCCATGGCCAGGCGGCTGGCTGACGGGGTGTCGAAGGTCCCCGGCGTGACGATCTCCCACCCGGTGCAGTCCAATGCGGTGTTTGCCACCCTGCCGACCGAGGTGACCGAGAAGCTCCAGCTCGACTACCCGTTCCATCTCTGGAACGAAACGACCGGACAGGCGCGGTGGATGGCGTCGTTCGACACCACCGAGGAGGACGTGGACGGGTTCGTGAAGCGGCTGGCCGAGCTCTCTTGAGCCACGGCGCGGTCGCCGGGTCGACTAACGGGTCGACGAAGAGGCGAACTCCCAGTACTGGAACTCGCACATCATCGGCAGGAGGTACTTCACGTAGATCGAGTGGATCTTGACCACGCCCTGGTCGTCGACGTCGAGGTTGATGAGATCGACCCGGTCGTCCTGCTGGCGGAACGCCTCCGCCCGCTGCTCGATGTTGATCAACTCGTCGAGCGTTCCCACCGAGAATCCGAAGTGGTCCATGCGGGGTCCCCGCATGGGACTGTCGTCCGACACCAAGAAGATGAACTGATCCCAGTGGACGCAACTGAGGACCAGCCGACGGCGGTCCTCCGTCATCACGTCGATCTCGTCGAAGCCGAGCACGTCGTGGAAGAAGCGGCAGATGTCGCGTCGCCCGTCCTCGCCCAACAGGTCGGCGGGCAGGGACATCGCCACGTGATTGAACCGGGGGTTGCCCGACGGGTAGAAGTCGTGTGCCATCAAACCCTCCCTTGTCTGAGTGGAGCTGCGCCCATCAGAGCCAGACCTCGGGGACGACCATCACCTTGCCGGCGATCCGTCCGGTGGCCAGCGCCTCGAGGGCCTCGGCCAGTCCATTGAGCGGGACGTCGGTGCTGTCGATGAGCAGGTCGCCGGGGACCTGCCCGGAGGCCAGCAGCTCGAGGGCCTGCTCGAACCCTCCCTGGTCATAGACGAACGACCCGCACACCGTGAGCTCGTTGAGGATCATCCGGTTCGGGTCGAAGGCGGGTGCCTCGATCCCGGCCCCGACCATGACCAGGACGCCGCCCCGGCCGAGCTGGTTGAAGCCGGCCTCGATGGCCGCCTTGTGGCCGGAACACTCGAGGACCACGTGGACGGGATTCGCCGAAAGCCGTTCGGGTTCCCAGGGCGGGAACCGCTCGAGTTCGGACGGGTCGAGGACCCGGGTGGCACCGAGGTCCCGAGCCAGGCTCTTGCGACCCTCGGTCGGCTCCACCACCGTGATGTCGGTGACCCCCATCGCCAGGAGGCCGACCACCGAGAGGGCGCCGATCGGTCCGGCTCCGATGACCATGGCAGTGTCGCCGGCGGTGACCCTCGAACGGGTGATCCCGTGGAGGGCGACCGACAGCGGTTCGGCCAGGGCCGCCTGCCGGGGCGACAGGCCGGCCGGGAGTCGGAGCACCCCGCCCGCGCCTACCAGGATGTATTCGGCGAAGGCACCATCGGTCCAGTCGGAGATGTTCAGCGAGCGGTTCTCGCACTGGGAGGGTTTGCCCTCCCGGCAGCGCCGGCACGTCCCGCAACGGGGGGAGGGGCCACCCACCACTCGCTCGCCGATCGACCAGGTGTCGACGTTGTCGCCCACCGCCACGATGGTGCCGGACCACTCGTGGCCGGCCACCGCCCCCGCCTTCAGTCCCCAGCCGTCGCGGAGCTGGTGGATGTCCGAGCCGCAGATACCGCAGTGGTCGACCGCCACCAGGATCTGCTCAGGGCCGGGAACCGGGACGGCGCGCTTCTCCACCGTGACGACGCCCGGCGACTGATAGACGGCCGCCGCCATGGTGTCGGGGATCGGGGGAACAGACACGGAAGCTGACACGGGTGTCAAGGTTAATGCGCGACCCTTGGCCGCGCCGAGCGATTCAGTCGGAGCGCCGACCGGTGTCCAGCGCCTCACCCGTCAGCCTTGGCGTTCGAGCTGGCGGACCAGGTTGGCCGCCGCCGTCCGGTTCTCGACCCCGAGTTTGTCGAAGGCCCGTTGGAGGTGTTTGTCCACCGTCCGGAAACTGATGCCGAGGCTGTTGGCGATACTGGCATTGCTGGCTCCTTCGGCCATCACCGCCACCACTTCCGCCTGCCGACGGGTGAGACCGACATGGACCAGAGCCTCCCTCGCCCGACCGGTCGGTGTCTCTGACATCAGAAGGGCGGTGCCTGCTCCCTCCCGGCTCGGTAGGCGGCGGACCACCAGCCGGGTGCCATCCCGCTCGATGATGAGCGGCCACGGGGGCCCGGGTTCCCTCCGGTTCCCCAACCAGTCGACCACTATCGCCGGAAGCGCCGACCGGTCGGTAGGGCCGAACCAGCGGGCGACCAACCCCTCGGCTCCGGGGGTGCGTTCGAGGACCCGACCGTGGCGGTCGCAGACCACCAGGCCTTCGCCATCGGCTTCCAAACGGGAGTTCAGATGCTCGAGCAACAGTTGACTGCGGTCATGAGCGACGGCATTTCGGTAGGCCTGAACCAGCACCGGCCGGAGCAGGTTGGCCACTTGTCGGTCCCGCGTCGAGAAGTCTCGCTTCTCCCGATTCAGTGCGATTCCGACCACCAACTCGGGGTGCGGGAGGACGAAGCTGAGCTGGTCCTCGGCCCCCAGATGCCGATAGAAGTGTTGATAGATACCGGTCTGGTGGTACTCGTCTTCGTCGAGGAAATCGGAGATGGTATAGGGACGCCCGTCCCTGGTCGCCTCGTAAAAGGAGATCACCGGGTGGGAGCCCACATGGGCGGCCCAGGCCTCACGGCCACCGGAGAACTCCCGGTCGGGAAGCATCACTCCTTCGAGCGTGCCGGTGGTCAGATCCACTTCGTTCCAAGCGACGAGATTCGACCGGATCAGCCCGGTGATGAGGCTCACGGTGTCGTGACGGAGCTGCTCGACGGGCCTCACCGCCGCCAATTCCGCCACCGTCCTCATCAGGGCATCGACATCGCGATCCTCCATGCTGGTGGGCACCGGACGATGACCTCTCGATCATTTTGTACGCAATTCACTCCATTGCGTTCCTTTACACGTCGTGTTCCCATTATTGAACAAGGAGTCGAGCGCGGCAACGTGCCCGGGCACCCGACGACATCGGGTCCCGGCTCGCGCTCGAAGCGTTGTGCCTCCGGGGGTGGCCGCCGGGGTGGCGTCGGAGGCGCAGCCCGGTGGTCGGTCCACCTCCTTCGGCTCGGCGTGGCTCCCAACCCAACCAAAGGAGCCCCATGTCAGTCGCCACCCATAGCGCCCCTCAGGGGTCAGCCCGATGGTCAAAGCTCGCTCCCCTCCTCGGCCTGGGGTTCGTCGTCCTGGTGGTTGCGAGCGTCGCGACGGGCAACACCCCGAATACCAGCAATTCGCCAGCTTCGATCCTGGCCTACTACCGGACCCACACCGGTCAGGAGACGGCCAGTGCCTTTTTTGTGGCTCCGGCGGTGGTGATCGGATTGTTCTGGTTTGCCTACCTGCGGAACTGGCTCCAGCGCGATGACGTCCACGAGCGGTGGGGGGCTATCGCCTTTGCCGGCGGCATCCTCTTCGCCGTCACCGGCGCGGTGGCCGGCGGCGTCGAGTTGGCGCTGGTCGACACGACCAAGAACCTGACTCCGGCCACTGCCACCGCGTTGAATTTCCTGGAGGGCGACATCCCGTTCCTCTTGGCCTCCATGGCCTTCGGCACCATGGCCATCGCCGCCGGCATCGCCATGATCAAGAGCCGCGCCCTGCCCACCTGGTTGGGTTGGTTCAGCCTCGTCGTCGGCATCGTCGGGATCCTGCCGATTGGCGACTTCTTCGCCCTTCCGGCCATCGGGGTCTGGTCCCTGCTGGTCGCCGGGGTCATCTGGTTCCGCACCGACCCGGAAGGGAAGCTGTCGCCGGTGACTTCCACCGGCGAGCTGGTACCGACTTCATGAGCCCCCGGACGCCCCGCCGCCGGCCTCGTCGTGGTTCTTACCCTGCCGGTTGCGCCCTCATGGCCAGCTCCGCCTCGGCCACCGAGTCGTGGATGTCGATGACCACCTCTTCGGGCTCCGGCCCCCGTTCGAGGTCGGCCTCGATGGCCGGGAGGATCCCCGGCTGCCGGCGGTTGACCACATACAGCCACCCCGCCCCGAGGAGCATCCAGCCCACGAAGATGTAGGGGAAGATCCGGACCGGGTAGGGCGGCAGCGGGTAGAAGCTGCCAATGGTCGGCACCATCAGCGCAATACACGCCACCACGGCCAGCACCACGTGGCCGGGGCGGAGTTCCCCGATCTTCTTCAGGTACACCGGGGCGGCGATGGTGATGAGGAAGTAGGCCAGCAGTAACCCGAACGCCGCCAGGGTGCCGGCGTCGCCGAAGCTGGTCAACGGGTTGGTGAAGATCTCCAGGATGGCCGGCACCGAGAAGATCACCAGCATGTACACGGTGATGGCGATGTGCGGGGTCCGGTTGGTGGTGTGGGCCTTGCCCAGGTGCCCGCTGAAGATCCCGTGGCGGGCCATCGGGTAGATGATCCGGGAGCCGGCGTTGAGGCACGACAGGGAGAGCCCGAAGAAGCTGACCATCGCCCCGATGGACAGCGGGATCTTGAACCAGCTGACCCCGTAGGCATCCGACAGGGTGTTGAGGGGAGCGGCCAGTCCACTCAGCGGGGTGCTGAGGTGCCGGGCCCCGGCAACCTCGACGTAGCTCATGAACACGAAGAACAGCCCGGTGGCGATCAGGCTCCAGATCACCGCTTTCGGCACGTTCTTGAGCGGATTGCGGGCCTCGCCCCCGAGAGCGGTGGCGCTCTCGAAGCCGACCAGGGAGAAGATGCAGGCCACCACGGCCAGCGCCATCCCGTGGACCCCGACCCCGTGCAACTTGATCTGCGAGGTGTCGACGCTGAAGCTGTGCTTGAACAGGATGATGCAGGCGAGGGCGATGATGGTGGCGACCGAGGCGGCCTCCAGGATCAGGGTGAGGATGGAGGACACCCGGATGTCCTTGAAGGCGATGAACCATCCCGCCACCGCGCTGATGGCGAAGAAGACGATGGGGTGGATCGAACCGTGCCAGCCGAGGGCGCTGAGGAGCTGTCCGCAGAACACCGCGAACCCGCACATGCCGGCCACCGCGATGAACAGGTACGACCAGATCAGCGTCCAGCCGGAGAACACCCCGGCCGTCGGGCCGAGCCCCCGGCCGGTATAGGCGTACATGGTCCCCGCCCCCGACGAGCGTTTGGCGAACTGGTTGAGGCAGAAGACCACGAACAGCAGCATCACCGTGCCGAACCCGTAGGCCAGCCAGGTGCCGGCCCCGGCGTTGGAGAACGCCAGGGGGATGATCAGCACCGCCGTCATCGTCGGCGAGATGAGCGCCACCGACTGGGCCAGCAGCGCCGGGAACCCCAGCACATTGGCCCGGAGGCCGACTGTCTTTTGGATCTTCAAGGCGGATGCGGAGTCTCGGAGCATGGTCACGGTTCGGTTCTCCTTGTGCGTGGTTCCCCCCACGGATGAAACACGACGGTGTCGCCCGGTGGGGCCGGCCGGTCGGGGCCGACCCATCACCGGTTACTGGTCACTGGTCACGTTGGCTATCGGTTACTGGTCACTGGGTTACTGGTCACTCATGAGCGGATCGGGAAACGACTGGTCTTCGAGCAGCAGGTCTTCGTAGAAGGCCCCGAACGGCCGGTCGGGGTGGGCGATGGCGATCTCCAGCACCCAGAGGTTCGGGCTGGGCCGGAACTCGACGTCGGCCAGCGACCCGTCGTAGTGGGCCGAATGGGGATAGTCGGAGAGGCGGTGACCGGAGAGGTCGAGGTTCAACTTCCACCCGAGGCCCTCGGTGGTGGCGATGGCGAAGTCGTAGAGGTCGTGGCCGGTCGTCCCGTTGGCGAACCACTCGTTGCGGACGGTGTCCCAGATGGTCCGGACATCCTGTTTGGCCCGGTGGTGCTCGGGGTCGGAGCCGACCACGAAGGTGTCGCCGGCGTCGCCCTCACAGCCCTGGTAGACGGGACCGATGTCCACGAAGAAGATGTCGTCGGCCCCGAGGATGACTCCCGGCTCCGACCTCTCCATGAAGTCCTTGGTGGTGTTCGGCCCGAAGCGCACGATGATGTGGTGCCAGCCCCGGCGCATGCTCAGGCCGGAGAGGATCTTGCGGGCCCGGGCCTTGGCGTCCTCTTCGGCCATGCCCACCTCCACCTGGTCGGCGATCATGCCCACCGCCGCCCGGGTGCGGGCCCGCACCTCCATCAGCTGGTCGAGGGAGAACTTGTGTCCGGTGGCTTCCAGGTCAGAGAGCATGGTCATGGTGAGGCCTCCGTTCGGAGTTAGTGGGCGAGGTTCGAGGACGGGAACAGCGGGCGGTTGCGAAGGTCGGGGGGAGCATCGACGGCCACCACCAGGAGTTCGGTGGTGCCGCCCTCCGCGCCCAACCGGTGGGGGAGGGCGGCGTCGAAGTGGGCGCTCCCGCCCGTCGGGATCGAGTGGGTCACCGCTTCGAACTCGAGCCGCAAACTCCCGCTCAGCACGTGGATCCACTCTTCCCCCCGGTGCCGGGCGAAGGGCGGGGGGACCCGGTCGGGCTCGATGGTGATCCGCAGCGCATCCAGGGTGGAGGAGCCGGGAAAGCCACTGCAGGCCGAGACGACCAGGCCGTTGGCCAAGTGGGTCGGCTCGTGGTCCGAGTAGATGGAGACCGCCGACTCACCGGTCCCCTCCCCGAGCAGCGCGCTCATGGAGATGCCGAGGGCCCGGGACAGGCTGATCAAGGCGGCGATGGATGGCTGCCGGTCACCGGATTCGAGGCGGGAGAGGTGGGCGGTGGAGAGGTCGGCCCGGACGGCCAGCTGCTCGAGGGTGAGCCCGGCCCGGACCCGCTCCTCGTGCAGGCAGGCGGCGATGGATGTGAGGACGTCGGCGAGCTCCATGAGGCCGACTATGAAGCCTTCTTGCCTCAGAGGCAAGTCCTTTTGCCACAGTTCACGCCGCCGTAACAGGGCGGATCACGCCCGGTAACACGGCGCTCGGCCCGGTGGCCCGGGCCCGGCCCGGTGCTCGGTGGCCCCGGCCCGGCGCGGTGCTCGGGTCGGCCTACGCCAGCTCGGCCAACTCGGTGGCGGCGCGAGGTCCGGCCCGGTCGGCCACCGACGCCGCGAAACGCCTGAGGACCAGATCCCGAGCATCGCGGAGGGACGCCAAGGCCCCAGGAGTGGCGGCCCGGATGGCATCGGAGCCGCCGACCACCGACTCGGCGTCGGTGCCGAAGGCGGCCAGGAATCCCTCCACCGCCGGGGCGGTGACTTCGAGATGGAATTGGAGCCCCCACGCCGCCGGCCCGAGCCGGAAGCCTTGATTCGGGTAGTTGCCGTTGCCGGCCAGCCGCACCGCCCCGTCGGGGAGGTCGAAGGTGTCGCCGTGCCAGTGGAGGACGGTGAGCGGTGTCGGGAGCCCGCTCAGCAGCCGGTCGTCGGCGCGGTCGGGGGTGAGGTCGACCGGCCCCCAGCCGATCTCCGGGCCGGAGGCGCCCGGGAAGACAGCACCCCCGCCGGCGGCGGCCAGGAGCTGGGCCCCGAGGCACACCCCGAGGGTGGGGATGCCGCGGTCGACGGCGTCGGCGATGAGCGCCAGCTCTGCCCTCCGGGTCGGAAAGCCGTGGTCGGAGGCGGCCGACATCGGGCCGCCCATGATCACCAGGCCGTCGAGCCCCGACCCGTCGGCCGGTAGGGGGTCGCCGGCGAACACCCGGCGGAGGTCGATGTCCGCGCCGGCTTCCGACAGGGCATCGGCGATGGCGAAGGCGGGCTCGGGGGCGACGTGCTGCACAACCAGGCAGTTCGGCATGGGGTGGTCGTGGGCGTCGGAACCACCGGTGGCGGCCCGTCCGGCCCGGCTCCTTTCGGCGGGGTGGTCAGCGTGTCCGTGTGGCGCCCGAGAGTAGGGGACGGGAACCACCCCACACCAGCCCATTTGCGGTTAACATCATGGAAACAATTGTGGTTGCCCGGGGGTTTGTACAGACAGGTCGCCGGGTATCGCGAGGCCGAGATGTTCCAGAAGTTGCTGTTCGCAATGGACGACACCGAGAGGAGCGAGGTAGCCCTCAGTTTTGCTACCGCTGTCGCTCGGGAGTGCTCCGCCGTCGTGCATGTCCTCTACGTCAATGAGTACGTGGTCGGTTCCCGGGGTGTCCCCGTCTTCTCCGACGAGAAGTCCATCGCCCTGGTGACCGACGCCATCTGCCAGCTCCGGTCGGAAGGCATCCGGGCGACCGGGAGCGTGCGGAGGGCCCTCTACCGCCGGGTCGCCCCGACCATCGCCTCGATGGCCACCGCCGTCTCCGCCGACGCCATCATCCTCGGCACCGGTCGCAGTCGCCACCTCGGTCGGCTGTTCTCTCACCACGTGCGGGAGCGGGTCATCCGCCTCACTTCGCTGCCGGTCATCGCCGCCCCCTCGCCGCTCGGGGTCACCCCGGCCGAGCCGTTGGATGTGGCGGAATTGGTGAACCTTCACCGGGACCGCCAGCCGTCCGGGACCGTCTCGGCCTAGCCCGACACCCCCGACACCCCCGCGGGACCGCCCCGACTGCCAGACTGCGGCCATGGCATTCGGCCAACCGACCGGACCTCAGGCCACGGGTCGGCAGGTCCAGGAATTGCTGGCCCTCCTCCAGGAAGCCGGCCACACGAGTTTCCGCGACGCCCGCGGCCCGATGGGATTCAACCAGCGCCAGGCGGGCGGGAGATTCACCCGCGACGAGGTGGAGGCGTTCATCAACCGGCTGCAGGCCGAAGGCGACGAGGCCGCCGCCGGTGACGGGAGCCCGCCGCCGCCGGTCCCGACCGCGACCCGGACGTCGGCGGCCGAGAAGGTGCTCCAGACCCTGCCCGCCGGCGAGCTCGCCGCCGAGCTCCGGCGGCGCGGTTGGACGGTATCCGAGCCGTAGCTGTCAGGGTTGGTGGCCGTCCGCGGGGCCGGGGTTGGCGGCACCGGCCAACGTGGTGAGGGCGGCGGCGATTTCCTGGACGGCCTCCGGATCCCCCACCAACCCGTCGCTGGAGAGCGCCGCTTCGGTGACCGGCACGTCCCGGCAGGCGGCTTCGACGATGACGGCGCTGGCGTAGCCGAGCACCTGGCGGAGCGACTGGTGGGCGTTGACCGCCCCTCGGGGTGAGGCGTTGATCCAGGCCACCGGCTTCTCATAGATCGACCCCTCCTCAGCATCGCCGATGGTCCAATCCAGGAGGTTCTTGAACGATCCGGGCAACGCGCCGGCGTACTCAGGGGTCGAGAACAGGACCGCGCCGGCCCGTCGGATCCGGCGGCGCAGATCGGCGACCGCCGGATGGAGGGGCTCGACGTCATCGTCGGGGTTGAAGTGGGGCAGGTCGCCCAGGCCCTCGTAGAGTTCCGCCTCGACCCCCTCGGGGGCTACCGACCGGGCGGTCCGGAGCACCGCGATGTTGGTCGACCGTTGCCGCAGGCTGCCCGGCACCAGCAGCACCCGAACGGTCGGGGTCATGCCCGGACGACGGTCACGCCGGTTGTTCGGTGGCTGACTCGGTCGGCTGGTCGGCCCGCTCCAGGAGCCAACGGGCGACGGGAGGGAATAGGAGCTCCGACAACAGGCCGGCGGCCAGCAGGGCGGACGCCGCCGCCTGATCGAGGATGTGCTCCTCGGTGGCGATGTCCACCACCACCACCAGCACGGTGAGGGTGGTGGAGAGCAGCAGCCCGAGGGCGGCGGCCCGGAGGCGCCCGATCTGGGCGCGATGCCGCTGGGCGGGCAACCCCCGGGCGATCAGGATCGCCACCAGGAAGGCCGGGATCAACAGGAAGTGCTTGGGCTGTTCGACCAGCAAACGGAGGTTGAGGTTGATCCCGGCGGAGATGAAGAACACCGGGATCAGGAAGCCGTAGCCGACCGCGTCGATCTTGGTCACCAGATCCTGGTCGTTGGCGATCCCCCGTCGGTCGATGACCTTGATGATCGCCCCGGCTGCGAAGGCGCCCAGGATGGCGTCGAACCCGAACACGTCAGCGAGGGCCGCGAAGACGATCAACACCAGCATGGCCAGACGGACGTCGAGTTGCCAGCTGCCTCCGCGGAGGCGGCGGGCGGTGTCGAAGAGCCGGTTCGAACGCAGGGCCCGGGCCATGACGAGGTCGGCGAAGATCATCAGGATGGCGAAGGCGACGAAGAGCCCGATCCGAACTGCCGGGTCGCCGTCGGTGGAGGAGAAGAAGACGGCCACCAAGATCAACGAGCCGAACTCGCCCATCGAGGCATGGGCCACCGTCATCTGACCGAAGGGGGTTCGGTTCTCGCGGGCGTCGCGGAGGATGGGCACGATCACGCCGAGCGAGGTGGAGGTCAGGGCGAAACCCAACAGCAGCGGGTGGCTGATCGGCTCGATGCGGGCGATCAGATAGGCCGCCCCGATCCCGATCACCAACGAGATCACGTAATCGGTGACCACGGTGCCGGCGTGGCGGCGGATTTCGACCGGGTTGAGCTCGAGGCCGGCAACGAAGAGGAGGAACCCGAGACCCAGGAAGGAGAGCACGTCGGTGGCCACGTTGGGGCTGATCAGGTTGAACCCGTGCGGCCCCACCACCGTGCCGAGCACCATCTCGACGACCACCGCCGGGATCCGCAACGAGGGCTTCAGGTCGACGATGATCGGTGCGGCCACCGCGATGATGGCGATGACCACCAGGGAGATGAACACTCTCGGTTCCCCGACCACTACCACCGCGACGTTGGTGACCAGGGCCGGGATCATCGGCTGAGCTTATAGACACCCCCGCTCAATTCCGGAGATGGACGGCGGTTGCAAATAGTCATATCATTTATCGCTAAATGGCGGTGGAGCCGGCGAGCCGGATGAGGAGAGTTGACCCGTGGTGATCCAATCCGAGCGCGACCGGCTGGCCGAGCTCATCCAGATCGAGGATCCGGCGTTTTACGCCGAGGACCCCTTTCCGATCTTCGAGCGCATGCGCCGGGAAGTGCCGGTCTTCTACTACGAGCCTCTCGACACCTGGGTGCTGACCCGCTACGAGGACATCCGGATGGTGGGCCGATCGCCGGAGATCTTCTCGAACCAGGGTGGGATTCTCCTCAATGACATCCGTCACGACAGTGTCATCAAGTCCTTCTTCGGCCAAGACGCCGAAGTCCTGTCCACCACCGACCCGCCCCGTCATCGTGAGCTACGCC
>DATARI010000056.1:0-8456 GCA_036264255.1 Acidimicrobiales bacterium | reverse complement strand
GCCACCATCCTGCACACCCTCCTGAGTGCCGGTGGTGAGTCAACGACCAGCCTGCTCGGCAACTCCGTCCGCATCCTGGCGGAGCACCCTGACCTGCAAGAGCACCTCCGGCGGCACCCAGAGCGAATCCCGATGTTCGTGGAGGAGGCGTTACGGCTGGAGACCCCGTTCCGTTATCACATGCGCAACGTGACCAGGGATACGACGCTCGGCGGCACTCCGATTCCCGCGGGGTCGACGGTCCTGATGCTCTGGGGGTCTGGCAGCCGCGACTCGAAGGTATTCGAACGACCCGACGAGATTGACCTCGAGCGCCACGTGCTGCGGCGCCATTTGGCCTTTGGACGCGGCATCCACCACTGCGTCGGCGCCCCTCTCGCCCGCATCGAGGCGCGCATCGTCCTCACGGCGCTTCTGGAGCAGACCAGGAACATCACTCTCGACCCCGAGCACGGACCGCGCTGGGCGAACAGCCTGATGGTCCGTCGCCATGACCGGTTGCCGGTGCGCCTGATCGCCCGCTGAGTTCCGTACTGCCAACCGGGGACGGGGGCAAACTGCAAGGATCGAGTTGACTCGGGCGAAGGGCGACGGGTGAGACTGTCCCATGGCTGTTTTGGGATTGGGCCTCGCCGCGCTGGGAAGGCCGGGCTACCTGACGGTCGGCCACGGCTCGGCCATCGGGCCCGACCGTTCGATCGAGGCCCTTCAGGAGCGCTGTGACCAGGTCTGCGATGCGGCCTGGGAGGGCGGGATCCGTTGGTTCGACGCCGCCCGCTCCTACGGCCGGGCCGAAGAGTTCCTGGCCGGGTGGCTGACCCGTCGCCGGATCCGCCCGGAGAACGTCACCGTCTCCTCCAAATGGGGCTACACCTACACCGCCGACTGGCAGGTGGACGCAGAGATCCCCGAGGTCAAGGACCATTCGGCCGCGGCGCTGGCTCGCCAATGGCCGGAGACCGACGCGCGGCTGGGTAGGTGGCTCCGGCTCTACCAAGTCCACTCTGCCACCCTGGAGTCCGGCATCCTCGACGACCTGGCGGTGCAGCGCGCCCTGGCCGGTCTGGCGGTGCCGGTTGGTCTCAGCCTCAGCGGTCCCCGACAAGCGGAGACCCTCCGTAAGGCACTGACCATCCAGGTCGACGGGGGCCCCCTGTTCTCGGCGGTACAGGCGACCTGGAATCTCTTGGAGACCTCGGCAGCGCCGGCACTGGCCGAGGCCCACGCGGCTGGGTGGACCGTCATCGTCAAGGAGGCCCTGGCCAACGGACGGCTGGCGGTCCCGGGGCGGGCGACGGTGACCCTCGGTGACCGCCCCGACGTCACCGCCCTGGCGGCGGCTTTGGCTCAGCCCTGGGCCGACGTGGTGCTCTCCGGAGCCGCGACGGTTTCACAACTGCGTTCCAATCTGGAGGCGCTCGACGGCGCCAGCCAGGTCGACGCGGCTCGACTCACGAGTCTGGCAATCGAACCTGAGCGCTACTGGAGCGAGCGAGCCGCCATGCCCTGGACATGAAGTGAGCCCCGGCGCCGCCGAGCGACCCGACGTTCTCGCCGGGTTTGGCTGAGTCCCCGGTTACCAGCGGGCGGCGTTCAGTCGCCTCCGGGGTCCCACCAGGTACACCACCGCCACTGCCGCGCCGATGAGGCCGAACAACAGCCATCCGACGACCGAGCCGATGGCCCAGACCGCCTTCCGGGCGGGGGGCATCACCGAGCTGGGACGGCGGACAACATCGGTGACAGCCCAAATGACCAGAGCCGCCGACAACACGTAGAGGAAGAGCACCGGAACATTGCTGAAAATAGATGCCGTGGTCATGTCGTAACTCGTCTCCTTCTGCCGTCACCCTCCCCCTCGGAGTAGGCGCTCCGGTGTCGGGCACAATCCTTTCTACCGCCCGCGCAAAACAGGGGAGGCGAATTTGACGAAGGTTTTACGCCCTCCGCCGCGATTGTTTACTGATTACTTATCCGGCCCCTGTGGAGGAGTCGGGCATAACCCCACCGCCAAGGTCCCCGGACCTCAAAGGGGGGTGGCCGGTACCGTTCTCGCCCCCAGCACTCGGCCGGAAACTCGACCGATCCGGAGAGACTGGCCGCTTTGGAGTCCGTAGGTTTCGGGCCCTCCTTCGACAAACCAGGTGGAGCCACTTCCTGCCAACCGGGGTGCGACACCGGTCGTCGCGGCGAATACGTCGCGCCACACCGCGAGACGGGGCTCGACCAAGATTGCCGGAGCCTCGAGATCGTTGCCGGAGGCGGTCGCCATCGCCGACGATCCCCCGCCGACGAGAGAGTCCCACGCCTGGTAGACCGCGCCGGTGTCCACCCCGAACGGCGGCAACAGCAGGGTGAACTCGTTGTCCTGAAAGGGCAGCGCCGTCACCGATTCACCGATCCCCAACACCCGCGCTCTTCCCCCGGTGACGCAGAACGGGACGTCGGCTCCGAGCTCCGCGGCGATACGGAGATCGTTGCAACCGGCCCAGCGCAGGATGGCGGCAGCGTCGGCCGATCCGCCGCCGAGCCCGGCCCCCACCGGGATCCGTTTGATAAGCCGGACGCGGGCGGTCCGGCCGACCGCCGCCAGGGCCCGGACCACCAGGTTGTCGGGGCCGGCGGAAAGGCCCGAAGCGGGAGTCGGGGGGGCGTCGTCGTCCGAAGCCACCGGCTGTGGCTCGATGCTCAACCCGTCCCCGGGTCCGATCATCAGGGTGTCCGCCAGATCGAGGGTCACCATCTCGGATTCGAGCTCGTGATAGCCGTCGGGGCGGACGCCGGTCACCCGGAGCCAGAGGGTCAGTTTGGCCGGCGCCGAGATCTGGACGGCATCGGCCCGCTCCTCGACCGCCTCGCCACCTTCTGGCCCCGGCGATGTGGGGGTCATGAGGCGATCGACCCGGTCGGATGCCACGCCGCCAGCCTCCCCCACTCGTCCAATCCCAACTCCTCGGCCCGGGCCGTCGGCTCGACGCCGGCCGCCGCGTACGCCTCGGGCTCGACGAACCCGTCCAACGAACGGCGCAGCATCTTGCGGCGGTGAGCGAAGCCGGCCCGGACCACCGAGAACAGGCGGTCGTACGGCACCGTCCCGGCCGCCCCCTCCGGGCGGGGCCGGCGGTCGATCCGGATCAGTACCGACTCTACTTTCGGGCGGGGGATGAACACCGAGGCCGGCACCTTGCCCACCTGGGCCGCCCGGGCCCAGTAGGCCACCTTCACCGAGACCGCCCCGTAGGCCTCGTCCCCGGCCTGGGCCACCAGCCGGTCGCCCACTTCCCGCTGGACCATGACCAGTAACGATGCCACCTGGGGAGCCTCCTCCAGGACGCGGATCACCAGCGGGACGGCCACGTTGTAGGGGAGGTTCGCCACCAGCGACCAATTCCCCCCCGGGGTTCGATCCTCGGCGGCGCCTCCGCCCGCCCCGCCATCCCCCAGCAGCGCTCCCCAATCCACCGTCAGCGCGTCGGCCTCCACCACCCGGACGCCAAGGGGTTCGACCTTCGATCGCAGCACCGGGAGGAGCCGCCGGTCGATCTCGACCGCCGTCACTTCCGCCCCCGCCTCGACCAACGCCAAGGTCAACGACCCGAGACCGGCTCCGATCTCCACTACCCGCGAACCCGGACCGACCCCGGCGAGGTGAGTGATCTTCCTGACGGTATTGCCGTCGGCCACGAAGTTCTGGCCGAGGGCCCGGCTGGGATGGAGATTGTTGGCGTCGAGCAGGGCATGAATGTCCGCTCGGCCGTAGGTCACCGACTCAGTGTGTCACCAGCTCAGCTCGGCATCGGAGATGACACCCTGGGACAGGGGGGCGATCTGGGCGAAGGTGGCGGTGGCCAGATCGATCTGGCGGGCGGTGTCGGCCTCCCGATCGTCGACGGTGCAGCTCACCGTGGCCCCGTTGTCGGGGTTGGTGATGGTCACCACCGTGCCGAAGGGCAGCGTCGGGCTGGCGCAGGTGCCCGGGGTGGCGTCGTAGTAGGTGACGATCCCGGTGATCGAGTTGGCCGGCGGGGCCGGGGCGGCCACCGGCGCCGGGGCTGGGGCCGCCTGCACCGGAGCGGCAGTGGTCGGGGTGGTGGTCTGGATCCGGGCCGCCTGGGTGGTCGGGGTCGCATAGGTGGTGGTGGGGGCCGAAGTCGTCGCGGTGGTGGCCGGGGTCGTCACCACCGTGGTGGTCGGAATCGGCGGGACTGCCAGGTTCGCGCCGGTTCCTGCCGTCGACTTGATGCTGTCGGCGGCCAACTGCCAAGCCGGGAAGTACCCGCCATGGCTGGGCGCGGCCGAACCGTGGCTCGAAGTGGTTCCGTGAGCCGATGCCGACAGGCTCGATCCGGTCTGGATGACGAGGAGCGGCACGATCACGAGCGCTCCGCACAGAAGGAGCGCGGCACCGGGCCGACGACTCCGTTGCATTGAGGTCCTCAGAACTCCACCTTGGTTGGGGACGTATATGACAACATTCAAGCCGTCTCCTCCAAGCCGACTTAAATGAAAACGACCGCTCAAATGCAGCGGCCGCGACCTCCAACCTAGACAGGTTCCTGCGCGCGATCAAACCCGATCGACCGAATAGTTACCGTCAGTAACACCTTGTGCCGAGATTCACAAACCGAACAGGGCGCGGGCATTGCGGGTCGAGACCTCCGCCACCAGCTCCCTACTTACCCCTTTGACGGTAGCAATTGTGGCCCCCACCAGGGGTACTCGGGCCGGTTCGTTGGCCGATCCACGATGGGGCACCGGGGCCAGAAAGGGCGAATCCGTCTCGATCAACAGACGCTCAATCGGGCAGATTTCCGCCGCTTCTCGAACTTCGACGGCAGTTTTGAAGGTCACGATCCCGCTGAACGAGAGTGACGCTCCGAGGTCGAGACAGCGCCGGGCATCCTCGGGTCCCCCCGAGAAGCAGTGGATGATGGTGCGGTCGGGGACCCCGGTGGCCGCGAGGATGTCGACGGTGTCGTCCCACGCTTCGCGGGTGTGCACCACCAGTGTCAACCGGTGACGGCGGGCCAGTTCGATCTGCGCCGCGAAGGCCTCCCGCTGGACCTCCCGAGGTGAATGGTCATAGTGATAATCGAGTCCGCACTCTCCTATGCCGACCACGATTGTCGACGGTTTATCCGCTGCATTCGTCGAACCCGGATCTGACAGCTCCGCCTCCAGGATGGCGTCCAGGGTGTCCACCCCGTTGATGGCGTCGTGGGGGTGGAGGCCGATGGTCGCCCACATCCTGATCCCCTCGGCGGTGGCCACTGAATCACCCCGGGACATGGTCCGGGCCAGATCCACCGCCTCGGCCGAGGTGGTGGCATCGGTCCCCACGCACACCATCCGGGTAACCCCGGCTTCCGCCGCCCGGGCGATGGCGGCATGCAGGCGGGTGGCGTGCGGCTCCAGGTGGCCTCCGACCTTCGCCCCGGGTTCTCCCTGGTCACCGCCCAGATACTCGGTCTGGAGGTGGCAGTGGGAGTCGAACCATTCGACCACCGCCTCGGGGTGGGCGCGGTGATCGAGGCCGGCCGGCGTCGAGCTCACTTCCGGCGGGGGAAGAGGGGGCTGCCCTTCTCCACGTCGAGGCTTCCGGGGTAGCCGCCCCACACCCCGGCCTCGGGCAGGCGCTGATCGAGGGGCGAGCCTTCGAGGCCGATCCGTCGCCAGATCTCCACCGCGGTGGCCGGCATGGCCGGGACGATCAACACCGCCACTACCCGCAGGACTTCGAGCGCACTGCCGAGCACCGCGTCGACCGCGGGACCCGGCTCCGCCTTCCACGGCTCGGCCGTCTCCAACTCGGCGTTGGTCTCCCGGATGAGCTTCCAGGTGGCTTCGAGACCCAGGTGCGGGAAGCCGGCGTTCCACGCCGCGGTCGTCTCTTGCACCACGTCGACCGCCACCGCCGCCAGCCGGCTCTCGGGGTCGGGCGCCGGACCGACTCCCCCGCTCTTGGATCCGACCACCGTCGCCACCCTGGACACCAGGTTGCCCAGGTTGTTGGCGAGGTCGGCGTTGTACCGGCTGGTGATCCCCTCGGCCGAGAAGTCCCCGTCCGACCCGAGCGGGACGTCCCGCAGCAGGTGGTAGCGGACCGGGTCCACCCCGAAGTCGGCGATCAGCTCGCCGGGGGTGATCTTGTTGAGGCTGGACTTGGACATCTTCTGCCCGCTGACCAGCAGCCACCCGTGCACCTGGACCTGGGCCGGAGGGTCGATCCCGGCGGCCATGCACATGGCCGGCCACCACACGCAGTGGAACCGGATGATCTCCTTGCCGATCAGGTGGTGGACCGCCGGCCACCACTGCTCGAACCGCTCCGGGTCCTGGCCGTAACCGATGGCGGTCAGATAGTTGACCAGCGCGTCGTACCAGACGTAGAAGACGTGCTCCTCGTCCCAGGGGACCGTGACCCCCCAGTCGATCGAGGTCCGGGTGATGGAGATGTCCCGCAGGCCACCCTTGATGAAGCTGAGGGCCTCGTTGCGCTTCGCCTCGGGGATCACCGCCTCCGGAGCGGCTTCGTACCAGTCGATCAGCCGTTGTTCGAAGGCGCTGAGGCGGAAGAAGTAGTTGTCCTCTTCCAAGAGCTCCACCGGGGTGAGATGGACCGGGCAGAGGGTCCCGTTGACCAACTCGTCCTCGTTGTAATACTGCTCGCAGGCCACGCAGTAGAGGCCCCGGTAGGTGTCCTTGACGATCCAACCGTTCTCATAGATCTTCCCCAGGAACTGTTGCACCGCTTCCGCGTGGCGGGGTTCGGTGGTCCGGATGAAGTCGTCGTTGGAGATGTTGAGCTCCGCCCAGGCCTCCGCGAACCGGGGAGCGAGTTGATCGGTCCACTCCTGGGGGCTGACCCCGTGTTCCTCGGCCGCCCGGGCCACCTTCTGGCCGTGTTCGTCGGTCCCGGTGAGGAAGAAGACGTCATCGCCGACCAGGCGGTGCCAGCGGGCCAACCCGTCGGCATTGACGGTGGCATAGGCATGCCCGACGTGGGGCGCGTCGTTGACGTAGTAGATCGGGGTGGTGATGTAGTAGCGGGACACTGCCCCGTAGCGTACCGATCCGCCGCGCGGCGCCCGACCGGGGTGGTGGCTACCCGGTCACCAGTTGGCGACGTGGCATCCACCCCGCCCGGTGCGCTCGGTGAATCGCTGGTGGTACTCCTCCGCCGGCCAGAAGGTGGTGGCCGGGGTCACCTCGGTGACGATCGGCCGCTGGAAGCGGGCCTGGTACTCGTCGAGCGACGCCCGGGCCGCCTTCTCCTGGGCCTCGGTGCGGGTGAACACCGCGGAACGGTACTGGGTCCCGTGATCGGGCCCCTGCCGGTTGAGGGTGGTGGGGTCATGGTGCCGCCAGAACTCCTCCAGGAGGGTCTCGAACGACACCTGATTCGGGTCGAAGGTGACCAGCACCGCTTCGGCGTGCCCGGTCCGGCCCGAGCAGACCTGCTCGTAGGTGGGGTGGTCGACCTCGCCTCCTTCGTAGCCGGAGATGGCGTCGACCACGCCGGGAATGGCCCGGAAGAACTCCTCGACCCCCCAGAAGCACCCGGCGGCGAAGGCGGCCCGGTCGAGCCCTTCGGGAACCTCGTCAGGCCCGATTCCCGGTGCCTGGGTCTTGTCCATCTCGGTTCGTCCGAACATGCCCTGTCCCTCTCTGTCGTCCCTGTCCGCCCACTATTACGCCCTAATGTCAACCCCGCGGGTCGGGGTGGCATTCCGGGCGGCGAGGGCGAGATCGTAGACCCGGCGGCGGGCCACCCCGAACTCGGCCGCCACCGCATCAACCGCTCCCCGAGTGCGCTCGCCGGCGGCCAGATGAGTCTCCAGCGCCTCCTGCAGCCGGCCGTCCTCCACCTCCGCCTCTTCGACCTCCGGGGCTCCGGCGACCACGATGACCACTTCGCCCCGAACCGGCCCCGACGCCGCCCAGGCGGCGGCGTCCGCCGCGGTCCCCCGCCAGATCTCCTCGTGAAGCTTGGTCAGCTCCCGGGCGACCGCCACCCGTCGGTCGTCCCCCAGGGTGGCGGCCAGGTCGGCGAGGGTGGCGGCCAGGCGACCGGGGGCTTCGAACACCACCGTGGTCCGGGTCTCCGCCGCCAGCGCGGCCATACGCCTCCGCCGCTCCTTCCCGGATCGGGGGAGGAATCCCTCGAAGCCGAAGCGGTCGGTGGGCAGCCCGCTGGCGACCAGGGCAGCCAGTCCGGCCGAGGGCCCGGGGATCACCGAGACGGTCAGCCCCGCCGCCGCCGCCGCCGCCACCACCCGGTTCCCCGGGTCGGAGATCCCGGGCATGCCGGCGTCGCTCACCACCGCCACGGTCATCCCCCCGGCCACCGCGGCGACCACTTCCTCCACCCGGTCGTCCTCATTGTGCTGGTGGAGGGAGCGGAGCCTCACCCCGGTGATGCTCGCATGGGTGAGCAGCTTCCGCGAGTGCCGGGT
>DATARI010000247.1:0-11739 GCA_036264255.1 Acidimicrobiales bacterium | reverse complement strand
GTCGGAAGTATCGGAGGTGGGCGGCGGTGCTTCGCTCGGTGTCCATACACCTCCTGTCAGAGTGTCGATGACGCTTTGGTCCGCAGGGGCCCCGCTGGAGGCGAATAGGTTGGTCTGATAGAAGCCGACAGCCACGCAGGCTCCGGCTGCGGCACATGAGATAGAGGTCATTGACGCGCGGGAGATCGGTGATGCCGTTACATTTCCTGGAACCGGCGCCGCGATTGATGTCCAGGTCCCACCGTCGAGGGTGGCAACCACCCCCCTCTCGTTGGTCTGAGCGGCATTGTTGAAGTAGCCACCGGTGGCTCCGCACTGTCCCGGTGCCGCGCATGACACCCACTCGCCAAAACTTATGTCGAGCCCAATTCCCACGGCAGAGTCTGGCGGGAGGGGCACTTCGCTGGCCACCCAGGTACCTCCCGTAAGGGAATCTACGAACATCCCGTATTGGGGGCCGAATTGGCCGAAGCTGGGGGCTTCGGTTTGGGCATATGCACCGGCCGCGACGCATGAACTAATGGTGGGACAGGACAGATCCGTGAGTTCGTTGTTGAGGTAGTTGGGGTTAGGGCCCGCGTAGGCATCTGGAGGGACTGGCGCTTCAGTCTCACCCCAAACACCTCCTGTCTCGGACTCGATGACGCCTCGGGTCACGGGCACGCTGTCGTTGTATAAACCGATCGCGACGCAATCTCCGGTCAAATCACATTTCACATCGGTGAGGTTGATGTAATGGCGATCTGTTTCCTGCGAGATATCCGGGGGGGCAGGAGCCTGCTGGCTACTCCAGGCACCTAGTGAAAGGGTGTCAATAAGCCCCTGTTCCTGCCCATTGCCGTCGAAATACGACCCAACGATCACGCAAGATCCCGGTTGCGAACACGAAACAGAGTTCATGTTGACCTCTGGTTCAACGGCGGCGTCCCCCGGTAGTGGGGCCTGGATTCCCGTCACATCGGTACCCGACAGCAAGGTAATCGAGCCTTGGTTGGTCGAAACGTTGGGGTCTGGTGTCGTAGCCAAATAGGAACCGATGGCCACGCACCACCCCAGTACGGGGCAGGACGATGCCTGAATTCCTCCTTCGCCCCCGGAGGCGTCTGGCGGAGGAGGAACATTGATCGGCGTCCACGTGATCGGATAGGCAGCCGCCGCCGCAGGAGTGGCACCGAGCGAAGTGGTCGCAATTGCCGTGATGAGCGCAAGGGCGACTCCCAGCCCGATCCGAAATAGCCCCGAAGGGACAGCCTGCCGATGCTCCAAGATCCAGACCCTCTTCCTCGGTATTTCCACCTACATCGGCTCCGAGAGGACCCTTCTTAAGTGGCAATATCGGTGACCAGGAGTTTCCGTCCACTCGGGCCGCCTGCGCCATCGCCTGCAGATCCACATTGAGCGAGGAAGGATCCGACATCATGACCAGTGGCATCTCCGAAGTCATCGTCACTGCCGACGACCCGGTGTGGCTCGCCGACTTCACCCGAATCCTGGTCGAGGAACGCTGGTGTGCCTGTGCGCAGCACATCACCCCTATCCGTTCCATCTACCGCTGGGAGGGCAACGTCCACGACACAACCGAGGTGCGAGTGGCACTGCACACCCGCCGCGAGCTCGTCTCCCAACTCATCGAGCGCATCGAGCGAGACCATCCCTACAAGGTGCCCTGCGTTCTGGCCGTGTCCATCGACGACGCCAGCCCCGCCTACATCGCCTGGGTCCGCACCGAAACCGGGTCCATCGAGTGAATGGCTGTCATCCCCGGGGCCAGCAGCCAAGACCAGCCCTGACCAGGACATTGGCACCCGGCGCACCTCGCTCGAGAACCGCCAAGGTGGACGCAGGCCTACGATGCCCTCGTGGCCACTGAAAACGCCCTCGCCGCCGAGGCGACCGATCTGCTCCAACACCTGATCCGCAATCAATGCGTGAATGACGGAACCCCCGCCTCCGGCCACGAGCAGCGCAGCGCCGACCTGCTGGGCACCTATCTCGAGGGCTCCGGCGTGGCGATGGAGACCTACGAGCCCATCCCCGGGCGCACCTCACTGGTGGCCAAGATCCACGGGACCGACCCCTCCGCCCCCTCCCTCACCCTGCTGGGCCATACCGACGTGGTCCCGGCCAACGGGGAGGACTGGCGCCACGATCCCTTCGGGGGCGAACTGATCGACGGCGAGGTGTGGGGTCGGGGCGCCATCGACATGTTGAACCTCACCGCCACCATGGCCACCGGTCTCCGCCACCTGGCCAAGGCCGGCTTCCGGCCCGCCGGCGACCTCACCTATGTGGCGGTGGCCGACGAGGAGGCGCTTGGGATCCACGGGGCCAAGTGGCTGTGTGAGCGCCACGCCGACGAGGTCAACAGCGATTACGTGATCACGGAGTCGGGCGGCTTCCCGTCGACCGGAGCCGACGGCGGCACCCGGCTGCCGGTCATCGTCGGCGAGAAGGGCATCTTCTGGTGCGTCCTGACCGTGAAGGGTGTGCCCGGTCACGCCTCCCAGCCGCTCCGCACCGACAACGCGCTGATCAAGGCGGCGGAGATCGTCCGCCGCATCGACGAGTACCGACCTCAGGCCGAGATGCACGATATCTGGCGGCGGTTCGTCCAAGGCCTCGGGTACCCGCCCTAGTTCACCGAGCAGCTGCTCGACCCGGACCAGATCGACGCCTTCTGCGACGATTCGCCAAAGTTGGGTTTGGCCCGTCAGGCCCACGCCTGCACCCACACCACCATGGCCCCCACCATGATGGAGGCCGGCACCAAGATCAACGTGATCCCCGACCGGGTCGAGCTGCAGATCGACATCCGCAGCCTCCCGGGATGGGACATCACTGATGTCCGGGCCATGGTCGACGAGGTGGTCGGCGACCTGTCGGACAGCGTCGAGGTCGCCTTCCGCGACGCCTATCCCGCCACCGCGTCGCCGATCGACACCCCGTTGTGGGACGCCCTGCAGCGGGTGAGCGAGGGGTTCTACCCGGGCGCCACCAACATCCCGTTCCTCACCGCCGGAGCCACCGACGCCAAGTACCACCGGGCGCTGGGCAGCGTGGCCTATGGCTTCGGCTTACACAGCGCGGCCATCGGGTCGGCGGAGTACGGCGCCATGTTCCACGGGATCGACGAGCGGGTCGATGTCGAGTCCCTCCGACTGTCCACCGAGATGTGGATGGCCCTGGCTCGCGATTTCTTGGTCTGACCCTCCGGCCCCATCGCGGCGGTCGGGGATCAGCCGACGGCTCGGACCAGCAGGTCCTCTTGCTCCAAACGGTGGAGGGCGGCGCTGCCCGAGGCCGGACTGGCCGACTCCGCCCGGCTCACGTGGGACAAGGAGTGGGTGTCCCGGAGCAATCGGTGGAGGCGCTGGTGGACAAAGCTCCACGCCCCCATGTTCTCCGGCTCTTCCTGGAGCCACACCACTTCGGTGGCGTTCGGGTAGCGCTCCAAGACCCCGGCGATGCCGGCCCCCGGCCACGGGTAGAGCTGCTCGACTCTCACCACCGTGACCTGGTCCTTGCCGAGCTCGTCGCGGCGGGCGATGGCGTCGTAGGCGACCTTGCCGGTACACAGCACCACCCGGGTGACCCCGGACGGATCGAATCCCTCCCGGCCGTTGATCGGATCGTCGAGCACCTCGACGAACGAGCCGGTGGTGAACTCCCCGATCGGGGACCGGGCCTGACGGGACCGCAGCAGCGACTTGGGGGTGAAGACCACCAGCGGGCGGGGCAGGGCCAGCCGGACCTGGGCCCGGAGCAGGTGGAAGTACTGGGCGGCGGAGGTGGGCTCGGCCACCCGGATGTTCCCCCGGGCGCAGAGCGAGAGGAAGCGTTCGATCCGGGCCGAGCTGTGCTCGGGTCCCTGGCCCTCATAGCCGTGGGGCAGCAGGAGGACCAGCCCGGAGTGCTGACCCCACTTGTCCTCGGCGGCCACCAAGAAGTTGTCGACGATGATTTCGGCACCATTCCAGAAATCGCCGAACTGGGCCTCCCAGGCCACCAGATCGGAGGGCGCCACCACCGAGTACCCGTACTCGAAGCCCACGCAGGCGTACTCGGAGAGCAGCGAGTCCCGGACGGTGAACCGGCCGCCGCCGAGCTGGCCCAGCGGGACGTATTCGGCCCCGGTGACGTTGTCGACCAGGACCGAATGACGGTGGGAGAAGGTCCCCCGTCGGGTGTCCTGCCCGGTGAGCCGCACGTTGGTGCCCTCCAGCAGCATCGACCCGAAGGCCATCGCCTCCCCGAGGGCCCAGTCCACCTCGCCGTCGGCCACCACCTTGTCCCGGGCCTCGAA
Source organism: Acidimicrobiales bacterium (assembly GCA_036264255.1). GTDB lineage: Bacteria > Actinomycetota > Acidimicrobiia > Acidimicrobiales > RAAP-2 > DASZIT01. Next base: position 7,436 of record DATARI010000247.1, on the reverse strand, counting down.
CTGGCGGGCCAGTTTGGGATGGATGACGAACCCTTCGGGCACCGCGCTGACGGTGGCCGCCAGCCGGCTGAGGACCGCGGAGTCGACACCGGTGGCCGCCGGCGGGATCGTGAGGTCGGGCACCGAATAGACCGGCAGAACCGGTGTCACCCCGGCGGTGGATTCCGCCTCCGCCCGGGTCTCGTCCAGCGCCGCCTGCAGCCGGGCCGAGAAGTTGTCGAGGGCGTGTTCCGCCTCCTCGAGGGTGATGTCACCCCGGCGCACCAGCGACTCGGTATAGAGCTTCCGGACCGACCGCTTGGCCTCGATGAGGGCGTACATCAGTGGCTGGGTGTAGCTGGGGTCGTCGCCCTCGTTGTGGCCGTGGCGCCGATAGCAGACCATGTCGATGACGACATCCTTGTGGAAGGCCTGGCGGAAGCCGAAGGCCAGCCGGGCGGCCCGCACGCAGGCCTCCGGATCGTCGCCGTTGACGTGGAAGATGGGCGCCTGCACCATCTTGGCGACGTCGGTCGGGTACACCGAGGTCCGGGCCGCCTCCGGGGCGGTGGTGAACCCGAGCTGGTTGTTGATCACGATGTGGATGGTCCCGCCGGTGCGGTAGCCGGCCAGCCCCGAAAGGTTGAGGGTCTCGGCCACCACCCCCTGCCCGGCGAAGGCGGCATCGCCGTGCAACAAGATGGGCAGCACCGGGAACGGCACCCCGGGACCGTCCTCAAGGGCCTGACCGGTCCCCTTCTCGCCGCCCATGGCGTCCTGCTTGGCCCGGGCCATGCCAACCACCACCGGGTCCACCGCCTCCAGGTGGGAGGGATTCGACGCCATCGAGACCGGGATGGTCCCACCCTTGCGACCGGTGAACACCCCGGACGCCCCCTTGTGGTACTTCACGTCGCCGGAACCCTGTACCGACTCGGGGTCGAGGTTCCCCTCGAACTCCTCGAAGATCTCCCCGTAGGACTTGCCCACGATGTTGGCCAGCACGTTGAGCCGGCCCCGGTGGGACATCCCCATCACCGCTTCGCTCAGGCCCTCGGTGACCGCCTCGTCGAGGATGGTGTCGAGGAGGACGATGGCCGACTCCGCCCCCTCCAGGCCGAACCGCTTCTGGCCGACGTAGCGGGAGTGGAGGAAGCGCTCGAAGACCTCGGCGGCCCCCAACCGATCGAGGGTGTGGCGCTGGAGGTCGGGCGGGAGCTCGGTCGCCACCCCTTCCACGTGCTGCTGGATCCACCGCTTCTGGTCGAGGTCCTGGATGTGCATGTACTCGATGCCGAGGGTGCGACAGTAGGCGTTCCGGAGGGTGTGGAGGATCTCATCGAGGGTGGCGGTGTCCTTCCCGGCCAGACCGTCGGTCACGTACCGGCGGGGCAGGTCCCAGATGGTCAGCCCGTAGTGCAGCGGGTCCAACTCGGGGTGGAGCTCGGGCGGCTCGGCGTCCAGCGGGTCGAGGTGGGCGATCAGGTGGCCCCGCACCCGGTGCATGTTGATGAGGGTCTGCACGTGCACCTGCTTCAGCAGGCGGTCGTGGTCCCCCTCGACGCCGTCTTCGCCGCCGTTGGTGTCCTTCTCCCACCGCACCGGCTCGTAGGGGATCTCCATCGCCTCGAAGACCTGGTGGTAGAAGTCGTGCTTGCCCATCAGGCAGTCGGCGACGTAGGCGAGGAACAGCCCCGACTCCGCCCCCTGGATGATCCGGTGGTCGTAGGTGGAGGTGAGGGTGACCGTCTTGCCCACCCCCAGCTCGGCCAGGGTGTGGGGATCGGTGGCCTCGAACCCGGCTGGGACCCCGAGCGCCCCGACCCCGACGATGACCCCTTGGCCCGGCATCAGCCGGGGCACCGACTGGACGGTACCGAGGGTCCCGGGGTTGGTCAGGGTCACGGTGGTGCCGGCGAAATCGTCGGGGGCGATCTTGTTGGTGTGGATCTTGCGCACCAGGTCCTCGTAGGCGCCCACGAAGCCGCGGAAATCCCGGGCGTCGGCGTCGGTGATGCACGGGACCAACAGGGTCCGGGACCCGTCGGACTTCTCGACATCCACGGCCAGCCCCAACCCCACGTGGTCGTGGCGGACCACGCCGGGGGTGCCCTTCCCGTCGGCGTCGGCGACGAAGCTGGCGTTCATGGCCGGAACCGCCATCAGGCCCTTGACCACCGCGTAGCCGATCAGGTGGGTGAAGCTGACCTTGCCGCCGGTGGTCCGGAAGAGCTGGTTGTTGAGGATGGTGCGGTTGACTTCGAGGAGCTTGGCCGGGATCACCCGCACGCTGGTGGCGGTGGGCACCTGGAGGGAGGCCTCCATGTTGGTGACGATGCGGCCGGCGGCCCCCCGGAGAGGGGTGGCCTTCTCCCCATCGCGGGCGACCCCGTTGGAGGTGACGGGTGCCGGCGCCTTGGCGGCGGGGGCGGGGGTCGGTGCCGGGGCGGGCGACGGAGCGGTGGCAGTGGCAGTGGCGACCGCCACTGGGGCGGTCGGGGTCACCGCCGGGCGGTAGTCGGTGAAGAACTCCCGCCACGACTCCGACACCGAAGTGGGGTCGGCCCGGTAGCTGTCGTACATGTCCTCGACCAGCCAGGTGTTCGGCCCGAACGCCCCGTTCGGAGTTCCGGGCTGGGCCGGCTCGGATCCCCCTGAGACTTCTGATCCGTTGCTTTCACTCATTTCCCCACCAGCCTAATGGCGTCGCTAGCCACCCATGGCGTCGAAACGACGCCCAATTGGGTGGGTTAGCGTCCAAGGAGTGGGAGCCATCCAAACCAGCGTCACCTGTACCTTCACCTTCGAGGCGGCCCACCACCTGGACTGGCACACCGGCAAGTGCAAGAACCTCCATGGCCACTCCTACCGCCTCGACGTGACCGTCGCCGGTGGGCTGGATGCCAACGGGGTGGTGGTCGACTTCGACATCCTCAACTCGGTCGTCCAACGCGAGGTCATCGACCATTGGGACCACCGCGACCTCAACGAAGTGCTGGAGAACCCGACCGCCGAGCTGTTGGCCCACCGGGCTTGGGAGCTGCTCACCGCCGGGGGCCTGGCCGTCTCCGCTCTCCGGCTGTGGGAGACCCCGGGGTCGTGGGTGGACCTGACCCTCCCCGCATCGTCGTGAGCGAACCGGGGTCCGGCCACCTGGTGGTCCTGTCGGGTGGGCTCGACTCCACCGTGTGCATGGCACTGGCGGAAGCCGAGACTGGGACCCCGCCGATGGGGCTGACCTTCGACTACGGCCAACGCCATCGCAACGAGCTGGATCATGCCGCCGGGGTGGCCGGCTACTTCCGCTCCGAGCACCTGGTGGTCGAGCTGGACACGTCGGCGTGGGGAGGGTCCGCCCTCACAGATCCTTCCATCGCCATTCCGAAAGGCGGGACCGAGGAGGGCATCCCGGCGACCTACGTGCCCGCCCGGAACTCGATCTTTCTGTCGGTGGCGCTGGGAGTGGCCGAGGGGCGGGGGCTCGACGCGGTCTGGATCGGGGTCAACGCTATCGACTACTCGGGATACCCGGACTGCCGCCCCGAGTTCATCGAGGCCTTCCGGGGGGTGGCGGCCACCGGCCAGAAGCTGGGGGTGGAAGGGAATCCCATCGAGATCCGGACCCCGCTCATCGAGTTGACCAAGGCGGACATCGTGCGCCTCGGGATCGAACGCCATGCGCCCCTCCAACTCACCTGGTCGTGCTACCAGGGCGGGGATCGGCCGTGCGGAGTCTGCGACGCCTGCTTGCTCCGGGCCCGCGGCTTTCGCGAGGCGGGTGTCGACGACCCAGCGCTCCCCCACCCGTGACGACGGTGGAAGGCGGGTCCGGCCTCTTGGTCTCCGAGGTGTTCTCCGCCATCCAGGGGGAAGCGGGCCTGGTCGGCACCCGACAGGTCTTCCTGCGGATGACCGGATGCAACATCCGCTGTGCCTACTGCGATCAACCCGAAGCCCTGGAGAAACGGCCGGGGCCGTGCCGGATCGAGCACACCCCCGGGCGGCGGGACTGGGAGGTGGTCGAGAGTCCGCTGTCCGCCGACGCGGCGGTCGAAGCGGTGGCACGGCTCTGGGAAGCCATGCCCCACCACTCGGTCAGCGTCACCGGAGGCGAGCCCCTCATGCAGTCCAAGCGGTTGGTGGGTCTGTTCCCCCGACTCGCTGCCCTGGGCATGCCGCTGATGGCGGAGACCAATGGCACTCTGGTCCACGGACTCGAAGAACTGATCGGCTGGCTGGACTACATCAGCATGGACGTGAAACTCCCCAGCGTGGACGGCGAACAGGTCGACCCGTCGGTCCAGCGAAGGTTCCTGGAGGTAGCCCTCGCCGCCGGGGTCGACTCCTGGGTGAAGATCGTGGTCGGTCCCGACACCGATGCCGGCGAGCTCTCCGACGCGGTGACCATGGTGGCCGAAACCGCCTCGATCGTCCCCGGAGCCCGGCCGGTGATCTACCTGCAGCCGGTCACGCCGTTCGCGGCAGTGACCGCTGCCCCCACCCCCGACGACGTGCTGGTGTTCCAGGAGCTGGCCCTCCGCCTCTATCCCGACGTCCGGGTGGTTCCCCAAACCCATAAGGCCATCGGCCAACTCTGATCCGCCCCGGGCGCGCACACGCCGGCCCAGAGAATCCCGGGCCGGCGTGCAGGCGTACTGCGAGAGTGGTTACTTCTTGAGCTTGGGAGCCGGCTCCTTGCCGTTCACAATCTTCTTGAACGATGCGCCGGCACTGACCTTCGGGTTCTTCGAAGCGGCGATCTTGATCGCCTCACCCGTCTGGGGGTTGCGACCGACGCGGGCGGCGCGCTCGCCGCGGTCGAATGTGAGGAATCCGGTCATGACGATCTTCTCGCCCTTGGCCACGTTGGCCACCACGACATCCTCGAAACCCGCCAACACGGCAGCAACGTCCTTGACGGTCGAATCGGTCTGAGCTGCAACTGCCGCGATCAGGTCTGTTTTGGTAATGGGCACTATCTCTCCTTCGTGTACGGGAGCCACCACAATGCACGAAATACAGGGCGGAGTCGCGCATTTCAGGCCAAATCTCCCCACATTTGTGGGGCAGCGACCAGAGACGTCCACCGTGAACTGCGATTATGCGGACAGCCCGATCAGACAAATGAATCGCCGGTTCGCCACCTCCGGCGGCCATCTGAGAGGCTGACGGGCGATATGGAGCATCCCAGCGGACTGGCCGTCCACGAGCACCTGCCACCGGACGGTCGTACCGGAGACCCGGTGATCGTGCTCGTCCACGGGTCACTCGACCGGGCCACCAGCTTCGCCCGGGTGGTGCGTCGGCTCGGCGACATCCACACCGTCGCCTACGACCGCCGGGGCTACCAGGGCTCGCGGGAGGCGGTGCCGTTACCGACCTCACTGGAGGGTCAGATCGACGATCTGGTCAGTGTCATCGGCGGGAGGCCGGCGGTGGTGGTGGGCCACAGCTACGGCGGAACCGTCGCCATCGGGGCCGCCCTTCGCCGGGACCCTTCCAACTCCATCATCTCCTTGGCGGCCTACGAGCCACCGCTCCCCTGGCTCGAGCTGTGGACCCGGGACGGGACCCGGCGCCGGGTTCCGATGGGAGGCGACCCGGACCTCGAAGCCGAGCGGTTCTTCCGTCGGATCGTCGGGGACGGTGCCTGGGACCGGCTCTCGCCGGCCGCCCAGGCGGAGCGCCGGGCCGACGGCCCGGCGCTGGTGGCGGAACTCAACGCCATCCGGATCAGCGAGGCCCCCTTCGACGTCGGGTCGATGTCGATCCCGGCTCTCTTCGGGCGTGGCGGTCGTTCCCTCCCCCATCATCGGGAGGGGGTGACGTGGCTGGTCGAACACACCCCGAACGCCGAGCTCTTCGAGATCCCCGGCGCCACCCACGGGGCCCACCTCTCCCATCCCGACGGGTTCGCCGACTTCGTACGCCGGGCGGTGGAACGCTCTGGCGAGGTGGTTACGACGGAGGGGATGCGGCACGGATAGTGCCGGTCACGGTGGTGAGGGCGGATCCACCGCAGTTCGCCGAGTAGAAGGTGATCGAGATCTGCCCCGCCCCGGTGGTGTCCCCGACCGGGTAGCTGGCCGGACCGATGGTCGAACCGGCGCAGGATCCCGATAGGTAGGACGACCCGGCTCCGCCGCCACCGGCGGCGCCGGCCAGGCTCAGAATGCCGCCGGTGTTTCCGCCGCCACCCCCGCCGACTCCGGCCGAGCTGTAACCACCGCCCCCGCCACCGCCGCCGCCAGTGGCCACGCCGAGCAGGTTGACCGGGATGTATCCGTTCTGACCACAGTTGTTGCCCGCGGAGCTCCCGGTTCCCCCCGCAGTGGTGGTGGAGGCACACGGAGTCGGTCCACCCGCCAGCCAGGTTCCCCCGGCCCCCCCTGGCGCACTTCCCAGGAGATGGATCCCGAGGACGGTCAACCCGGGAGCTGACCCTCCAGCGCCGGCGGGACTTCCTCCGGCTCCCCCGTTGCCGGGGGCGTCGCCGAGAATCGGTAGGAGGGTGCCGAGGTAGGTGATGAGGTTTCCGGCCCCTCCGCCCCCGCCGCCCCCGGCGACCGCCACCATCTGCGAGCTGGCAGTCGAAGTAGTGGCGTCGAAGACCACGGTGGCGCCACCCCCGCCGCCGCCTCCATCGGTCAAGGCGTCGGCCAGTCCCCCGGGGATGGCTCCATTCCCGCCGCCCATGTCCGGCGGCGAGTTGGTTTGGGTCAGCTGGCACGACCCGGCGACCGGGAGGCCACCGGCCCCGCCCGCCCCCGCGAACAGGTTGAGAAGGTTCAACAGCACCGGCTTACCTGCCTGGCCGGGTTGACCGGGGTAAAGATCCAAGGTGTCGCCGGCGGTTACCGGCACGAATCCGCTCACCACCGCGCCGACCCCTCCGGCGGCGTCCGGATCGGTGCCCCCTGAACCGGTGCCGCCTCCCTTCCCCCCGTAGGCGACGATCTTGGCACTCAGCGCTCCGTTGGGGACCTTGATGCACGACGCGGCGGTGACCGGCGCGATGCAGCCGGAGCTACAGACGGTGAGCGCCGCCTCTTCGGTCGACGTCGCGTGCTGACCGGATTGCGACCCCGCCTGCCCGATGGAGTAGATGGTCACCAACGCCGGGTTGGCGGTGTTGGGAGAATTGACGACGTAGCGGTAGGAAGGGGTTCCGTTGGCCACACCCCGCATGGTCGTCCCGTCCGTATACCACTGGCCGGCCAGGGTCGGAGAGTTGACGAACGCCGGGTTCGACGCCGTCGGCGCCGGTTGGGAGGTCCCCGACGGTGACGGGCAGGTCCATTTGGTCATGCCGTTGCTGCAGTACTGGGTGTAGGTCGACGCGGCCTGGACCCGGTTGATGTAGTCGCTGATGCCGGCGACCGCCGCCTGCCTCGCCTCGACCACCAGGTCGGCCTGCTCCGAGGTGGGCGCCTGTCCGACCGCCAGGACATTGATGG
>DATARI010000241.1:0-26575 GCA_036264255.1 Acidimicrobiales bacterium | reverse complement strand
CCCACCCCCCGTCCCGGTTCTGACACTGGTGGAGCCACTCCACCGCCGCCCGCACCGCGGGATGGTCGGGAGGGACGCCGCCGGCGATGAGCGCCGGCACCACCGCGCCGGTGCCGTAGAGGTAGTTGGCCCCCCAACGCCCGAACCAGGAGCCGTCGGCTTCCTGGTGGGCCAGCAACCACTCGACTCCCCGGTTGGCCGCGGCTCCGGCCTGGCCGATGGTGGCCAGCCACTCGACCACGTGGGCGGTCACATCGGCACTCGGCGGATCGATCAGCTCGCCGAAGTCGCAGAAGGGAAGCTCGGAGCAGAGCCCCTGGGTGTTGTCGACGTCGAAGGCGGCCCACCCGCCGTCGGCGCACTGCATGCCGAGCACCCAGGCGACCGCCCGGGCCACCGCCCCGTCGTCGGGCTGCCGGGTCCGGCGGAGGGCGAGGGCGACCTCGGCGGTGTCGTCGATGTCGGGATAGTTGTCGTTGGCGAACTCGAAGGCCCAGCCCCCGGGGGCGAGGTGGGGGCGGCGCACCGACCAGTCCCCTTTGACCCGGACCTCCTGGGTGGTCAGCCAGCGGGCGGCCCGGAGCAGCACCGGGTGGTCGGGAGCCAACCCGGCGTCGGCCAGGGCGATCACCGCCAGCCCGGTGTCCCATACCGGTGACTGGCAGGCCTCGATCCGCCGACCCTGGTCGTCCTCGATGGTGAACCCGTCGAGCCCGGCCAGCCCGGCGGCCATCGCCGGGTGATCCAGCGGGTAGCCCTGGAGGTGGAGGGCCATGAGCGAGTAGACCCACGGCGGCTGGATGCCGCCCCAGGAACCGTCGGCCTCCTGGCGGCGGAGGATCCACTGTTCCGCCCGCTGGAGGGCGGCCCGGCGGAACGGCTGGACGGGGGACCGTTCATAGCGGTGGAGGAGGTCGTCCAGCCGCTGGAACCGCCCCGGCCAGGTTCGCCAGGAACGGCTGGCCGGCGGGGCCGTCCCCACCTCGCCGCGCAGCTCGTCGACCCCGACCGGGATGGACCGCACCGGCCGGTGGGCGCTGACCACGGTCAGCGCCACCACCGTCTGGCGGGCCCAGCAACCGAAGTCGTAGACGTTGAGCGGGACCCAGGTGGGGAGGAACATGATCTCGGGGGGGAGGACCGGCAGCTTCTCCCAGGGCCACAGTCCGAACAGCGCCAGCCAGATCCGGGTGAAGACCCGGCTCTGCTCGATCCCGCCGGCCTCCCGGACGAACGCCGCCGCGCTCTCCATGTGGCGAGCGTCAACCGGGTCACCGGCCAGCCGGAGGGCGAGGTAGGCCTCGATGGTGGTGGAGAGATCTGCCGGGCCCCCGAAGAAGTTGGACCAGGTCCCGTCCTCCCGCTGCCGGGACCGGATCCAGGTGGCGGTGGCGATCGTCTGCTCCGGGGTCCGGATGCCGAGGAATTGGCGGAGGAGGAGGTCCTCGGCATCCATGGTGACGTTGGTCTCCAGCTCGCCCTTCCACCACCCGTCCTCCTGTTGGAGGCCGGCCAGATACTCCGACCCGCGCCGGAGGGCGGCTCCCGCCGCCGGTTCGGCGGAGGGCTTCGAGAGCCTGACCGGGATCGAAACCGTGGAGGTCACCACGTGCGCTCCGTGACGAACCGGGCCACCTCGACCAGCTCGGCCTTGGCGCTTTCGTCGAGCGGCACCCGATCGAGGGCCGACTGGGCCTGCCCCAAGAAGCGGGTGGCGGTCTCCGACGCCCCGCTCCGGCCGCCACCGGCGTCCACCAGCCAGGCCGCCCGTTGCAACTCCGCTTCCGACAACCCGGAGGGGGACCGATTCCGGTCCAGCAACTCACGGAGTTCCTCCGGTCGGCCGTCCGGACCGGCCAGGGCGATGGCCACCGGCAGCGTCTTCTTTCCGGCCAGCAGGTCGCTGCCGATGGGCTTGCCGGTCACGGCCGGATCCCCCCAGATACCCAGCAGATCGTCGACCGCCTGAAAGGCGGTGCCGAGGCAGGCCCCGAACTCCGCCAACGCCTCGATCACCGGTTCGGGCGCTCCGACCAGGATGGCCCCGAGGGCCATGGCGCACTCGAGGAGGGCCCCGGTCTTGCCCGCCTCCATGGCCAGGCAGTCCTCCACCGACACCGACGACCGGGTCTCGAAGGCCATGTCGTCGGCCTGCCCGCCGATCATGGCCAGGGTGGCATGGGCGAGCGACGCCGCCGCCCGCACCCGGGGAGGGGTCGGCTCGGCCAACAGCACCTGGAGGGCCAGGGTGGCCAGCGCGTCGCCCCCCACCACCGCCGGTCCCACCCCGAACTCGGCCCAGACCGTCGAACGGTGCCGCCGCTGCCGATCGCCGTCGATCAGGTCGTCGTGCAGCAAGGAGAAATTGTGGATCAGCTCGATGGCCACCGCCCCGGCCATGGCGTCGGGCTCCTCGCCCCCCGCCGCCCGGGCCGACAGCAGCACCAGGGCGGCCCGTATCCGCTTGCCACCCCCGGCGAGGTGGTGGGCGACCGGCGCACTCAACCCGCCGCCGAGCACCGCCACCTCCTGGTCGAGGGCCGGCCCGATGAGGGCGGCGGTGCGGGACAGGACGGCGCTCACCCCATCCGATCGGTGGCGGGCGCGACCGGATGCCTCCGGCTCGGTCACCTCCAGGGCAGGGGCGTTCACCATGTGGCCTCCTCGGGGACTCGACGGTGAGCAACGACTTCGGGGGCGACCTGAGGGTGCAGACCCCATGGCTCGACAGAACGGGTGGAGCCGGCGGTGGCCGAGGCGCCCACCGCCTCGGCGGCCCGACGGCCGGCGGCGGTGCCGCTGCGGACCGCCCCTTCCATCGTCGCCGGCCATCCGGTGTCGCACCACGCCCCGGCCACGAACAGCCCGGGGACCCTGGTCGTCTCCGCCGGGCGGAACGCCCGGCTGCCGGCCACCGCCGCGAAGGTCGCCGCCCGCTCCCGGGTGACCACCGCATCCACCAGTCGGGCCTGGCGGGCCGGCGGGAACAGCTCGCCCAAGGCGTCGAAGAAGGTGCGGACGAGTTGGTCCTTCGGAGTGCCGATGTAGGCGTCGGCCGCCGAAAGGGACACCGCCAGGCATTGACCCTGGCGGCTCCCCGACGACCCGGTGCGGTCGAAGACGAACTGCACCGGGGAGTCGACGGCGGCGGCGAACGGCAGGTCGGTCACCCGCCGGTCCAACACCAGGTGCACGTTCACGATCGGCGACGTCCCCAGCCGGGCCAGGTCAGGAAGGCCGGCCGATGCCGGCACCAGCCCCCGGGTCACCGGCGGCGGCGTGGTCACCACCACGGCGTCGGCCCCGACTGACCGGTCGTCGGCGGAGATGATGAACCCGTCGCCCTCCGGCGAGAGCCGATCGACGGCGGTCCCGGGCACCACCTCGACCCCGGCCGCCTCCAGGGCTCGCGCCCCGGCCTCGCCGTGCAGCTGGCCCAGCGGAACCTGTGACCAACCCATGTCCCCCCCATCGGCGCGGTCGAGGAGCCCGGTTCGGAACACCTTGACCGCCAGGGCCAGCGATGCCCGCTCGGCCGGCACGTTGAGGGTGGGCAGCACGATCAGGTTCCAGAGGGCGGCCACCGCCCGGGGACTCTGGCCGTGGGCCGCCAGCCAGTCCCCGAAGGTGGTCGTGTCCAACTCGGGATCGTCGGGGTCGAGCCGGCGGAGGGCGAGGACCGCCGCCACCAAGCGCCCCCGGTCGACTGGCGAGAGGTGGCGGTACCGGGCGATGGCCCCGGCCAGGTGCAGTGGCACCGGCATCCCCGATCGTCGGATGGAGGCCCGGGCACCCCCCGGCGCCAGCACCGGCACATCCATCCTCGGTTGCAGCGCCACCGCGTCGGCCATCCCCAGCCGGTCGATGAACGCCCGGTACTCGAGGCAGCAACGCATGAAGACGTGTTGGCCGTTGTCGAACCACCGCTGGTTCCGCTCGAACGACCAGGTCAATCCGCCCAGTCGGCGGCGCCGTTCGAAAAGGGTGACCTCGCACCCGGCGTCGGCCGCCACCAGCGCCGCGCTCATCCCCGCCAGTCCCCCGCCGATCACCACCAGCCGGGGCCGGGTCATGGGCGACCGCCCGTCGAGGTTCCTCCGCCCATCCCCAGCCCGGCCAGGCTGGAGACCGCCACCCAACCCTTCTCCCAGGTGGGCACCGACACCCGGCCCTGGGTCACCGCCATCGGATCCCGGGCCATCCGGTCGAGCAACCGGCGGTAGATCCCCGCCATGGCCGACACACAGGCGCGGCTCCGGCGGTCGAGCAGGGGCAGGAGCTGCAGGCCGCGGTCGAACCACTCGGCGGCATACGGACACTCCAGGCCGACCAGCCGGGCGAGGGCATCGGGCTCCGCCACCAGGTCCGCCGGGCAGCCGACGCTCCGGGCGTCCTCGGCGGGGAGATAGACCCGACCCATTCCGCGGTCCTCGAGCACGTCGCGGAGGATGTTGGTGAGCTGCAACGCCACCCCGAGGTCGTCGGCCAGCGGGGTGGCGGTGTCGAGATCCGGGCAGGAGAAGATGGCCAGCGACAGCCGCCCGATGGACCCGGCCACCCGGCGGCAGTAGCCGACCAGGTCCTCACGGGTGACGTAGCTGACGCCGGTGACATCCATCTCGCAACCGTCGATGAGGTCGCCGAAGGCGTCGAACGGCAACGGATAGCGTTCGGCGGCATCGGCCAGCGCGGTCAGCACCGGGTCGCGCCCCATCGGGTCGCGTCCGCCGAGGTCCTTGCGCACCCCGGCGAGAGCCTCGAGTTTGTCCTCGGGGGGAAGGTCGCCGTCGGTGATGTCGTCGATCCGGCGGGCCAGGGCATAGACCGCAGTCATGGCCCGGCGCTCGGGAGGCCGTAGCAGTCGGATCCCGTAGGCGAAGTTCTTGGCCTGGCTGGAGGTGACCGCTTCGCAGAACTGGTAGGCCGACTCGATCGTCACCGGAGCCCACCGCCCAAGCCCGGTCGGGGGCGCCCGGCGGACAGCCGGGCGAGGTGACCGAGGGTGCTCCCCCGGGTCGGCCGCCGGGCATCGGCCAACACCTCGTAGTCGGCGTTGGTGATCGCATCGACGGTGGCCAACCCCCCGGCGGCATAGCCGGCCACCGCCAGGCGGGCCAGGAACGGGAGGCTCCGGACCAGGGGCACCGCCGGCCCGAGCAGGTGGCGGCTCCGGTCGGTCTCGAAGGCCACCACCTCCCGGAGGGCCGGGCTGGCGATGTCGGCGCGGAGGTCGGCCTCCGGGCAACCGAACCGGGCCAGGTCCTCCGCCGGCAGGTAGACCCTCCCCCGGCGGGCGTCCTCGCCAACGTCCTGGAGGTGCTCGAGGAGCTGCAGGGCGGTACAGACGTCGTCGGACCAGGCCAACCGCTCGGGCGTCGACACCTCGAAGATCCGCAGCACCAGTTCGCCGACCGGGGTGGCCGACAGCTGGCAGTAGGCCCGGAGGTCGTCGAAGGTCAGGTAGCGCCGGACCTGCTGGTCGCGGCGGTTGGCATCGATCAAGCGCCGGAACGGGTCGAGCGGGAGGTCGAGGTCGTCCAGCACCGGTGTCAGCCGCTGGACCAGGGGGTGGACGGCGGTCCCGGTGACGGCCCGCTCCAGGTCCGCCTCCAACCAGTCGAGCTGGGCCGGGGCCTCGGTTCCGGATCCCTCGTCGCCGACGTCGTCGACCAGCCGGGCGAAGCCGTAGACCGCCAGCAGGCGGTGACGGACGATGGCGGGGAGGAACCAGAGCGCCACCGGAAAATTCTCCTGGGGCGCCTTGGCCAGTACCGGCGCGGCCCCCGGAAGGGATTCGGCCAGGGGCGCCGGCGCATCGAGCCCGAATGCGCTCATCCCCAGCACCTGCCCTTCTCGCCACTTACCCGATAATCCGTCACGCTATTCCGTCATTATTCGTCTATAGCAACGGCAACGTCAAATCTATTTGCGTCACCTCCCTTGGAGGTATTCTGGCGTTCGGCCGGAGATTCATCCAGGCCAGAGCCATCTATACCCTCCGGTGGCACCGCCTCCATTTGCTGTCATCCCCGCCGCCATATGAAACATTCATCGCCATTCTGATTCCAACTATATGTACAATGAACTTGTACGTGGAGGCGGCACATCCAACTCTCCGTACACCCGGACTGACGTTCCGAATGATTCGCCGAAGGACGGTGCGGGGGTCGCCGTAGCATGTCGCCATGCGGGTGGCAGCCATTCAGACGACCGCCACCGGCGACCGCGACGTCAACTTGAAGGCGGCCGGCGACCTGGTGGACCGGGCCGCGGGGGCCGGGGCGGAACTGGTGGTCCTGCCCGAGTACTTCTCGGTGGCCGGCAACCGTGCCCATCTCCGTGCCCACGCCGAGAGGCGGGAGGGACCGACGGTCGGCTGGGCCTCGGACCTCGCCCGCCGGCACCGGATCTGGGTGCTGGCCGGCAGCTTCCCGGAGTCCCCGGCCGCCGGATCCGGCGCCGACCCACGGCTCAGCAATACCAGCTGTCTGGTCGACCCGGAGGGAACGGTGGCGGCCACCTACCGGAAGATCCACCTCTTCGATGTCAGCCTGGCCGGCGCCGCCCGCCGGGAGTCGGACACCTTCGCCCCCGGCGAGTCCCGCTGCCTGGCCCCGCTGGTCACTCCGGGGGACCCCGATCGCCCCCCGGTCCTCCTCGGCCTGACCATCTGTTACGACCTCCGGTTTCCGGAGATCTACCGGGCCCTCGCCCTGGACGGGGCCACCGTGGTGACGGTGCCGTCGGCCTTCACCACCGCCACCGGCCCGGCCCACTGGGAAACCCTCCTTCGGGCCCGGGCCATCGAGAACCAGGTCTTTGTCATCGCCGCCGGTCAGGTCGGGACCCTCCCTCCCGGAATGCCCGCCGGCCACGGCCACTCGATGATCATCGACCCTTGGGGAGCGGTGTTGGCCGAACGCACCGATCCGTCACCCGGGGTGATCACCGCCGACCTCGATTTCGAGCGCCAACAGCGGATCCGGACCGAGCTCCCCGTTCTGGCACATCGCCGTCCCGGGACCTACGCTTAGCGCCGATGACAACTCAGAGCGCGAGTGCCAACGCGGGTGGTAACGATCCCCGGGCGACCGGGCAACCGGCGACCACGGAGGTCCCGCGGGTGGGCGCCCCCTACGAGGTCGGCGAATTCGTGTCGAACGGCCAGCGCCTCTATTACGAGATCCATGGTGAAGGGCCTCGGGTGCTGGTCTACATGCACGGGATCCTCCTCGATGCCAACCTCAACCGGCGGTTGGCCGTCAACTTGGCGGCCAGGGGGAACCGGGTCATCCTCCTCGACCTCCCGGGTCACGGTCTTTCCGACAAGCCCCGACGGGCCTCCTATCACCGTATGGACACCTATGCCCGGCACGTGGTTGCCCTCCTCGACCATCTCGGCATCGACAAGGCCGTCATCGGCGGGGTGTCGCTCGGGGCCAGCGTGGCTTTGATGGTGGCTGCCCAGGCCCCCGAACGGGTCCAGGGACTGGTCATCGAGATGCCGGTGCTGGAGTGGGCGGTGCCCTCCGCCGCCCTCACCTTCATTCCCCTGCTGTTGGCGGTGCACTACGCGGCGCCGGTGGTGCGGGCGCTGGCCGGCCTGGTCCGCCGGATCCCCCGCACCGGCATCGGCGAGCTCGACAGCGTGATGAACACGCTGTCCAACGAGCCGAAGGAGACGGCCGCCGTCCTCCACGGCGTGCTCGCCGGACCCATCACCCCGACGGTGGACGAGCGGGCGGCCATGGCCATGCCCACCTTGGTCATCGGCCACGGCGCCGACCGTATCCACGCCCTCCACGACGCCGAACAGCTGGCCCGGCGGATGCCCAATGCCCGCTTGGTCCGGGCCCACTCCCTCCTCGAGCTGCGGGTGCGGCCCGAACGCCTCACCAAAGAGATCGCCGATCTGCTCGACACGGCCTGGGAACCTCCCGAGCCGGTCCACCTCATCGCCGGCTGAGGCGGGCCGCCATCCCGCCCGCCGCCGACGCGGGTGGTTCGATCAGGTGGAGAAGGCCGACGGCTCGTCGTCTACGTCGAGCTGCCTCGTCCAGGTATCGACCACGATGAGGGTCTTGGTCCCCGTCACCCGACCGCTCCTCCGTAGCTTTCCGATCACTTTCCCCAGCTCCTCCACGTCGGGCACCCGGATCCAGACCAGCGCATCGGGGTCGCCGGCGGTGGCGAACACGGCCAGCACTTCGGGCAGGGTGCTGGCGGTGGCCCGGATCTCTTCGAGGTCGGCGGTCCCCGAGAACCGGACCTCCATGAACGCCTGCAGGGGGCGGCCGGCCTTGGCGTGGTCGATGACCACCGTGTATCCGGTGATCACCCCGTCCCGTTCGAGCCGCTCGATCCTCCGGGTGACCGCCGAGGCCGACAGCAGGACCCGCTCGGCGATGTCGGCCATGGTGCGCCGGGCATTTCGGGACAGCAGATCGAGGATCTCGTGGTCGGTCTCGTCCAGCTCCCGCTCGGTCACCCGCCCACCGTAGCCAAGAGTTACCAGACGCACAATAGAAGCGGTGCCCTAGCCAGAACCAGTGATTCATTGCGTCTCTATGCGGGTCTGCTGATATTTCCAGCTCTTCGGACCCTTCCGGGTGTCTACTGGAGGTTATGGAGACGCTGACCCAGGCACCGGAGGTGCGAGCGGAGAAGCTGGCGGTGAGCCACGACCAGGCCACCGGCATGCAGGCGGTCATCGCCATCGATGACACCACCCTCGGATCCGGCCTGGGTGGCGTCCGGTGGATGCCCTATCCCGATGTGGATGCCGCGGTGGCCGAGGCCTGCCGGTTGGCCCGCGGCATGACCCTCAAGAACGCTCTGGCGGAGCTGCCCTACGGCGGGGCCAAGGCGGTCATCCTGAGCCAGGACGAGGGGGTCGATCGGACCGCGGTGCTGCGGGCCTTCGGGCGCATGGTGGTTGACCTCCATGGCGCCTACATCCCCGGCGTCGACATGGGGACCACCATCGAGGATCTGGCCACCATCGGCCAGGTGGGTCCGGAGGTGGCGTGCAACTACGAAGACCCGTCGCCGTGGACCGCCCTCGGGGTGTACGCCGGCATCGTCGCCGCCGTCCACCACCTCGATCACAACGACCTCTCCGGCCACCGGGTAGTGGTGCAGGGCGCCGGCCATGTGGGCTCGAGCCTCGCCCTCCGGCTGGCTGACGCCGGCGCCGAGGTGGTGGTGAGCGACATCGACCCTGAGCGCTCCGAGCGGGTCGCCGCCTCGGTGGGCGGCCGGACGGTGGAGCCGGAGGAAGCCCTCGGCATCGCCTGTGACGTACTGGCTCCCTGCGCCCAGGCCCGGGTGATCACCCCCACCAACCTCCCCAATCTCGGGTGCCGCATCGTGGCCGGGGCCGCCAACGACACCCTGTCCGAACGATCCTGTGCCACCGAACTGGCCGATCGGGGGATCACCTACGTTCCCGATTTCCTGCTCAATGCCGGGGGCGTCGTCCACATCCACGCCCTCCGGTCCGGGTGGGACCACCATCGACTGGGAGAGGAAGTCATGGGTATCGGCCATCGGACCGGGCTGATACTCACCCGGGCGGAGGCGACGGGGCGGACACCGCTCGAGGTCGCCGAAGCCATGGCCTCCGACCGGCTCGGACACCCCGTCTCCGTACCGGTCTGACCAAACGACATGTCCGCCCTCCCGTTCACCCCACCGAGGCACCCGGGAAGACGGGGGATGGCCAAGCGGCGCCATCCGAGTACCCGCGATCTGCGATCGATGCCGGATGTCGGCGGAGCCGCCGACCTCCACCCGGGCCCGACCCGGCCGCGGCCGGGGGTGACGTTGGAGGACAAATACCGCGTCGCCGAGGGACGGGTGTTGTTGTCGGGGATCGATGCCATCGTGCGGTGCATCCTCGATCAGCGTCGACTCGACGAGTCGAGGGGCCTGAACACCGCCGGATTCGTCAGCGGCTACGAGGGGTCCCCGCTCGGTGGGCTCGATCTCGAGATGCAGCGGAACCGCGGATTGCTGGACGCCGCCGGCGTGGTGGTGAGTCCGGGGGTCAACGAGGAGTTGGCCGCCACCGCCGTCGGCGGCACCCAACTCCTGGAGGAACTGCCGGGTCGCCGCCACCAGGGGGTCACCGGCTACTGGTACGGGAAGAACCCCGGGCTCGACCGGGCCGCCGACCCCGTCCGGCACGGCAACTACTCCGGCACCGCACCGCTGGGCGGGGCGGTGGCCTGGATCGGCGACGACCCCACCTGCAAGTCCTCCACCATCCCGAGTTCCTGCGAGTCGATGGCCAAGAGCCTGCTGGTCCCGTTGCTGGCGCCGTCGACGGTGGCGGAGGTGCGTGAGCTCGGGCTCCATGCGGTGGCCCTCTCCCGCTTCGCCGGCACCTGGACGGCGGTCAAGGTGGTGGCCGACATCGCCGACGGCGCCGCCACCGTCGACCTCACCGATCCGGCCGGGTGGATACCGGCTCCCGATCTCACCCGCCAATGGAGCCCGTCGCTGCTGATCGGGGCCCAGTCGATGGTGGCCGAGAGGGATCTGCTCGAGGTGCGGCTGCCGAGAGCCGCCGCCTATGCCGCCGCCCAGGGGCTGAACCGGGTCACCTACCAGCCGGCGCGACCCCGTCTCGGGGTCATCGCCGCCGGCCTGGCCTACGCCGCGGTCCGCCGGGCCCTGGCGGACCTCGGGATCGATGAGCACGGACTGGAATCCCTCGGCATCCGTCTGGTGAAGATGGGGGTGGTGTGGCCGGTGGATCCCGAGCACCTGCGCCGGATGCTCGGCGGGCTGGAAGAGGTGGTGGTGATCGAGGACAAGGCGGCCTTCCTCGAGACCCAGGTGAAAGAGGCCTTCTACCGCCGCCCCCACCCGCCGTTGGTGGTGGGCAAGTCCGACCCGGAAGGACGGCCGCTGGTGCCCGAGCGGGGGGCGGTGACCAGCGATCTGGTCGCCCGGGTCCTGGCCGCCCGACTCGGCGATGCCCTCCCCGAGTCCGCCCGGCGGCGGCTGACCCAGCTGGACAGGACCGAGCGGCTCCGAGTCGGGGCCGCCCCCCTGGCTTCCCGCACTCCCTACTTCTGCTCGGGGTGCCCCCACAACCGCTCGACCCGGGCCAGCGATGATGCGCTGGTCGGTATGGGCATCGGGTGCCACATCATGGCGTCGTTCGACCCCCACGGCCGGGGCCAAGCGGTCGGCATCACCCAGATGGGCGGCGAGGGCGCCCAGTGGAATGGCCTGTTCCCCTTCACCGACGACGATCACTTCGTCCAGAACCTCGGCGACGGGACGTTCTTCCACTCCGGCTCCCTGGCCGTCCGGGCGGCGGTGGACAGTGGAGCCAACATCACCTACAAGCTCCTCTACAACCAGGCGGTGGCCATGACCGGCGGACAAGCCCCGGTCGGCGGGATGCCGGTCCCGGAGTTGACCCGGTGGTTGGCCGTCGAGGGAGTCAAGCGGGTGGTGGTGGCCACCCCCGATCCCGAGGACTATCGGGGGATCACCCTCGACCCGATCGCCGAGGTCCGCCACCGCGACGAGCTCGATCAGATCCAGGCGGAGTTGGCCGGCATCGGTGGGGTCACCGTCCTCATCTACGACGACCGCTGCGCGGCGGAGGAGCGCCGACTACGCAAGCGGGACAAACTCCCCTCCCCGGCCATGCGCCTCTGGATCAACGAACGGGTGTGCGAGGGATGCGGCGACTGCGGTCAGAAGTCGAGCTGCCTGTCGGTGGTGCCGGTCGACACCGAGTTCGGTCGGAAGACCGCCATCCACCAAGGCTCCTGCAACCAGGACTACTCGTGCCTCCAAGGCGACTGCCCGTCCTTCGTCCAGGTGTTCCCGAAGCGGGGCAACCCTTCCCGGGCCACCGGCACCGGTATCGCCGTGCCACCGGTGGACCTGGTCGAGCCGGTCCGGCGGGTGGCTTCCGACGACGTCCTCATCCGGATGCCGGGGATCGGGGGCACCGGGGTGGTCACCATCTCCCGGATCCTGCAGATGGCCGCCCTTCTCGACGGCCGCTTCGCCGCCGGAGTGGAGCAGACCGGCCTGTCCCAAAAGGGTGGCCCGGTGATGTCCGACGTGCGCATCTCCTCCCAGCCGATCGACGCCGCCGTCCGGGCCGGGGCCCGGAGTACCGACGTCCTCCTCGCCTTCGACCCGCTGGGCGCCGCCGATCCGACCACCCTGGCGACGGCCGACCCCCACCGCACGGTTGTGGTGATGAACACCGCCGAAGTGGCGACGGCCCGGATGGTCACCGACCCCGCCGTCGCCTACCCCGAGCGGGCCAAGCTGACCGCCCGGGTCGAGCGGGACACCCGCCGGGGCGCCAACCTCTACCTCGATGCCAACTGGATCTCCGAGCAGATCTCCGACGACCACCTGGCCACCAACATGGTCCTCACCGGCGCCGCCTTCCAGCATGGGTGCCTGCCGATCACCGCGGCGTCGATGGAAGAAGCCATCCGGCTCAATGGGGTGGCGGTGGCCGCCAACCTCGCCGCCTTCCGTTGGGGACGAGCGGCGGTCATCGACCCGGCCGGGGTCCGCCGGGGGCTGGCCGGCCCCGAACCCCTGCCGGTGGCCACCGGTGCCACCGCCCGAACCTTGCTCGCCGACCACCCCATCCCCGAGGTCCTCCGGCCCGCCATCGAGCGCCGGGTCGACGACCTGGTCGGCTACCAGAGCACCGGGTACGCCCGCCGCTACCTCGGCCAGGTCCTCTCGGTGCTGGCCGCCGAACTGGCCCAGGCCCCGAGCCCGAACCTGCCGGTGACGGCCGCCTTCGCCCAGGGCCTCTACAAGCTGATGGCCTATAAGGACGAGTACGAGGTGGCCCGCCTCCACCTCGACGGCTGGGAGCGGGCCAAGTTGAGCGACGAGTTCGGCCCGGGAGCCCGGGTGCGGGTCATGCTCCAACCCCCCATCCTGAAGAAGCTCGGCCTCCGCCGGAAGGTCAGCCTCGGCCCGGCCGCCCGTCCCGTGTTCGCGATTCTCCATGCCGCTCGCCATCTTCGGGGCAACCCCCTCGATCCGTTCGGCCACACCCGCCTGCGCCGGACCGAGCGGGCGCTGGTGGACGAATACCTCTCGCTGGTCAGCCAGGCCCTGGGCCACCTCGACCCCGCCTCTGCCCCCTCGGTGGTCGAGGTCGCCGAGCTACCCGACCTCGTCCGGGGCTATGAGGGGGTCAAGCTGGCCGGCATCGACCGGTTCCGAACCGAGGGCGCGCTACGGCTCCTCGCCGCCACCGACCGCCGCCGGTTGGCGGTGCGCTCGGCCTGAGCCGAAGCTCACTCGTCGAAGTTCGGTCGCCGGGCCCGCTTCCGCTCCGACAGCTGCCGTTTGGCGGTGAGCCGTCGTTCCTTCGCCCCTTTCGACGGCCGGGTCGGGCGCCGGGGCTTGTCGACGTGAAGGGCGGCGGCCATCCGCTCGGCGAACCGGCTCACCGCCAGTTGGCGGTTGCGACCCTGGGACCGCTCGTCGTCGGCCACCACCCTCAGCTCGGGGCCGA
Organism: Acidimicrobiales bacterium; assembly: GCA_036264255.1. Classification (GTDB taxonomy): domain Bacteria; phylum Actinomycetota; class Acidimicrobiia; order Acidimicrobiales; family RAAP-2; genus DASZIT01. Next base: position 13,047 of record DATARI010000241.1, on the reverse strand, counting down.
GCTTCTCGAGGAGTCGGGCCCGTTGACGGGGGCCGAGCGAGGGAGAGCCGGCGATGTCGAAACGGAGCTCGGCCCGGGTGTTGACCTTGTTGGCGTGTTGGCCCCCCGGGCCGCCGCTGGGGGTGAACCGGAACTGGAGCTCGGAGAGCGGGATGGAGAGCGACGAGGTGATCCGCACCCGGTCGGGACTTCCGGTCGGAGGGGGCATGGCTAGTTGGGAGGGTCCCGATCCGGATCCGGCTCGTCGACCACCGGGTTGGACAGCTCGCCGATGCCCTCCACCTCGATCCGCACCCGGTCGCCGGCGCGGAGCCAGCGGGGCGGGTCGTACTTGGCCCCCACCCCGGCCGGGGTTCCGGTGGAGAGAATCATCCCCGGCTCGAGGGTGAAGGCGGTCGACAGGTGCTCGATCATCTGGGCGCAGGTGAAGATCATGTCGGCGGTGTTTCCGTCCTGGCGGAGCTCGTCGTTGACCCAGGTCCGCACGGACAGGTTCTGGGGATCGCCCACCGCATCGGGGGTGACCAGCCAGGGCCCGGTGGGCCCGTGGGTGTCGAAGCCCTTGCCCAACATCATGGTCGGGGCCCGCCACTGCCAGTCCCGGACGCTGACGTCGTTAACCACCATGAACCCGGCCACCATTTCGAGGGCCCGCTCGGCCGGCACGTGGCGGCACCGCCGGCCGATGACCATCCCCAGCTCGCCCTCGTAGTCCACCTGATCGGAGACCCCCGGGACCTCGATCCCGGCGCCGGGCCCGACCACGCAGGTGGGCTGTTTGGCGAACCAGGTCTGGTACTCCGAACCCTGGTGGCCGAGCTCGGCGATGTGGGCGGCGTAGTTGCGGGCGATGGCCAGAAACGACGGCGGACGGGGCACCGGCGCCAGCAGTTGGGCGGTGTCGACCGGCACCCGGCGGGCCGAGGTGGTCGGCGCTTTCCGGACCGCGTCGACGGCGTCGGGGCCCGAGGCCAGCAGGGCGACCATGTCGCCGGGGAGCCCGATGGCGGGATCGGTGAGGTCGACCACCTCGTCCCCCTCGACCAGGCCGGTCCGGACCCCGTCATCAAACCAGCTCACCAGTCGCACCTACAGACAGTACGCCACCGGTCGTCCTACACTCGCCTGCATGTCCGAGATCCCCACCCTTGGAGGCACCGGTCCCGGGGCCTCCCTCGCCGGCCAGGTCGCCCTGATCACCGGGTCGTCGTCGGGGATCGGTGCCGCCACCGCCCGCCGGTTGGCCGGCGACGGCGCCACCGTGGTGATCAACTCGGTGCACTCGGTGGCGGCCGGGGAGACGCTGGCCGGGGAGTTGCCAGGGGCCGACTACGTCCAAGCCGACGTGGCCGACGAGGAGGCCGCCCACCGGCTCATCGACACGGTGATCGAACGGCAGGGGCGCCTCGACATCCTGGTCAACAACGCCGGGGTCACCGAGCTCATCCCCCATCGGGACCTGGAAGCCGCCACTCCGGAGATCTGGCGGCGCATCTTCGACGTCAACGTGATCGGCACCTGGCAGCTGACGGTGGCAGCCGTCCCCCACCTCATCGCCTCCGGGCACGGCCAGGTGGTCAACGTCTCCTCCATCGCCGGGGAACGTCCGACCGGGAGTTCGATCCCCTATGCCTGCTCGAAGGCGGCGCTCTCCCACATGACCCGGCTGCTGGCCAACACCCTCGGGCCGGACGTCCGGGTCAACGCGGTGGCCCCCGGGTTGGTCGACACCCCCTGGACGGCGGAGTGGGACACCGTGCGGTCGTTCGTGAACGCCCAGGCACCCCTGCAGCGGACCGCCACCTCCGACGATGTGGCCGAGGTGATCCTCGGGCTCATCCGGGCCGCCTATGTCACCGGCGACGTGGTGCTCGTCGACGGCGGCCTCCACCTGCGCTGAGCCCCGGCATCGACGTCGAGGGTCTAGGAGCGGGCCGCCCACTCGTCGCGTCCGAGGCGCCAGATCCCGTGGGGTGACTCCGGGAAGTGGGACATCACCCGCTGCTCGACCAGGGTGAAGCCGAGCCGGTCGGCCACCGCCTCCGACCGCCGGTTCTCCGGGAGGATGATGCTGAACAACTCGTCGGCGCCGATCACCTCAAAGGCGTAGTCGACGGCGCAGCTGCCGGCCTCGGTGGCGTAGCCCCGTCCCCAGCTGTCGGGGTGGAAGGCCCAGCCGACCTCGATGCCCGGCCAGTCGGCTCGCTCCGGCCGATGGAGCCCGGCCCGGCCCACCAGGGCTCCGCCCTCCCGCTCGGTGACCGCCCACTGGCCGGTCCCCCGCAACTCCCACTGGCCTCGCCAACCGGCCATCGCCGCCCACGCCTCCTCCCGGGAGAAGGACTCCGGGAGGTGCAGGGCGGCCCGGACCTCGGGGGTCAGGAAGATCGCTGTATAGGCATCCAGGTCGGACTCCGCCAACGGGCGGAGGACCAGGCGGTCGGTGGTGAGGGTCGGGCAGGCACCCACCGGATCAGCCGAGGGTGGTGCTGATGGTCACCCCGGCCAGCAGGGTGCGGGTGACCGGGGTCCGGTCGGCGATCTCCAGCAGCCGGTCCGCCTGCTCCCCGGTGAGCTCGGCCCCGACCCGGATGGACCGCTCGATCCGTTCGGACTTCGACGCGCCCTCGCCGATGCGGAGCAAACGGGCCCGCACCCGGATCTCCCCCAGTTCCCACCCCTTGCGCTGGCTGTAGAGCCGGAGGGTGGCCGAGGTGCACTGGCACAGGGAGGTCAACAGCAGCTGGTAGGGATTCGGCCCTTCGTCATTGCCGCCGACCTCCGGCCCTTCGTCGACCACGAACCGGTGGGTCCCGGTCCGGGCCTCGCCTCGGAGTCCGGCGGCGCTGGTCACCGTGGCCATGGCTATCGGCTCACCGTCCTCGGGCTGGTTGTCGGGCATCGCCGGGTCAGGTTAGCCAGCCGCGCCATCGCCACCGACGCGCTACTCGGAGACCAGGCCGCGGAGGTAGGCGGCTTGGCCAACGTGTTGGAGGTCGTCGGAGATGACGCTGACCAGTCGCACGCCGAGGGTCACCGGGGGGTCCCACCGGGTGTCGACCACCCGATCGAGGGCCTCGTCGTCGAGGTCGGAGACGAACCGGGTGGTGCGCTGGTAGACGTCGTCGTGGTAGCCGATCAGCAGCTCCCCCGACGTCACCGTCACCTTGGCCACATCGTCGGGATCGTGGCCGTACCCGGTCTCGGTGGGATCGAGGGGCAGCCCGAACCTTCCGAACCAGCCGTCGGATGTCCAGACCTGCTCGGTGCCCGCCACTCCGGCCACGTGGTCGTCCTGGATGCGGGTCAGATGCCAGACCAGCCAGGCGATGGAGTTTGCCTCCGGATCGGGGCGGTAGCACAGCTCGTCGCCGGTCAGACCGTCGACGGAGTGGTGCACCAACTCGTGGATGCGGTCAAAGGCATCCCGGAGCAATTGCTCGGTCGTCATGTGAGAACCTCCCTTGGATTTCCACAGTAACCCGGCTGACCCGCTGTTCATCAAGGCCAACCGGGGGGCGACCGGTATCTTCCGGGCAACTCGGTAGCATCGTCCTTCATGACCGACGCCGATCGCAGCTATGACATAGCTCTCCTCGGGGCCACCGGCTTCACCGGTCGCCTGATCGCCCAGTACCTCGCCGACCATGCGCCGGCCACCACCCGGATCGTCCTGGCCGGTCGCAACCCGGACAAGCTGGAGTCGATCACCAACGGGCTCGGTCGGAAGGTGTCGGTGGCCCGGGCCGACGTCACCGATCCCCCCACTGTCCGGGCGCTGGCCGAATCCACCCGGGTGCTCATCACCACGGTGGGGCCGTACATGGAACATGGGGAGCCGGTGATCGCCGCCTGCGCGGTGGCCGGCACCGACTACCTCGACCTCACCGGCGAACCCGAGTTTCTCGACCTGATGTACCTGAAGTACCACGACACTGCGGCGGCCACCGGGGCCCGACTGGTCCACTCCTGTGGCTTCGACTCCATGCCCCACGATCTCGGGGCCCAGTTCACCGTCGAGCAGCTTCCCGAAGACGTCCCCCTCACCGTCACCGGGACCGTGCGGGTCAAAGGGACGTTCTCCGGCGGGACGGCCGCATCCGCCCTCACCATCCTGTCCAGCTACCGGGCCGCCCAGACCGTGCACGCCGAGCGGATGCGGGTCGAGCCGGCGACCCCCGACCGGCGAGCCACGGTGGTCACCGCTCGTCCCGGCAAGGACCCCGACGGGGAAGGCTGGCTCCTGCCGATGCCGACCATCGATCCGCTGATCGTCGCCCAGTCCGCCCGCCGCCTCGCCCGTTACGGGCCCGACTTCTCCTACTCCCATCGACTGGCCGTCCCCAACCCGGTGGTCGGCGCCGGCATGGCGGTCGGGGCCGCCGCTCTCTTCGGGCTCTCCCACCTCCGCCCCGCCCGGGAAGCGCTGCTCAAGTTGCGACCCTCCGGGTCCGGCCCCTCCGACGCCCAGCGGGAGGCGGCCTGGTTCAATGTCCGTTTCGTCGGCGAGGGCGGGGGGAAGAAGGTGTTCACCGAGGTGGCCGGGGGCGACCCCGGCTACACCGAGACCTCCAAGATGATCAGCGAAGCCGCCCTCTGCCTCGCCTACGACGACCTACCCCCGACCGCCGGCCAGGTCACCACCGCTGTCGCCATGGGCGGCGCGCTGCGGGATCGCCTGGTCCGGGCGGGCATGACCTTCCGCATCCTCTGACCCGAGACGATGGCCGACTACAAAATCCTCGTCCCGCCCCCCCGCCGGAATCGACCGCTTCTCATCGGGGTGGCCGTCGTGGTGGTGGTCGTCCTGGTGGTCGGCGGGGTGGTGTGGACCCAGCGGGGCCACAACAACAAGGCCACCACCTCCTCGACCTCCAGTTCCACCACCGTCGCCGCCCCGCCGCTGACCGTGGTCTCCACCACCCCCGCCACCGGCGCCACCAACGTCGCCTCCGATACCACCGTCACCGTCCAGCTCTCCGCCCCGCTGGCCAGCGTCGCCGCCATGCCGGCGTTGACCCCGGCGGTCGCCGGCACCTGGAAGAAGACCGCCCCCACCGTCGCCACCTTCACCCCCACCGCCCCCTTCCTGCCCACCACCGCCGAATCGCTCACCTTCCCGGCCGGGGCGGCCGGGCCGCAGGGAACCGCCGGGGGGGTCCTGGCCGCCCCGGTCACCGTCACCTTCACCATCGGCCAGGCCAGCACCGAGCGGCTGCAGCAGCTGCTGGCCCAGCTCAACTACTTGCCGGTGTCATTCACCCCGTCGGCCCCGTTGAGCTCGCCGGCCGAATTGTTCACCGCCCAGCCCGGCACCTTCGCCTGGAGGTGGCCCGCCACCCCCGCTGAACTGACGTCGTTGTGGACGGAAGGCTCCGAGAACGTCATCACCAAAGGGGCGGTGATGAACTTCGAGAACCAACACGGGTTGACGGTGGACGGCTTGGCCGGTCCGAAGGTGTGGACCGCCTTGGCGGCGGACGTCGCCGCCGGCAAGAACGATGCCAACCCCTATACCTACGTGTTGGTCCAGAAGACACTCCCCCAGAACCTGAACCTCTACAACAATGGCGCCCTGCAGTTCGCCGCCATCCCGGTGAACACCGGCGTCCCCGGTGCCGACACCGTCGACGGCACCTACCCGGTGTTCGAACATGTCCCCTCGTCGGAAATGAAAGGCACCAACCCCGACGGCTCCACCTACGACGACCCCAACGTCCCCTGGGCGGCCTATTTCAACGGCGGCGACGCCCTCCACGGCTTCGTCCGGGGGAGCTACGGCAGCCCCCAGAGCAACGGCTGTGTGGAGATGGCCATCGCCAACGCCGCCCAAACCTGGCCACTCACCCCGATCGGCACCCTGGTCACGGTGACAGGTCCGGCGTCGTAGCATCAGCCTCCGTGCACCGGGCCACCGTCGACACCTACAACGACCGGGGCCTGGACTGGGCGGCCAGCCACCGCACCCCCGGTCGCCGGGCTGACGCCGAGCGCTTCGCCGGCCGGGCGCCGACCGGGTCGCCCCGGCTCGACCTCGGCTGCGGGGGCGGGAGGTACACCGGCCTCCTCGGGTCGCCGGTGGTGGGCCTCGACGCCTCGTGGCCGATGCTCGACGACTGTCGGTCGCGGGTCCCCGACGGGCTGTACCTCCAGGGCGACATCGAAGCCCTCCCCCTGGCCCGGGGCTCGTTGGCCGGGGCCTGGTCGTGGATGACCCACCACCACATCGCCCGGGACCGGTTGCCGATGGCGTTGTGGGACCTCCATCGGGTGCTGGCGGTGGGGGCGCCGTTCCAACTCCAGGTCCTCCACGGCGACTACCAGGGCAGCGCCCTCTCCGACGACGAAGTCGCCGGGCGCTTCTTCGCCTCCTGGACACCCGACCGGCTGGTCGACGTGGTGGTGGGGGCCGGCTTCGAGGTGGAGGAGGGCTCGGTGGAGGTCTCCGGCGACGAGCTGCGGCTCTCGGCGGTCCGGGTCCGCGGCCTGGCCGACACCGTGGCGCCGGGCATGCGGATCCTGATGTGCGGGTCGAACCCCAGCTTCTATTCGGCCGATGCCGGGGTCGGGTACTTCCGGGGCGGCAACCGGTTCTGGAAGGCGGCGCTGGCCAGCGGGCTGGTCAGCCGGGACCGGGATCCCACCGACGCCCTGGGTTCCCACGGCATGGGCATGACCGACCTGGTCAAGCGACCTAGCCGGGCGGCCGACGAGGTGAGTGCCTCCGAGTACCGCCAGGGTCTCGGTCGCCTCGAGCGGTTGGTGGAGTGGTTGCAGCCCCGGGTGGTGTGCTTCGTGGGCCTCGGGCCCTGGCGGGCGGCGGTCGATCCCAAGGCCTCGGCCGGCCTCCAGGAGTCGCGGATCGGGGGCCGTCCGGTCTACGTGATGCCCTCCACCAGCGGGCTCAATGCCCGGACCTCACCGGCCCAGCTGGCCGACCACCTCCGGGCGGCGTTGGCGGTGGCCGACGCCGGGTGACGGCGGCGGCGACGACCGTTTCGACCGACCCGCCGTAGACTGGCGACGGTGCAGTTCAGCCCGGAGTTGCGCAACGACGTGCGGTCGGGCGACATCACGTTGACCTTCCGACTCTGGCAGCGACCGAAGGTGAAGGCGGGCGGCCGGTACCCCATTGGCGACGCCTCCATCGAGGTCGACTCGATCGAGCTCGTCCCGTTCGCATCGATCGACGCCGACGACATGTCCCGGGCCGGCGAGCCGGACCTCGAAACACTCCGCCGCCGGACGGCCCACGCCGGGCCCGTCCACGACGACACCCTTGTCTACCGGATCGAGTTCCACCTGGTCCCGTAGACGCCGACGCCGGTGGGCGCTGACCTGGGGCGCCCGATCAGTCGTAGAACGCCAGGATGGCCGAGAGCACGGGGTCCACCTGGGCGGAAGGAAGCAGACTCCCGCCGTCGACCGGAATGTTGATCCCGGTCACGTAGGCGGCCATATCCGAGCAGAGAAAGGCGATCACCGACGCCACCTCCTCGGCCGTCCCTACCCGACCCAGGGGTGTCACCCGGTCGAACCCGGCCCGGACCGTCTCGTCACTCATGAGGGGAGCCGTCAGTGGGGTCTCGATCAAACCCGGAGACACGCAGTTCACTCTGAGGGCGGGCCCGTACTCAAGGGCGGCAGACTGGGTGAGGGCGATGACCGCCGCCTTCGAGGCCGCGTAGGGGGCCTCGCCCCGGGTCGGCCGCATCCCGCTGATCGAGGCCATGTTCACGATCGATCCCCCACCGGCTTCGACCATCACCGGTGCTGCGGCCCGGATGCCGATGAAGGTCCCCCGCATGGAGACGTCGACGATCCGATCGTATTCTCGGTCGGAGTAACGGTGCATCGGCTTGACGTTCCCGACCCCGGCGTTGTTGACCAGGATCGTCAGCCCGCCGAGCTCGGCAGCCACTCGAGTGACGGCGGCTCCCATGGCTTCGCGGTCGCAGACATCGGCCACCACCACCGGGGCGCCTCCGAGCTCGGCGGCTACCGCCGCCGCCGCATCGCCATCGATGTCGAGCACTGCCACGGAGGCCCCGTCGGCCTGCAGCCGCAGGCAGGCCGCCCGGCCGATTCCGGAACCGCCCCCGGTGACCAGGGCCTGTTGTCCGTCGAGGAGACCCATCAGGCCACCAGCCCCTCGACCGGTGCGAGGTGAAGGACTTCAGGGGACGACTCGAAATAGGGCCCGACGATCTCCCGCCACCGGGTGAACCGTTCGGACTCCCGGAACCCGACGGTGTGGTCCTCCAGGCTTCTCCACTGGATCATCAGGAGGTAGGAGTCGGGGCTTTCGATGCAGCGGCTGAGGCTCAGAGAGATGAACCCCTCGGACTCGGCCACCACCGACTTACCTTCCGCCACCGCCTCCTCGAACTCCCGGCTGACTCCCAGTTTGATGTGGATGACGGCGTGTTCGAGAACCATGGCTGGGCACGATAGCCCCACCGCCGGAGGGGTTCCCCCGCCCGGGGCGCAGACCCCTCGTCCCTACCCCTCGCCGATCGGCGCCGGGTCGCTGGTCAGCAGCTGGTCGAGCCGGGCCAGCGTCCGTTCCATGTCCCGACGGGTCTTGTTCCAATAGATGCTGCCCAGCTTCAACAGTGCCCGCTGGTGGTCGGTGGTGATGTCCCAACTCTCCCGCACCCGGGTCCCGCCCTCCACCGGCTCGAGCTCGTAGACCCAGATCCGGCCGCCCACCAGTTTCCCCCAGGTGCCCTCCGGGCCGGTCTTCCAGGCCACCTTCCGGTCCTCCTCGAAGGCGACGACCTTGTTCACGGTGGCATAGCGGACGCCGAGTTTCATGTTCATCCCGAACGTCGTGCCCAGGGTCAGCCGCTGGCTCTGCCCCTCCGGCGCGCCCTGGAGCATGCCCGATCCGTCGAACAAGGCGTGTTGTCCGGCGTCGGCCAGCACGTTGAACACCACCGCCGGAGCGACGCCGATGGTCCGCTCCACCGTGAGGACGTTGCCCTTCATCGATTCCCTTTCATCCCGCCGTCCCGCCCTCCCGAGCGCCGTCGGCGGCGGGCTCCGAGTGGGGAGCCTCCGAGGCCCGGACACCCTGATCGGGCCCCGCCCAGGAGGATTGCGGGTCGCTGGCCGGAAACGATTCCACCTCCGCCTCGTCGATGGCGTCATCGACGGGTTGACCTGGTTGTCCGGCGGGGTCATCACGCATGTCGCACTCCTTGACTCCGGGTGGCAGTCTGACCATCCTTGCACGGCGGGTGTCCTCCGGCCCAGGCCTGGAATACTGCTCTCCATCCCAACGTTTCACCAGACAGAGCGCGGGAGTGCGCGCCCGAGGAACGAGGAAGTGGCGAATGTTGGTTGAGATCTGGTCCGACGTGGTGTGCCCCTGGTGTTACATCGGAAAGCGGCAATTCGAAGCGGCGCTGGCCTCGTTCCCCCATAAGGACGAGGTTTCGGTGGAGTGGCGGAGTTTCGAGCTCGATCCGAGTGCTCCGGCTCGGCGTCAACTCTCGACCCATCAGCAGCTGGCCAAGAAGTACGGGATGACCGAGGAGCAGGCCCGCGCCGCCACCGAACGGGTGAGCGGGGTGGCCACCGAGGTCGGACTCGACTTCCAGTGGGACGTCGCCAAATCGGGGAACACTTTCGACGCCCACCGCCTCATCCACCTGGCCGCCACCCATGGCCTCGGTGACGTGGCCAAGGAGGCCCTCATGGCCGCCTACTTCACCCACGGGGCCGCCATCGGCGAGCGGGACGCCCTCGAGCAGGTAGGCAAGGAGATCGGGCTGGACGCCGACGAGGTCGCCACGGCTCTGGACGACGGCGCCTTTGCCGACGAGGTCCGCGCCGATGAGAAGCTGGCCGGCGAGCTCGGGATCAGTGCGGTGCCGTTCTTCGTGATCGACCGGGCCATCGGGGTGCCCGGGGCCCAGACCCCCGACGTGCTGCTCTCCGCCCTCGAGCAGGGCTGGACCCAGGCCCACCCGCTGACCATCGTGAGTGGCCCGACCGAGAGCACCGACGTCAGCGACTCCGGAGACGCCTGTAGCGACGGAAGCTGCGCGGTCTGAACCGGGTGGGGTGCCGGACTTTTTGATCCGGGCCTAGTTGTCCCCGACGCCCCGGCCACCCTCGGGGTGGAGCCGCTCGGTACCCGGATGCGAGATGGTGGAGGTGTCGTCCACCGCCCGATCGAGCTTCTCCTTCAGATTGACCGCCGCCCGGCCGACCGGATTGTGCGGCGGGTCCGGGTGGCTGCTGGCGTGGGCCACCGCGTGCTCCAGGTTCCGCAGCAGATGATCCCGGTCATCGGCGCCGAGCTCGTCAACCAGCGGTAGCAACTCTTGATCCTCGTAGTCGAGCTGAGCCCGGGCGGCGGCGATCAACGCCTCCAGAGACCTCTCGAAGCCTTCGGGATCGTCGGCGTGGGCGTTGATCGGCTTCACATGCAGGGTCCGTTTGCGAACGTCTTGCATAGCGTCGCGGAGCCGGCGCTGGCGACGTTCGGTTTCAGTGACCTGGGCGCTGTGTCCCGGGCGGTTGCGGAGAGTCGAATAGAGGCCCCGTTCCAAGGCATCTTCATACCGGGCACAGAAATGGATCAATTCCCCGGCCAGATCGGCGCGTACCTCGGGCTCGGAGGTTTCCTCCAGGAGATGGAGTACCGATTCCAGGGATCGGCGGTCATCGTCCAGCGGAGCCAGTACGGCGGGAAACATGCAGCATTCTCCTTGTTCGGGTTCGGGCCTCGCGGAGTTCGAGAACCTGACCTTTCCGTACCCATTTACGGGGACTCTCAACCGGACGTCCGCCGAGCCCCGGCTCATCGTCGGACGTTGGCCGCTTCCTTTTCGAACGTGGCGACCACCTCCTCCACCGAGAGTCCCTTGGTCTCCGGCAGATAGCGGAATACAAAGATGATGGCCATCACGCAGAGAGCGGCAAAACAGACCAGCACCCAGTCGAGTCCGATCGAGGAGTTCCAGACCGGGAAGACCTCGATGAGGGCGAAGTTCGCCAACCAGTCCACCGTGGCCCCGGTGGACGCCGCGGTGCCCCGCACCGAGGTCGGGAAGACCTCCCCCTGGAGGAGCCAGCCGGTGCCCCCCACTCCCACCGCGAACGAGGCGATGAAGAAGTCGAGGCCGACCATGACCAGCGCCAATCGGGCCGTCCCCGACAAGAAGCCGAGTCCGGCCGCCGCCACCAGCGCGAAGACCGCCATGCCGAGGAATCCGCCGATGGCGAGCTTGCGGCGACCCACCCGGTCGATGAACCGGAAGGCGAAATAGGTGGCGGCCACATTGACCGCGGTCATGATCGACGTCACCTCCACCCCGGCGGTCGTCGACGCCACCGTGGAGGAGTTGCCTCCCTGGAAGATGGGGCCGAGCAGGTGGGGCCCGTAGTAGAGCGGGACGTTGATGCCGGTGACCTGTTGAAAGAAGAAGAAGGTGCAGACGACCATGAGGGCCCGCTTGGCCCCGGGGGTCCAGGCACCCCGACGCCGCTGCTTCTGCTTCACGTCCTCACTGTGGAGTTGGCGGGCAGTGCTCTCGATTGCCTCGGTCGACACCTTGACCCCGAATGTCGCCAGCGCTTCCCGGGCCTTGTCGTAGCGGCCCTGGCGCATCAGCCATCGGGGTGATTCCGGCATGGTGGTCCGCAGGACCAGCCCGACCAGGGCCGGAACCGCCCCCAGGCCGAGGATGAGGCGCCAGCCGACCGTTCCCGCACTGGCCGGCGCCACCTTCAAGATGATGAGGGCGACCACGTAGGCGGACAGGATCCCGACCGTGATCATCCACTGCTGGAGCATCGAGAGCGAGCCCCGCCGCCCCTTCGGGGCGTACTCGGCGATGTAGGCGGTGGCGATGGCGGTGTCGGCCCCGATGGCCAAGCCGATCAGGGTCCGGGCGATGAGCAGGACCGCCGCATCGGGGGTCACCGCCGAGAGGAGGGCGCCGCCGGCATAGATGGCGGCATCGACGATGAGGAGTACCTTGCGGCCGTAGCGGTCGGTCAAGACCCCGGCAGAAAGGGCGCCGACGGCGGCGCCCAGCGATGCCCCCGCCACCAGGTAGCCCTGCCAGAAGCCGGAGAGATGGTAGGGGACGAAGTTCAGCGCCGAGCCGATATTGGAGGTGTCGAAGCCGAACAGGAAGCCACCCAGGGTGGCCAGGAGGGTCAGCTTCCAATAGAACGACGTCGGCGTTCGCTCGTCGAGGTCGGCGAGGACGTTGGTGTCGGCTACTTGGGTCGTGGTTCTTCTCCTCTAGGCACCGGCGCCACTGACTTACCCACCGGGAGGACCCGCCAATCTCGAGAACCCCGCCATCAACTTCAAGATCGGTGAAGCCGTCGAGGATGACCATGGGCAGGGAGGCGCCGAGTTTCGTCGTCCCCCCGGCGGGGTACACAGCCATCCGTCGAGACCAGGGGTTGGCCACCGGGCCGATCGCTGGTGACCGCGTGGAGTCGCAAGATGCCGCAACACCGAGAAGGCAGGCTACGGAGCCTCGACCGGGTCTCCGACGGTGACGTGGAGTCGCCGGACGACCCGGGTCGGCACGAGACCGAACAGGAGCGTGACGACCGGAACCTGGTCGAGCTGGTACAGGAGCTCCGGGTCGGGGCCCTCGGGGTGCAGGTGCTGTTCGGTTTCTTGTTGTCCCTTCCCTTCTTCGCCGTTCATTTCGACCGGCTGAGCGGATTCCAGCGCGATCTCTACGTGGTCGATCTGCTGCTGGCCGCGCTGGCCACCGCCTTGTTGTCCGGACCGGTCGCCTATCACCGGATGATCTTCCGCCGCCATCGGAAGCTGCAGTTGAACCGGGTCGCCAACGACATGGCCATCGCCGGGCTGGCCACCGTCGGTCTCGCCGTCACCGGTTCTGTCCTGCTCGCCGTCAGTTATGTGGAACGAGGCATGGCCGTTCCCCTGATCGCCACCCTTACCCTGGTGGTATTCGTGACCCTCTGGTTCGTGCTGCCGTTGATCGGTCGCCACCAACCCGACCGCTGAGCCACCGATCGGCCCTCACCCCGTGAAGGTGC
>DATARI010000210.1:0-3396 GCA_036264255.1 Acidimicrobiales bacterium | reverse complement strand
CTGGGCGTAGTCCCGTAAGTAGAGTTGCTTGGCTCCCTGCCGGTCATCCATGCCGGGTTACCCTAGTGGCTGCGCCGCCCCCCGGTGGGCTCACCGGGCACGGCGCCCAGCCCCTTTCCATCCATGACTCCCCTCCGCTCGAGTTCCGCCCACCCCGCAGAGTCGGCACCCCCCGGTCGGACCCCGCGAGCCCGGAATCGGGCCCGAGCGTGCTGAGCCGCCGATGACCCCGTACCGGCATCGACACCAGCGCTTCGCCCACCGGTTCCGGTACGGGTACTCCCACTGGAAACAGCACCACGACCATAAGACCCATCACCACGGGGCCCCGGTCGAAGGGATCGACTGGCGAGCCTGGAAGGTGGCCGGCACCGGACTGTTCGTGCTGGCGGTGCTGGTGGTCGTCGTCTTCGGCGCCCTGGCCATCCGGGACATCGTGCGAGCCCAGCACTCCATGGATGCGGCCCGGGCCACCATCTCCGCCGCCGTCGACAACCGCCAGGAGCTCACTTCACCGGCCGGACGGGCCCAGGCCGAGGTGGACATCATCGCCGTCCAATCAGACGCCGACACCGCCGCCAGCATCCTGAACAACTCGTTCTCCCTCAGTGCGTTCGGGGCCATCCCCGGACTCCACGGCCAGATCCAGGGCCTCCTCCAACTGGTCGAGGACGTGGGGCAGGTCGCCACCCTTTCCAGCGGCCTCCTCCAACAGGTGAACACGCTGGCCGCCGGCACCCAGGGGTTGACCATCTCCATCCCCCAACTCCAGAGCCTGCAGTCGTCGGTGGCGTCCGCCCACGCCCAACTGGCCAGCTTCAACCGACCGAGCGGTGGCCTGTGGGGACCGCTCGGCTCCGCCCGGGCGTCGTTCGACGCCGAGGACGCCAGACTCACCGCGCTGTTGGGCACCGGCAGCAGCGTGCTCTCCTACGCCCTGCCCCTGGTCGGGGCGGACGGTCCCCGCCTGTACCTCATCGCCGGGGAGAACAACGCGGAGATGCGCGACCAGGGGGAGGTCCTCTCCAACGCCCTGATGCACTCCGCCAACGGCAGCTTCTCCCTCGACGACACCGCCTCGCTGGACACCCCGCTGCCCCAACCGGTGAACGTGCCCCTCCCGCCAGGCACCCAGGCCATCTTCGGCTCCCTCGATCCCACCCAACTGTGGCAGTCGGTCAACGCCTCCGCCGACTACCCGCTGAGCGGCCAGATCATGCAGGCCATGTACCAGGAGGTGACCGGCATCCACGTCAACGGGGTCATCGGCATCGACGTGCCCGCCCTGGTCAGCCTGCTCCAGCTGTCCGGTCCGGTCGTCGTTCCCGGCATCACCATGCCGGTCAGCGCTGACAACGCCGCCGACGTCCTCCTCCACCAGCTCTATGCCCAGTTCCCGGCCGGGGACCAGACCCAGCGCCACGACGACATCTCGGCGGTGGCCCGGGCGGTCATCGACAAGATGAAGACCGAGCACGTCGACCTGGCCGCCTTCGCCGTCGCCCTGGCGAACGACGTGTCCGGGCGCCACTTGTTGGCCTGGGACGAGAATCCCGCCTTCGAGGCGACCATCGTCAAGACCGGCGGCTCCGGCGCCATCGACACCACCCACCCCGATCGCACCTTCCACCTCTCGGTGCAGAGCGCCACCGCCGCCAAGCTCGACTACTACGTGACCACCAGCATCCGGATGGTGGTGACCATCGACGGCCACAACAACGCGGTGGTCGACACCTACGCCACCATCGCCAACCACGCGCCGGCCGGCCAGCCGGCCTCGGCCCAGCTCGGACCGGACAACATCAACTCGTTCACCCCCGGTCAGTACGTGACCCGGGTCTACCTCTGGTCCCCGTTGGGCTCGCAGACCAACGCCGGGGTGGCGGAGTCGGGCCTGGTCCTCAACCGGACCGCCACCTCGGTGCTGGCCCAGCAGAGCCAGACCGTCGACTTCACCACCGTGATCCCGAACGCGGTCAGGCACGGGCAGCTCTACCTGCAGGTGGTGCCCCAGCCCAGCCTCTATCCGGCGGCGGTTTCGGTCCAGGTGGTGGGCGGACCCAACTGGAATGTGGCCGGCCCCTCCTACCTGGCGGCCAGTTTGATCAAGACGCTCGGCCATACCTGGTCCCTGACGCCCCGCTGAGGGCACTGAACAGGGAATCCAACCGGATTTTTCGAATTGGACCGTGATATTCTGACGCCTGGGTCGTTCCTACAGAACAATGGTGTAGTTCAGAGTTCTATTAGCACACTGAGTGCCACAAGCCTCGGCCAGAATTACAGGGAGAAATGGCGTGATACTCCGAAAGATTGCGGTGATCGGCATGGCAGGTGCCCTCGCCAGCGGCCTGGGCCTCATTGCCCTGTCGGCCACCGCCGGGGCCGCCTCCGGCTACCCGGGAACCACCACCGTGACGACCACCACCGCGGCCCCGACAACGACCACCACCACGGGCACCACGCCGGGCGGCGGCACCTCCCCCGGTGGCAGCACCTCCCCCGGTGGCACGACAAGTGCTCCGTGCACGGTCACCGTGATCATCCCGGTCGGCACCACCAAGTCGGCGGTTCTCAGCGGCTGTGCAGTGAGTTCCACGTTCTCGTTGACGGTGGCGGGAGTGGCCACCGGGGTGACCGCTAACTCGGACGGCTCGGGCACCGTGACGCTGACCAACGCCGTCACCGATCCACACTTGAGCGTGAACGGTTCGACCCCGGAGCCTTCGATCTTCGGTTCCAATACCGTCAACCTGGTGAACACCTCGGGCGGGCCCGGGGGCACCGAGTACGTGATCACCCCCAACGCTTCGACGGCAGCCCTCGGCTCGGGCTCGAGCGGATCGTCCGGAACCCTCGCCTTCACCGGAGCCGACCTGTTGGCCCTCATCGTCGGGGCCCTGTTCCTGTTGGCTGCCGGGACCCTCCTGGTCGTCTTCACCCGACGGCGAGCGAGCCAGCAACACGCTGCCTGATCGGGTGGACTCCGGCGTCGGAGTCCCGCAGTCGACCACCAGCTCCTCCGGCTCCGATCGAGAGGCCACCAGCCCGGGCCGGTTGCCCGGCGCCCCGGTGGCGGTCCCCGGCGGCGACATCGGCTGGGACCGGGAGAGTTCGGCCCCCGGGGCCGGGCAGTTGCTCCATTACCGGGCGCTCAGTGACGCCTTCCTGTTCACCCTGGTGGTCAGCGTGCCCGTCCTGTTGTGGGAGGAGTTGTGGCGCGGCCAGCCCATGATCGACCAGCCCGGGCACCTGTGGCTGGTGCCGGCGGTCATCACCGTGGCGGCCTTCTTCATCGGGGGCTACATCGCCGGGCGTCATCGCCGCCGGCGCACCGGCGCCCTGCTCCAGGCGGTGGCTTTGGCCGTCCCGGTCTCCCTCCTGCTGATCATCGCC
>DATARI010000167.1:0-12243 GCA_036264255.1 Acidimicrobiales bacterium | reverse complement strand
GGCTATCGGCCCACCTCTACGGGACGTTGCCTACTTCCTCGGCACGAGTCTCCGAAGCGAGGACCGGGTAGCCCATGAGGTGGCTTTGGTCCGTGCCTACCATTCGGCCCTCTTGGAGAATGGCGTCCGCACATACACCTTCGACGAATGTTGGTGCGACTATCGCATCGGACAGCTGCAGGGGCCGATGATGACCGTTATCGGGTGCATCTACTCCGGGAGCCAGCGCACCCCGCGATCAGACGCCATGTTCGTCGCCATGGCACGCCGATCCTGCGCGGCCGTCAGGGACCTGGGATCGCCCGAACTCGTCTGATTTTTAAATTGCACGGCCAGACATCGCCTCGAACGGGACCTTCGACGAACCCTCCCATCCGGTCCTGCCCGGTTCTCTGGATCGGAGTCCACCGACCCATCGGAGCAGTCGATCCCAGAGGACGATCCGGGAGCCGGCCACATTGTGGTTGTGGCCGCTGCCCACCAATGTGAACAGGGTGAGGTCGTGACAGGCGGGGAGCTGGCCGACCAATGCCGCCAGGTCGCCGACGATGTCGTGGTCCCCGGCCGCCACCAGGGTCGGGACGTCGATGCGGTCCAGCTCGGGTTGGGTCGAGCCGGGAATCAACGCGGTCATGCCGACCATCGCCAGGAGCCGGCTGCTGGCCCGGTCGGAGGCGGCGCTGACCTGCTCGTCAACGTCCCCGGCCATGGCGGTTCCCGATCGGGCGTTCGGCCACCGCGGCAGGGGATCGCCGAATCGGGCCCGCACCAGGTCCGGCAGCGCCGCCACCAGCGCTTCCGGCCGGTCGATGAACGCCGCTTCCTCTTCGGTGAGAACGGGGCGGAGCCCGCTGCCGGAGAACCCCAGGAGGGCCACCGCGTCGTAGGACCGGTGGCGCCCCTGCTGGCACGCCACCAGCAGTGCGCCGGCGGAGTGCCCCACCCCGACCGTCAACCCACCGGACGTCGGCGGGATCCCCTCGAGTTCCCCTTCCGCCAATCGTCGACGGAGGTCGCCCACCACGAAATCGAGGGTGTCGGCTAAGGCCCGGGGGGTCAGGGCATAGCCGTCATCCGGGCTGTCACTGCCTCCGACACCGGGAGGGTCGATGGTGAGGACGACCTGGCCGCCAGCCGCCGCGTACCTCGCCATGCTGAATTCGCCGGCCGTCGGGGGCACATCCAGATCGAAGTAGGCCCGACTCATGCCGCCCCCCGGTACACAACACCAGAGGGCACCCGCCGGGTCGACGACGGTCGGGATGAACAGGTCTGCCGTCACCCGGCGGCAACCCTTCGGGGCGTGTCCGGTGACGTCCACCGCCACGGTGACCTTGCCGACCCCACCGGTCATCGGGCTACCGAGGCCGTTGGAGGATGACGCCGGTCCGGCTGGCCGACACCAGGGCGGTCGTCGGGCTCTCCACCTGGTTCACCGAGTCGCCCCGCAACTGGCGGACCGCTTCGAGGGTGAGGTTCAGACCGTGGATGTACCCCTCGCCGATCAGGCCCCCGTTGGTGTTGCAGGGCAGGCTGCCATCCAGGCCGAGGTGGCCGTCGGCGATGAAGTCCTTGGCTTCGCCGAAGCCGCAGAACCCGAGTCCCTCCAGCTGCATCAGCAGGATCGGCGAGAAGGCGTCGTAGATCATGGCGACGTCGATGTCGCCGCGGTCGAAGCCGAAGCCGTCGAACAGCCGCCGGGCCAGAGCCACCGATCCGTCCATCACCTCGAGGTTGGGCCGGTAGTGGTTGCTGGCGATCTCCTCCTCGAAGAGTCCGGCGCCGGCGGCGGCGGCGATGACCACCGGCCGGTTCGAGTCCCGGGCCCGGTCGGCGCGGGTGATGACCACCGCCACCGAACCGTCCGTCTCCTGGCAGCAGTCGAACAGCCGGATGGCCGGTTCTGCCACCCACCGTGAGGCCTGATGGTCCTCCAGGGTGATCGGCTTCTTGTAGAAGTGGGCGTTGGGATTGTTGGCG
Source organism: Acidimicrobiales bacterium (assembly GCA_036264255.1). Classification (GTDB taxonomy): domain Bacteria; phylum Actinomycetota; class Acidimicrobiia; order Acidimicrobiales; family RAAP-2; genus DASZIT01. Next base: position 10,263 of record DATARI010000167.1, on the reverse strand, counting down.
GCGTAGGCCCGAAATTGCACCACCGCCCGGCCGAAGTCGGCGTTCTCCACGCCGTAGACGTGCATGTAGCGAGTGGCATTGAGCGACATCCACGAAGCCGGGGTCAGGACCCCGAAGGGTGAGCACCACTGCATGGCGGTGGTGCCGGAATGCGATGAGGTCGGGCGCCCGCCCACCTCGGCCCGGCCGAACCGGGGACCGGACCGTGCCTTGATCGCCCGGTAGGCCACCACCACGCTGGCGGCGCCGGAGGCGACCGCGGCGGCGGCGTGGAGGAGGACACCCTGGGAACCGCCGCCGCCGTAGGGCACCCGGCTGGAGAACCCGATCTCCTCGAGGCCAAGGGCCCGGGCCAGTTCGGTCTCCTCCACCGGATCGATGGTGTAGCTCACCAGCCCGTCGACGTCACTGGTCGACAACCCGGCGTCAGCCAGGGCGGCGACGATCGCCTCGCTGGCCAGCTGGGTCTCGCTGCGGCCGGCCGCCTTGGAGAATTCGGTCTGACCGATGCCCACGATGGCGGTGGAACCGGCGAGGGGATGGCTCATCGGTCGGCGTCCCGAGGCCCGAACACCGGTACCGCCATGTCGTCGCGGGTCGGTTCGAACCGCACCTGGACCGGCATCCCGATCCGGACCTCGCCGGCGGGGATGTCGACCAGATTCGAGAGGATGCGGACGCCCTCATCAAGGTCGACCAGAGCCGCGATCACCGGGTACTCGAACGACGGATGTTGCGGGTGGTGGAGGATCGAGTAGCTGTAGACCACCCCGGTGCCGGCCAGGTCGATGATGTCCTGCTCCAGCGAGTGGCAGGTCGGGCACATCGGGCGGGGGGGATGCTGGAGCCGCCCGCACTGATGGCAGCGTTGGGTCACCAGCCGGCCTTGGCGGGCCGCCTCCCAGAAGGCCTGGTTGTCGTCGGTCACGATCGGCGACGGTCGGGCCACGGCCGGGGCGTCGGTCACGATGACTCCGGTCGGGCATCGAGGATCCCCTTGTCGGCGGCCAGGTCGTCGACCTCCTGGTTGGAGTACCCGCATTCCAGGAGGATCTCCCGGGTGTGCTCGCCGCACATCGACGGCCCCCGCTGGATCACCCCGGTGGCGGGCCACACGTTGACCAGCAGGCCGGGGTCTTCGAACCGCCCGACACTCCCCGACCAGGTCTCGGTGATCAACTGCGACGCCTTCGCCTCCGGGTCGTCAAAGATGGTGCGACAGAAGTCTTCATCGACGACCTCGACCGGCACCCCCGCCCCGTCGAGTCGGGCGAACCCCTCGGCGGCGGGTCGACTGCCAAATTCGGACGTGAGCAACGCCGCCTCCTTCTCCGGGTCACCGGCCACTGCCTGGAGGTCGCTGACCACCGTCATCAGTTTGGCCCGTTCCGCCGGAGTCACCGCCGCCAGGAAGAGCCAGCCCTGGTCGGAGCCCTGGTAGAGCCGGTAATAGGGCGACAGGCCGAACTGGCCACCGTCGACGTGCCCCCACTCCGCCGGCGTCCCGTCGGCGTGGATCCAGGCGTAGGAGGTGTGGAGCAACCCGGCGTTGACGATCGAGGTGCTCACCTCTTGCCCTTCGCCGGTCTTTTGGCGGTGGTAGAGGGCTCCGACGATGGCGATGGCGGCCAGGAGGGCGTTGCCGGTGTCCCCCATGTTCGACCGGCTCCAGAGCGGCGGGTTGCCGGCGTCGCTGGCACCGTCCTCCCACTCGGTCCCGGAAAGGGCGGCGGCGGTCTGGTCGGTCCCCGGCAGTTCTGATCGGGGGCCCTTCTCGTAGCCCCGGGTGTTGCAGTAGATGAGGCCGGGATAGCGGTGGCGGAGCGTCTCGTAGTCGATGCCGAGTCGAGCGGCGGCCCCGGGGCGCCAGTTGGTGGCCACCACGTCGGCGGTCTCGATGAGCTTCTCCAGGGCCTCGCGACCCCCCTTGTGCTTCAGGTTCAGCGCAATGCTCCGCTTGCCCCGGTTGGTGCCGAGTCCCATGTGGGTACCGGCCCAGTAGGTGTCGTGGAGGGCGTTGACCTTGATGACGTCGGCGCCGAGGTCGGCCATCACCCTGCCGGTGTAGGGGCCCGCCACCCCGAGCCCGAGGTCGAGGACCCGAATGCCCTGGAGCGGATGGCCCAACGTGGCTTCGGGATGAAGGCGGGAGATCGCCGCCGGCGTCGACTCGGCCTCCTTCGCGGCGGCCAGCACCTCGGCGGTGTGCTCCCCCGAACGGGGGGCGGGCCCGGACACCGCGCCGGGAGTGGCGGAGAACTCCAGCAGCGGGCCGGCGTGGCGGATCCGCCCCACCTCGGGGTCGTCGACCTCCACCACGCAACCGTCGGCCAGGAACGACGCATCGGCCAGCGCCTCTCCCGGGGCGCGCACGATGGCGACTCCCATGCCGGCCGCCTCCCCGGCCTTCACCCACTCGGCCGACGGGAACTTCTTGAATGCCTCGGTGAGCAGCGGGTGGAGGAAGATCCCGGTGAGGAGGCCGTCGGCCTCCATCGAGATGCGGTCCGGGTCGTCGCGGTAGGCGGCGTCGAGCTCGACCGAGCCCAACTCGTCATGCTCGGCGGACGCCAGCACCCAACGGGGCCGGACGGTCCAATGGTGCACCCAGCGCCCGTCGGCGCACTGGTAGATCCCCTCGATCGACCGGGAGTCGATCGGCCACATCCAGTAGAGGGGGGCGTCGGGCTTCTCCACCCGCTGCCAGTTGAGGGAAGCCGCCGCCAACGCTCCCTGGAGCAGCGACGTGGTGACCCGCTGCCCCTCCCCGGTTACCTCCCTGGCCCGGAGGGCGGCGGCGATGCCGAGGGTGGCGAAGTAGGTCGCCCCCACGCTCGGCCAAGGGGTCCTCGGGAACACCGGTCCCGGGCGATCGGCACCGCGGACCAGCCCCTCGGGCCCGTCGAACTCGGGGTGGGGACCGGGGCGACCCCCGATGTACTCCATGGCGGAACCTCGTCGCCCCTTCTGGTCATAGAGGAGCCCGGTCCGGGCCGCCACCAGGCCGTCGTAGCCGGGCCGGTCCCGGTGAGCGGAGTGCTCTCCGTAGCCGGTGATCGAACAGGTGATCAACCCCGGGTTGAGCCGGCTCAGACTCTGGTGGTCGATGCCCAGCTCGGCGGTGGTGCCGGGAGAGAAACTGTCGACGACCACGTCAGCCGTCCCCGCCAGCGCCAGGAACGCCCGGTGGCCCTCGGGGGAACGCAAGTCGATCCGAGCGCTCTTCTTGCCGCGATGCCACACCCGGTAGCCCGTCTGGTCACCGAACGGATCGCCGTCGGGGGGTTCGATGCGGGTGACCTCGGCGCCGTTGTCGGCGAGGAACATCGTCGTCATGGGCCCGGCGGTGCCCCACGACAGGTCGAGCACCTGCAGACCCGCGAATACTCCGGCCATTCCCCCACCCCCTCCTGGTGTTGTCTCTCCTCCTACCATAGTACTTACTATGGGGCGCAACCAAGTCGGGGCGTTCGCATCGACGGGGATGTCGGGGTCCACTGCCTGGCTCCCCCGGAGGCTTCACCGACCGGGGTCGGTACTCCGGCCTCGATCAGGGCCGGTCGAGACCCAGCAAGCGGATGGCGTTGCCCCGGGCGAGTTTCTCGATGACGACCGGGTCGAGGTGGCCGAACTGCCTGGCCGCCTCCTGGCGGGTGTAGGGCCAGGTGCCGTCCTGATGGGGATAGTCGCTCTCGAAGATCACGTTGTCCTCCCCCACCCGGTCGAGCATCTGGATCCCCACCGAGTCCTTGAAGAAGGTGGAGAAGACGTGGTCCCAGTACATGGCGGACGGCTTCTCCTTGGTGAACTCCTGGCTGTGGCTCCAGCCCCGGTGGGTCTCCCACACATCGTCGATCCGTTCCAGCAGGTAAGGGATCCAGCCGATCTGGGCCTCGGCGTAGAGGAGTTTGAGGTTGGGGAAACGGAGGAAGACCCCCGAGTAGAGGAAATCGCTCATCGAGCCCACGCTGTTGCCGAAGATGATGGTCCCCGCCACCGCGTCGGGAGCATCCGGGCTGGTCTGCGGCGTCTTGGTGCCCGACCCGATGTGGCACGCCACCACCGTGCCGGTCTCGTCGCAGGCGGCAAAGAAGGGATCCCAGTGCCCGGAGTAGATGCTGGGGAGTCCGAGGAAGGTGGGCAGCTCGCTGAAGCAGACCGCCCGTACCCCGCGGGCCGCGTTGCGGCGGACCTCGGCGGCGGCCAGTTGCGGATCCCACAACGGGATCAGGCACAGCGGGATCAGCCGGCCGCCGCTGTCGCCGGCCCACTCCTCCACCATCCAGTCGTTGTAGGCCTGGACGCACAGCAGAGCCAGGTCCTTATCCTTCCCCCGCATGAAGAGCTGCCCGCAGAAGCGTGGGTAGTTGGGGAAGCACAACTGGGCCTCGATGCCGTTGATGTCCATGTCGGCCAGCCGGTCCTTCGGCTTCCAACACCCTGGCCGCATCTGGTCGAAAGTGATGCCCTGCATGGTGATCTCGTCGGCCGGGTAGCCGGCGGCGGCGATGAGCCGCTTCACCGAATACCGGTGATCCTCGTAGAACCACCAGGCCACCGGTGGGCCTTCGGTCCCCGGGGCCTCGATGTAGCCGCCACCTTCGAGGATGGGGGTGCCGGCCGGCAGGTACTCGACATGGGGGCCGATGTCCCGGTACTGGGCCGGGAGCCGGCTCGTCCACAGGTCTTCGGGCTCCACCAGGTGGGCGTCGAGATCCACGATCGGGGGGATGCGGGCGACCCGCTCCTCGCTGACGTCCGGCCGGGGGGCGGCCTCGGTGGTCACGAGGTCGTTCCAGGCCCCGGCACCCCGGGCGACCGGGCCGGCTTCAACCGTCTTGGCGTCATCGGCATATGATATACGTTTGGCGATTCCGACGCCGGAGCCACGCCGGCGGCACCGGGAGCGCTCTCGAACTCGGCTAGTTCCGGGGTACCTCCCGCCACGGCGACTGCTGCCAGGGATCTGGCTCCCGGGGAAGGCCGAGCACCCGCTCGGCGATGATGTTCTTGTTCACCTCGGTGGTGCCGCCCTCGATGGTGTTGGCCCGGCTCCGGAGCATGCCCTTCAGTTCGTAGGGCAGCGAGGCGGCGTACCGCTCACCGGCGTCGCTGGCGCCATCCTCGGCGGCCCCGGTCGACCAGGCGATGGCGTCGGCTCCCAGGAGGTCGGTAGCCAGAAGCTGCATCCGTTGGTTGAGATCGCCCTGGTGGACCTTGCCCACCGAGCTCTCCGGTCCCGGGGAGCGGCCGGCCTTGATGCCCGCCCGGATCCGTTGGTTGGTCCAGTTGCGGATCCGCTCCTCGCTGAGCACTTGCATGAGCCGCTGGCGCACCCGGGGATCGCTCCAGCCGCCGGGGCGTCCCTCCCCGGTCCGGCGCTTGGCCAGGTGGACCAGGCGCTCGGCTCCCCCTCCGCCGATCCGGTCGACGCCCCCGGAGCCGGAGCCCGAGACCATCTGCCGCTCGCCGGAGAGAGTGGCGTTCCCCACCTTCCACCCGGCGTTGACCTCCCCCACCCGCTGGGTGTCGGGAACCCGGGCCCCGTCGAGGAATACCTCGTTGAAGTCGATCTCCCCGGTGATGTGCCGGAGCGGGCGGACCTCGACCCCCGGCTCATGCATGCCGATCAGGAAGTAGGTGATGCCCTGCCGCTTGGGGGCATCGGCGTCGGTCCGGGCCAGCAGCACCCCGAAGTCGGCCAGGTGGGCCCAGGTGTTCCAGACCTTCTGTCCGGTGATCACCCATCCGTCCCCGTCCCGCTCCGCCCGGGTGGCCAGCGAGGCGAGGTCGGAACCGGCCCCCGGCTCACTGAACAGCTGGCACCAGACCTCCTGGTTCCTGACGATGGGAGGGAGGTAGCGCAACCGCTGCTCCTCGGTGCCGAAGGCGAAGAGGGCCGGCGCCGCCAGGCTCAGCCCCCGGGGGTTGAGCCGCCCCAGGTTGTAGGGCGCCAACTCGATCTCCACCGTCCGCGCCTCGGCCGGGGTCAGCCCCGCCCCGCCGTACGCCACCGGCCAGGTGGGTGCCACCAACCCGGAGGCGGCGAACACCGGATACCAGGCTTCGTAGTCGGCCCGGGGTCGGACCTTGCGGATGGCGGACGCCCCGCCCTCATCGGCTGCCCGGCGCCACGCCTCGGGGACGTGGTCGGCCACCCACTGGCGGGCTCGAGCCGTCAAGTCGCTGGCGTCCAGACCGGTCACGAACAGCCGCTCGTCGGTGGTGGCCATCACCTTCCCTTGAAGTCCGGATCCCGGCGGTCCTTGAACGCCCCCAGGCCCTCACGGAAATCCTCGCTCCGGGAGGAGAGCTCCATGGCGAAACCCTCGTTGCGCAGATGCTCCTCCAGCGGCAGCGAGGCGCCGGCCTGGAGGAGCCACTTGGTGAGCCCGAGGGCAACGGTCGGCCCGACGGCCAGGAGGGCCACCAGCTCTTCGGTCACCCGGTCCACCTCCTCGGCGGGCACCGCCCGGTGGACCAGACCCCAGGCTGCCGCCTCGGTCCCGCCCAGTTTGCGGCCGAGCAGCAACAGCTCCCGGGCCCGGGCCACGCCGACGGCTCGCGGCAACAGCCAGGTCGCCCCGCTGTCGGGGGTGAACCCTCGGGAGGAGAACGGCTCCCAGAACATCGCGTCCTCGGCGGCCACGGTGAAATCGGCGGCGGTGGCGATCTGCATCCCGATGCCGGCCGCCCAGCCCCGGACGCTGCAGACGACCGGGACCTGCACGGAGCACAGGAGGGGAAGCAGACGGTGGGCCTGAGACGGCAGGCGGCGTTGGATGGCCCCGACCCGGGGCCTTGGCGGGTCGCCGGCGTTGCGGGCGACGATGTCGGCTCCCCCGCAGAAGTGGTCGCCGTTGCCGGCGATGTGGATCACCCGCACACCCTCGTCCCGACCGGCTTCGTCCACCGCCTCGATGAGCCCGGCCATCATGGTGTCGTTGATGGCGTTGCGCCGGTCCGGGCGGTCGAGCCGCAGCCGGAGGACCGAGTCCCGCACCTCGACCGACAAACCCTCTACCGAGCGGTAGGAAGGGTCGGTCATCGGAGGGGCGCCGCGGTGCCGTCGGCGAATCCGGAGGCGATGGCCCGGAGGGCGGCATCGAGGTCGGTGGCGCCGCCCGGAGGGTCGGGGAGGACCACCGGTCCATGGGCCCGACTGGGGAGGAGGATGGTGGCGTGGCCGGGGGTGGTGAGCTCCCCCCGTTGGTTCTGAGCCGACAGCTCGATGTCCACCGCCGGTCGGCCCCCCTCGGCCAGGTACTTCCTGACCACGCTGCCTTGTAGCCACTGGGTATCGCCGACGAAGTTGAACTTCCGGAACTCGCAGTCCAGCTTCCATAGCCAGGCGTCATCCCCCATCCAGTCGGTGCACAGATGGATGAGCCAGGTCTCCCGCATCCTCCCGTAGTCGAAGGTGGTCGGATTCCCGGCCCGCTGGGCGAACTCGGGATCCCAGTGGACCCGCTGCATCACGTCGGGGACGTTGAGGTCGTCGCGGTGGAAGAACCTGGGGATGCGCTTGCGGTTTTGGGCTCCCAGCCGGAGGGGCTTGACCCCATAGAGGCCCATGCCCATCCCCACGTGCCAGCAGATCATGTCGGTGACTGTGAGCGGGCCCTTCACCATCGGCCCGAGTTCGTCTCCTTCGGTCACCTCTTCCCACCAGCGGGGCGTCGTGCCCCGCGGCCCCTCCTTGTCGTACTGGGCGTCGATGGCGTCGATCTCCTCGTCGGAGTAGGGGCGGAGCTCGAGCCTGTCGTTCTTCTTCTTCTCTCGCGCCTTGGTCCGCTCGGTGCGGACCATCAACCGGTACTGGCCCGAGAGGATGGCTCCCTGGTCGTCCTGGAAGACCTGGCCGGTCCACTCGTGCACCGCCCGCTCGGCGAACTGGCTCGGCTTGTCCAGCACTCCGACCAATGCGTTGCGACGCGCCACCCGCCGACCGGGGCGGAGGGGGGCCCACCACTCGCGGGCGCTGGCGGCGTAGAACGCGTGCACCCCTCGGAGCGGGTCGCCCCGCATCAGGTCACGGACTTCCGGGGCGACTTCGGCCACTTCGTCCACCCCGATGAGGGAGTCGCCGCCCACCAGCGGCGGCGGGGCGATCACCCCTCCCCAGACCGAGGCGGCCGCATAATCCTCGTCCCACCACAACCGGTTGTCGTCGCCGTAGCACTCGGCCACGTGACGGAAGGCGTCCACCCCCGGTCGGGTGTAGTGGGGGGCGACCGGGTGCGGTTCGGGGATGCCGATCCTCGCTCGCAGTCGCTCGATCGCCTCGTCGGTGATGCCGCCCGCTTCACCCACGACGCGACTCCAGGACTCTCGGATCACCCCTCACAAGCCATGGAGTATGGCACAGGCTCGGCGGAAATGAACAGGGGCGATGGCCCCGGTTCTGGCCGCCGAACCACAATTCAATATTGAATACACCTTCCCAAATCGAAATCCGGTTCCGGAATTGGGCCCCCGGTCGGGCCGGGATCGCCGGCTGGCGTCCGACGCCGGTCAGGTCTTCAGGCAGTGGCTGACCGGAAGGCGTTCACCACCTCGCCGAGGTGGTCGAGCGTCGCCTGCTCCCCCTGGGACGGCTTGAGGGCGATCCGAAAATCGGTGACGCCGGCCTGGTGGAGTTTCGGGACGGGCTCCATCGTCTGGGCCAGATCCAGGTCGCCGTTGTCGTCTTTCACCCCCCGGAGCGTGCCGACCACGCCCAATCCCTCCGGATCCCGTCCGCGTTCGGCCACCGCCGCCCGCATCCGGCTGATGCCGGCCTCGATGTCGGCGGCGTCGTCCCCCCAGGGGATCCATCCCGAACCGTAACGGGCCAAGCGGTCCATCGACCGGGGGTTGACGGTGCCACTCACCCAGATCGGTATCCCTCCGGGCTGGGTCGGCTTCGGCATCTGGTGGATGTTGGTGAACGACAACTCGTCGCGGTCGTAGCTGGCCGTCCGGTTCTGCCAGAGGGCCTGGCACACCTCGATGCTGTGGTTGAGCAGCCGGCCCCGGCCTTCGAAGGAGAGTCCGGCTGCCTCGTATTCCTCGCGCTGCCAGCCGACCCCGACCCCGAGGTCGAATCGGCCGCCGGACAGGACGTCGATGGTGGCCGCCGACTTCGCCAACACCACCGGTCTCCGCAACGCCGCCACCAGGATGTTGGTGGCGAACCGAGCCCGGGTCGCCACCGCGGTGAGGTGGGCGATGGTGGCGAGCGGCTCGAGCCACGACCCATCGGGCCCGGTCGGCTGCCGGCCGCCCCGGGACCCGCCGTTGGCCGGATCGCTGTAAGCGTCGAGATGCTCGCCGAACACGATGTGGTCGGACATCACCAGTCGATCAATGCCGGCCTGGTCCGCCGCCCGGGCGAACTCGACCAGATGGGACCAGTCCCCGGGGTCCTCCGCCGCGAAGGTGGGCAGGCTAGTTGACAGTTGTGCGGGTCCGGTCATGGTGGGTGCCTCCGATCAGCCGAACCGACCCTAGAGCCACGCCCGGCCGGGCGCCTCAGGCCAGCGCGCTGAAGGGCACATCCTTGTCGGTACGGGGTTCGGGGGGCAGGCCGAGGACCCGCTCACCGAGGGAGTTCCGCTGGATGTTGTCCGTCCCGCCTCCGAGCCTCGACATCCACTGATTGAGGAACGCGGTCTCCCAGATCCCGTTGTCGATGGCGCTCCTGTCGGCCAGCATCCCGTTGGTCCCGACCAACTCCATCAGCAGGTCACCGGTCAGGCCCATGTGCTGGGACACCATCAGCTTGGTGGTGGCCGCCTCGGGGCCGGGCTGGCGGCCGTGGGACAGGGCGGTCTGCACCCGGTAGTTCATGAATCGCAGCAGCTGGGCACGGGTGTAGAAGGCGGCGATGTGCTGGCGGACCAACGGGTCGGCGCTCCCCCCGTGCCGCCGGGCGAGATCCAGTACCTGGTCGGTGGTGAGGCCCTGTCCGGACCCGCCGATGAGGGTTCGCTCATTGCTCAGCGTGGTGTGGGTCACCGCCCACCCGTTGTCGACGGTGCCCACCACGTTGTCGGCGGGGATGGCTACGTCGGTGAGGAAGACCTCGTTGAAATGGGCGAACCCGGTGATCTGCCGGAGCGGTCGGACCTCGATGCCCGGGGTGCGCATGTCCACCAGGAAGTAGGTGATGCCCTTGTGCTTGGGGGCGTCCGGGTTGGTCCGGGCGATCAGGATTGCCCAGTCGCTGTCCTGGGCCCCCGAGGTCCACACCTTCTGGCCGTTGACGATGAACTCGTCGCC
>DATARI010000169.1:0-1740 GCA_036264255.1 Acidimicrobiales bacterium | reverse complement strand
CTCGGACCGGCGCTGGGCGGCACTCGTTTTTACCCGTACCGGTCCGAGGACCAGGCCATGGAGGATGTGCTCCGCCTGGCCCGGGGCATGACCTACAAGTCGGCGGTGGCCGGCCTGAACCTCGGCGGTGGCAAAGCCGTCATCCTGGGCGATCCGGCGTCCGACAAGTCCGAAGCGCTGCTCCGGGCCTACGGGCGGTTCATCGACTCCCTGAGCGGCCGCTACATCACCGCCGAAGACGTGGGAACGACCCAGTCCGACATGGACGTCATCTACTCCGAAACACCGAACGTGACCGGGATCTCGAGTGCCCACGGCGGGTCCGGCGACCCGTCCCAGGCGACCGCCTACGGGCTGTGGTGGGCCATGAAGGCGGTCCGAACGGCGCTCGATTCGACCCAGGAGCTGGCCGGATGCCGGGTCGTGGTGAGCGGCGTCGGCAAGGTCGGGTCCCACCTGGTCGTCTACCTGCTCGCGGAAGGGGTCCACGTCACGGTGGCGGATGTTGACGACGACGCCGTGGCCCGGGTGATCGCCGCCCACGGAGCCCTTGAAGCTCTTGAAGCCCACCGAGGCAGCCTCACCGCGGTACCCGTCGGGGAGGCGCACCGCGTCGAGTGCGACATCTTCTCGCCGTGCGCCCTCGGGGCCACGCTGAACGCCACCACCATTCCCGAGCTCAACTGCCGGGGGATCGTCGGTTCCGCCAACAACCAGCTGGCGACCCCGGAGGACGGGCCCCGGCTGGCCGACCACGCCATCGTCTACGCACCCGACTTCGTGGTCAACTCGGGCGGCGTGATCAACATCGCCCAGGAACTGGTGGGATATGACCAGGAGACGGCCTACGCCAACGTGCGGCGGATCTACGACACCACCCTCCGGGTGATCGAGGCCGGCAAGGAGCTCGGACTGACCACCGATCAGGTGGCCGAGGCCATGGCCAAGCAACGGATGGCGGCCGAGGCGGGCGCGGTGTCCGGGGTCCGGCGCTTCGACGGCACCGTCCACCGGCCGAGATAAGCCGGGCCCACGCCGCCAGAATCAAGCTTCAGCCGGAGACCAGGGCCTGGGCCACCGCCTGGTTGAGCTGCTCCGCGGAAACAGGAAACGCCAACGACCCGAACGCTCCCATGCGCCGGGCCCGGGCCAGGTCAAGCGGGCCGGCCCGCCCGGAGACCACGATGACGGGTGCCCGGTGACGCCCGTCGCCAAGGGCCTCCAGGACGGTCCATCCATCTCGAACCGGCATCATGACGTCGAGCACCACCGCCTCGATCGGCAGGACCGACAGCCGTTTCATGGCGGTGTCGGCATCCGCGGCGAGAACACTCTCATGCCCGTGCGCCTCCAGATCACGACGGAGCTCCAGCAAGATGTCCGGCTCGTCGGTCACGATCAAGATAAGGGCCACCTTGGCGAACGGTACCCCCCGGGCCCGACCTTGACGCTCAGATCGTGGTGACGGCGTGGTCCCCGGCGACCACCTCGCCGACCACGACGGCCTCGATCCCGAATCCGGCCAGGGCCGCCAGCGCGGCCGGCACCTCCGAGGGCGATACCGCCACGACCATGCCGAGGCCGAGGTTGAAGACCCGAGCCATTTCCTCGTCGGTCACATTGCCGGCCCGCTGCACCTCGTCGAAGATCCGCGGCACCGGCCAGCTCCCCTGCCGAACCACCGCCCCCAGATCCGGGGGCAACACCCGGGGCAGGTTGCCCCCCAGTCCCCCACCGGTG
>DATARI010000126.1:0-23666 GCA_036264255.1 Acidimicrobiales bacterium | reverse complement strand
GAGCCCGTCGAAGCTATCGTAGAAGTAGCGGGGGTTGAGCCGGCTGGCCTCGCAGACCCGGCGGACGGTGGTCCCCCGCCAGCCGTTGGTCCCGAGCAGCTCGAAGGCGGTGGCCAGGAGGATGGAGCGCCGTTCAGCCCGCCGGTCGTCGGGTGCCATCCCCCGCCAGGAGCGCTGGTTGGGTTCGGTGTCGGTGGCGGCGGACGGGGTCATGCACATCCTCATTTGGCAACGGGCGTTGACATACCCTACAGTTGGCAACGCCCGTTATCAAACAAGGGGGGTTAGAGAGTGGATCGGAGCTGCGGGTGGGTGATGGGGTGAGAGGTTCAGCTCGGGACGACGTGGTGGTGATCGGGGGGAGCGTGGCCGGGATGGCCACCGCCCTGGCCGTTTCGCGCACCGGTCGCCGGGTGACCCTGATCGAGCGCGACCCGTTGCCGGAGATCGCCGACCCGGAGGCGGCCTTCCTCACCGAGCGCCGGGGAACACCCCAGGCCCATCAGACCCACGGGTTTCTGGCCCGGATGACCAAGGAGCTACGGGAAAGCTTTCCCGACCTCTACCAGAGCCTCATCGCCTCGGGGATCGAGACCGTCTCCCCGTTCGACACCTGGGAGGACCGCGACCCGAGCGACGACGAGCTCACCATCATGATCATGCGCCGCACCACCTTCGAGTGGGAGCTGCGCCGGGCGGTCCTGGCCGCACCGGGGGTGCGGGTGCGGTCGGGAGTGGGGGTCGAGGGCCTGCTGTCGGCGGAGGGGCACGGCGGGCTTCCGCTGGTGACCGGGATGATCCTCGACGACGGCTCGGTGGTCTACGGCTCGGTGGTGGCCTGTACCGGCCGGCGGGGCGACGTCCCCAAGTGGCTGGCGCCGCTGGGGGTGGAGGTACCCGAACAGGTGACCGACACCGAGCTCATCTACCTCACCCGCTGGTACCACCGGCCGCCGATCGGCACCGAGCTGAACCCGCGGCTCGGGGGCGACCTCGGCTTCGTCAAGTACCTGGCCATCCCCGGCGACGGCGACACCCTGTCACTGACCCTCGCCATTCCGGCGAAAGACCCCGAGCTGCGCCGGGCGCTGCTGGATGCCGGCCGGTTCGACCGGGCCTGCCGGCAGCTCCCCGGACCGGCCAGCTTCTTCGAGGGCGGTGGGCTCAGCGGATTGGGGGAGGTCCGGCCGATGGGCGGGTTCGTCAACCGGCTGCGCAGCTTCACCGGTCCGGATGGCTTGCCCACCGTCCTCGGCTTCCAGGCGGTGGGCGACGCCCATACCTGCACCAACCCCTTCTACGGCCGGGGCTGCTCCCTCGCCCTGGTCCAGGCGGCGCTGCTGGCCTCTGCCTTCGCCGCCCACCCCGACGACCTGGTGGCCCGGGCGTCCGCCTACGAGGCGGCCTCGGCGTTGGAGGTCGAGCCGTGGTTCTACGCCTCGGTGATGTCGGACGCCCAGCGCCAGAACGCCGACCCCAGCTCCGACGCCGACCAGTTCGCCCGGCGGTTCGGGGCCCTGGTCCTCGAGGTGATGTTCGGGGCGGTCCCCGACCCGGTGGTGGCCCGGGGCCTGATGCGGCTGGTCAACATGCTGGTCCGGCCGGATGAGCTGTTCACCGACTCCGACTTCGTCTCCCGGGTCCTCGCCCTGGTCAACGACCCCCAGAGTTTTGGATCCTCCTCCTCACCTGTCCGGGTGGAGAGGGAAGCCCTGTTGAGCACCCTGGCCGCCTGAGCCAGCCCGAACCGAAGGAGCCCTCATGCACGATCTGGTCATCCGGGGAGGCACCATCGCCGACGGCAGCGGCCGTCCCACCTTCACCGGCGATGTCGCCGTCGACGGCCACCAGGTGGTGGCCGTCGGCACGGTGGAGGAGAAGGGCCGGCGGGAGATCGACGCCGACGGCCTGCTGGTCACCCCCGGGTGGGTGGACATCCACACCCACTACGACGGCCAGGTGACCTGGGACCCCGAGGTGTCGCCGTCGGGCTGGCACGGGGTGACCACGGTGGTCACCGGCAACTGCGGGGTGGGTTTCGCCCCCGCCCGGGCCTCCGACCGGGAGTGGCTGATCCAGCTGATGGAAGGGGTGGAGGACATCCCCGGCAGCGCGCTGGCCGAGGGGATGAGCTGGAACTGGGAGTCGTTCCCCGAGTACCTCGACGAGGTGGAGCGGGGCGAGCGGGTCCTCAACGTCGCCGCCCTGGTCCCCCACGGGGCGCTGCGGGCCTTCGTGCTCGGGGAGGGGCGGGGCAACGACGAGGCCAGCGCCGAGGAGATCGCCGAGATGGCGTCCCTGGTCCGGGAGGCGGTCCACGCCGGGGCGATCGGCGCCTCCACCACCCGCACCATCCTCCACCGGGCCAAGGACGGGGAGCTGGCCGCCGGCACCTACGCCCCGGCCGACGAGCTGATCGCCATCGGCGAGGCGCTGGGAAAGGCCGGACACCGGGTGTTCTCCCTGGCCAGCGACATGATGGACCTGGACGGCGAGTTCGCCTGGATGGCGGAGATCTCCAAGCGGGCCGGGGTGCCGGTCACCTACCAGGTCCTCCAGCCCGACTTCGCCCCCGACCTCTGGCGGGAGTGGGTCGACCGGGGGGTGGCGGCCAACCGCCAGGGGGCCTGGCTGGTCCCCCAGGTGGCGGGGAAGCCCACCTCGCTGATGGTCGGGTTCGAGTCGAAGACCCACCCCTTCTCCCACCACCGGGCCTACGCCGAGATCGCCTCTTTGCCGCTGGCCGAGCGGGTGGCCCGGCTCCGGACCCCGGAGGTCCGGGCGGCGATCCTGGCCGAGCAGCCCACCCCCGGTGGGTTCGTGGCCCTGCTGCTGGCCAGCCTGCACAAGCTGTTCCCGCTGGGCGACCCGCCCGACTACGAGCCGGCCCCCGAATCGGCGGTGGCGGCGGTGGCGGCCCGGGAGGGTCGGCCGGCGATGGAGGTGCTCTACGACCTGATGCTGGGCCGGGACGGCCACGAGCTGCTCTACCTCCCGATCCTCGACTACGCCGCCGGCAACCTGGATGCGGTCCGGGAGATGCTGATCCACCCGGCCACCGTGCTCGGGCTGGGCGACGGGGGCGCCCACTGCGGGGTGCTCTGCGATGCCAGCCTGCCCACCTTCATGCTCACCCACTGGGCCCGGGACCGCCATCGGGGGGAGAAGCTCCCCATCGAACAGGTGGTCCACCTCCAGACCCGCCGCACCGCCCAGCTCTACGGCCTCAACGACCGGGGCCTGCTGGCCCCGGGCTATATCGCCGACCTCAACGTGATCGACCATGAAGGCCTCACCCTGGAGGCCCCCGAGCTGGTCTACGACCTCCCCGCCTCCGGGCAGCGCATGATTCAGCGGGCCCGTGGGTATATCGCCACGGTGAAGTCGGGCACGGTGGTCAGGGAGCACGATGCAGGCACGGGGGAGCTCCCCGGACGCCTGTTGCGGGGACCCCAGCCGGTCCCGAGCGGCCGGTGAGGAGCTAACTAGAACCGGTTGCAACTTCCCAGGGCTGGATTCATTTCGTAAGTTACCGCCGGGTTCAGCGTTCTACCTGTAGCTACAGTTTGGGGGGATTTCGTTGCCAGTGTTAGGGGGAGAGCCTCGGTGACACGTTCATCGCGCCTCGGGGGGTCGCAAATCGGGGGAAAATCAGGCAGGTCGGGGCTCCGGAATTATCGACGGACCCTTCTCGCCCTGGTGCTGTTCGCCGCCACCACGGTGACGGTGTTCGCCACCGCCCCGGGTGGCGCCTCGGCCGACACCGGCACCTTCTACCCCGGCACCTCGACGGCCACCGCCTCGGCGCTGTCGCTGGTCCCCTCCACCGGCGGCCTCGGCTACACCATCACCATGTCCACCTCCAACGCCGAGTACGAGCAGGGGCTGGCCAAGGCCCTCTCCCAGACCCTCAACCTCGGGGTGATCGGGACCATCCTCACCACCGCCAGCTGCAACATGCCGGCCGCCGTCCCCGCCTCCTCGCTGCCCCAGCCGGTGTCCCTCGAGAACAACGCCGCACCCCCCAGCAAGACCCTCACGGTGGCCGGCGCCTTCAACGGGTCGGGAGCCGGGGCTGGCGTCGAGCAGGCATCGGTGACCGGGACCCCGTCGGCGTCGTCCTCCACCAAGGGCGGTGACTTCGCGGTGGCCGGGGCCATCGACCTGTCCGGCCTCAACAGCGCCGCCTCCGCCGGGGTGGTCAACAACCAGACCCGGAGCGTCGACTCCTCGGTCGACATCGGGTCGCTCTCCCTCCTCGGCGGCCTGGTCGTGCTGAAGGGCCTCCACTGGGAGGCCTCCCAGCAGTCGGGGGCGGCCAACACTTCGACCGCCACCTTCACCATGGGGGCGGCGGTGGTCGCCGGGGTGACCCTTCCCACCCCCACCCCGGCCCAGCTGGCCACCGCCATCGGCATCGTCAACACCGCCCTCTCCCCCACCGGGTTCCGGATCAACCTCCCGGCGTCGACCCTGACCGCCAACAGCCATGACGGCAACGGCGCCACCGCCAAGATCTCCCCGCTGTCGATCGGGATCGACAACTCCGCCCTCGGGGCGGCGGTGATCGGCAGCCAGCTGACCGCCGCCCAGCCCCTCAAGACCGCCATCGACAGCGCTCTCATCGCCGCCAACTGCCAACTCAGCGGCGACCTGCTGCCGGTCGGCGACATCGCCCTCGGGGTCCCGGCCGGCGGTGGCGGCCTTGACGTCAACCTCGGCGGGGCCACCGTCAACATCAACGCCGACCCCCCGGTCAACGCCTTCGGGACCTTCGGGCTCTCCGGCAATACCGCCCCCTCCGACACCGGCGGCTCGACCGGCACCTTCACCCCCGGCGACGCCGGCACCCCCTTCATCCCCGGGACCTCGGGCTCCTCCGGCCTGTCGGACACCTCCTCTTCCACCCCGTCCTCCTCGGGACCGTCGGGGGCCCAGTCCCTCGGGCCCACCACCAAGACCTCGGCCTGCGCCAGCCTCAGTGCTTCGGGGGGCTCCTGTAGCGGCGGCGGGGCGGCGGTCTGGATCGCGCTCATCGCCCTCGGGCTGCTGCTGGCCGCCTTTGCCTGGGATTTCGTCCGACAACGCCGCCGACGCCTGATGAGTATCGGAGAGACGCTATGACCGACGCAGCATCCAACGGCACCTCCAAGTTGCGGCTGCCCACCTCGCCCGGGGAGCTCCGGCTCCTGAAGGGCTACGGGCCGCTGGCCGCCCTGCTGGTGGCGTTCGCGTTGATGGCGGTGTTCGTGCCCAGCGTCGCCCCCCAGCAGCAGACGGTGACCAAGACCAAGCAGGTGGGAACCGGAACCGGTACCGGGACCGGCACCAGCGCCGCCGGGAAGACCGGGGCGGCCGGCGCGGCCGGGACCGGCACCGCCGGCTCGGCGGGGAGTGCGGGATCGGCCGGGTCATCGAGCGGTGGCTCCTCCGGCCAGGTGGCCGGCGGCACCGCCAGCCCGTGTCCGGGCAAGACGCTCCAGGTCACCGGCGACCCCTACTCGCCCCCCTGCATCGCCTTCTCCGGCAGCAACGGCGGGGCCACCTCCATGGGCGTGACCCCCACCCAGATCAACGTCTCCTACCGGCAGACCAGCGACCCCGGGTTCCAGCAGACCCTGGCCCAGATCGGCGGGGCCCAGTTCCTCGACAGCCCGGCCGACGTCATCCGCACCGTCCAGGGGCTGGCCGACTACTTCAACAAGAACTTCCAGCTCTACGGGCGGAAGATCAACATCATGCCGTTCAACGGCCAGGGCAGCCAGACCGCCGAGCTGCTCGGCCAGGGCCAGCAGCAGGCCCAGGCCGACGCCATCACCGTCGGCCAGCAGATGAAGGCGTTCGCCGAGCTCGACGGCACCACCGAGCCCTACGACGTGGCCCTGGCCCAGCAGAAGGTGCTCTCCTTCGGATCGCCCTACCTGTCGGCCTCGTTCATGGGCCAGTACGACCCCTACATGTGGAGCATCGCCACCGAGGGCAATGACGTGGTGGCCGCCACCGCCCAGGCCGGGCTGGCCCAGCTGGCCGGGAAGCCGGCGGCCTACGCCGGGGGCTCGCTGAAGAACCAGCCGCGGAAGATCGCCATCATCGCCCCCGACAACCCCTGGTACCAGTCGAGCGCCAACGTCGCCGTCCAGGAGTTCCAGGCGGCCGGCCACCCGGTCACCGACGACATCCAGTACCAGCTCAACCTGGGCACCCTCTCCAGCCAGGCCGCCACCATCGACGCCAAGCTCCAGAACGACGGCATCACCACCGTGGTCTGCGGTTGCGACCCGGTGATGCCCGTCTATCTCACCTCCCGGGCCCACGAGCAGGCCTTCACCCCCGAGTGGATCGTGGCCGGCGTCGCCCTCACCGACAACGACATCGTCGGCCAGCTGTTCACCCAGTCCGAGTGGTCCCACGCCTTCGGGGTCAGCTTCCAGGGACCGACCCTGCCGAAGAACGCCACCCTCGGCTATGCCGCCTACAAGTCGGTCCGCTCTGACGAGCCGGCCAACATCGTCGACCTCATCTACGCCCAGATGTACCAGATGGTGATCGGCATCCAGATGGCCGGGCCCAACCTCACCCCCCAGACCTTCGAGCAGGGGGAGCGCGCCTATCCGGGCAGTGTGGCCGGCGCCCCCAACGCCGAGTTCGGCACCTGGCTGATGCCGGCCGGGCACTACTCGCCCCAGGTCGACTTCCAGGAGATCTACTGGGACCCCAACAAGACCTCCACCTACAACGGCAAGCAGGGGGCCTACGTCGCCATGGGGCCGCGCTACAAGTTCGGCGGCGTCCCCGCCGGCAACCCGCCACTGCCCGCCGGCTTCGGCTCGGGCTCGTAGCCGCCGGATCGGATCGCTAGGACCGTGCGCGCCCCCACCATCCAGATCCCGTCGTTCTTCACCGGGCTCTCCCCCCGCGTCCGGGGCACCCTGCTGGTGGTGCTGGCCGCCCTGCTGGTCATCTTCGTGGTGCCGGCTCTCGCCCCCCACACCGCCCCGCTCGGGCTGTTGCTCCAGGGGGCGGAGCTGGGGGCGGTCAACGGACTCCTCGCCCTCGGGCTGGTGCTGACCTACAAGTCGACCCGGATCATCAACTTCGCCTACGGCGCCATGGGTGGGCTGGCCGGGACCATCGGGGTGATGCTCGACCTCGGCGAACACTGGAACTGGTTCATCGCCCTCGGGGCGGGACTGGTCATCGGCGCACTGCTGGGGGCCGGGGTCGACCTGGTGATGCGCCGGTTCTTCAATGCCCCCCGGCTCATCGCCATGGTCGCCACCATCGGCCTGGCCCAGGCCCTCGGCGGCATCCAGCTGCTGGTCCCGGGCTGGTTCCACGGACCGCCCCTGGTCGGCGGGCTCCCCACCCCGCTCACCCGGTTCCACGTCAACATCCACCCGGTGCTGTTCAACGGGGACGACCTGCTGATCGCCTGTGTGGTGCCGGTGGTCCTCCTCGGGCTCGGCTGGTTCCTGCTCCGCACCGACTACGGGGTGGCGGTCCGGTCGGTGGCCGACAACTCGGAGCGGGCCCTGCTGCTCGGCATCCCGGTCAAGCGGCTCGGCACCCTGGTCTGGATCATCGCCGGCGGCCTGGCCGCCCTCACGGTGATGGTCAACGCGCCGTCCCAGGGTCTGACCCTGTCGGCCGCCGCCGGGCCCACCCTGTTGCTGCCGGCGCTGGCCGCCGCGGTCATCGCCCGGATGGAGAACCTGCCGGTGGCGTTCGGGGCGGGGGTCGGGCTCGGCATCATCAACTCGGTGGTGGGCTTCAACGTCCGCCAGGAGTCGGTGACCGACGTGGTGTTCCTGGCCGTCATCCTGGTCGCCCTGCTGCTGCAGAAGAAGAAGGCGGGTCGGGCCAACGACGCCGGCGACTCGTGGCTGGCCACCGGGGTGCTGAAGCCGATTCCCGACATCCTCAAGCGCCTCCCCGAGGTCATCGCCGGCCGGGCGCTGATCGGGGCGGCCATCGCCGCCGTCCTCATCGCCACCCCGCTGCTGGCCGGCCCCGGCACCACCCTCGAGTTCACCGTGGCCATCATCTTCGGGATCGTGGCGGTGTCGCTGGTCTGCCTGTCCGGCTGGTCGGGGAACATCAGCCTCGGCCAGTTCGCCTTCGCCGGCATCGGTGGGGTGATCGCCGGCGACCTCATCGAGAAGTCCAACGTCGACTTCTTCGTGTCGTTGTTGTGCGCAGCGGTGGGCGGGGCGGTGCTGGCCGTGCTGGTCGGCTTGCCGGCGTTGCTGATCCGGGGGATGTTCCTGGCCGCCACCACCCTGGCTCTGGCGGTGGCGGTCGACTCCTTCTTCCTCAACCCGACCAACTTCGCCTCCATCATCCCCCAGGGCTTCCTGCGGCCGGTGCTCTGGAAGCGGTTCGACCTCGCCAACGGGCGCACCTACTACTTCTTCTGCCTGGCCATCCTGTTGGTGGCGGTGGTGTTCGTGAAGGGCCTGCGGAAGGCGCGGGCCGGGCGGGTGCTGCTGGCCAACCGGGACAACCAGAACGCCGCCTCGGCGATGGCGGTGCCGTCGATCCGGGTCAAGCTGGTCGGCTTCATGCTGGCCGGCTCCATCGCCGGGATCGCCGGAGCGCTGTATGCCACCTCGCTGCGGGGGGTGGGCTTCCACACCTTCGACTCGTCGTTGAGCCTGGTGGTGTTCTCGATGGCGGTGATCGGCGGCCTCTCCTCGATCAGCGGCGCCCTCCTCGGGGTGGCGTTGATCGAGATCGCCAGTGACGCCCTCCCCCAATACCAGTTGCTGTTCACCGGATTCGGATTGCTGGTGGTCCTGCTGGTGCTGCCCGGCGGCCTCGGGGTCGGGATCCAGTTCGTGCGGGACCGGGTGCTCCGGGTGGTGGCCGAACGCCGGGGCCTGCTGGTCCCGAGCCTGGTGGCCGACCGGCGGGACGACCCGGGGTCGGGCGCCGACGGCCACGACGCCCACGCCCCGAAGGAGGATTCGCTGCTGGCCGCCGCCCTCACCGGCGACGGACCGAGCGCCGGCAACGGCCACGGATCGACCGTCCGATACGGGGTGGGGCCGGATGTCGACCAGCCGGGGGCGATTCCCGATCCGTTCGGCACCGGCGCCCCGGCTCGGCCTGCGGCTCCGGTCGGGACCGGGTCCGTCTCGGCCCCGGTTCCCGAATTCACCGGCGCCCCCACCGGCCAGCAGTTCGCCGGGGAGCCGACCGGCGAGCTGGAGACGGCCCTCGGGCCGGAGTTCGAACACACCCGCCCGCTGGCCCTCCGCTGCCAGGCCGTCGAGGTGTCCTATGGCCCGGTCCAGATCCTGTTCGGCATCGATCTCGATGTGGCCGAAGGGGAGATCGTCGCCCTGCTCGGCACCAACGGGGCGGGCAAGTCCACCTTGTTGAAGGGCATCACCGGCCTGGCCAAGGTGGGCGGCGGCTCGGTGGAGTTCGCCGGCCGGAACATCACCAACAAGGCCCCCAACACCGTCGCCCATCTCGGTCTCTCCCTGATGCCCGGCGGGCGGGGGATCTTCCCCACCCTGACGGTGGAGGAGAACCTGCGCCTCGGCGCCTGGCTGGTCCGCAAGAACCGGGCGATGTCCACCGCCGCCCGCAAGCGGGTGCTGGCCCTGTTCCCGATCCTCGACAGCCGCTACCACCAGCAGGCCGGCAACCTCTCCGGTGGTGAGCAGCAGATGCTGTCGCTGGCCATGGCCCTGATGGTCACCCCCAAGGTGCTGATGATCGACGAGCTGTCCCTCGGGCTGGCCCCCACCATCGTCGCCCAGTTGATGGACGTGGTCGCCATGCTCCACCGGGACGGCACCACCATCGTGGTGGTCGAGCAGTCGGTCAACGTGGCCCTCGAACTGGCCCAGCGGGCCGTCTTCCTCGAGAAGGGCGAGGTCCGCTTCAGCGGGCCGACCGCCGAGCTGCTGGACCGCCCCGACATCCTCCGGTCGGTGTTCATCGCCGGCGCCAGTGCGGTGACCAACGGGCAGGGCGGCGACGGGGCCGACCAGGACATGAGCCGGACCCACGAGGTCCAGGTGGCCAACCCCGCCGCCGCCCTCGGAGGCGGCGTCCTCACCCGGGTGGCTCCCGACGCCAACGCCTCGGTGGTGCTGGAGTGCCGCGGGGTGATCAAGCGGTTCGGGGGGATCACCGCCGTCAACGACGTCCACATCGGGCTGCGCAACGGGGAGATCCTCGGCCTCATCGGCCACAACGGGGCCGGGAAGACCACCCTGTTCGACCTGATGTCCGGCTTCCTCCCTCTCGACGGTGGCCAGATCCTCCTCGGTGGGATGAACATCGGCACCTGGCCCGCCCACATGCGGGCGACGGCCGGCCTCGGCCGCACCTTCCAGGAAGCCCGGCTGTTCCCCTCCCTCACCGTCCAGGAGACCATCGCGGTGGCCTTCGAACGGCACCTCTTCTCCCGCGACCTGATCGCCGCCGGGCTCCGGCTGCCCGCCTCCCTCGACTCCGAGTACGACGTCAGCCTCAAGGTCGACGAACTGGTCACCCTCATGGGCCTCGGGGCGTTCGCCGAGAAGCTGGTGGGCGAGCTGTCGACCGGGACCCGGCGCATCGTGGAGCTGGCCTGCGTGCTGGCCCAGGACCCCGCCGTCCTCCTGCTCGACGAGCCGTCGGGCGGGGTGGCCCAGCGGGAGACCGAGGCGATGGGCCCGCTGCTGCAACGGGTGCAGATCCACTCCGGGTGCTCGATCCTGGTGGTCGAGCACGACATGCCGTTGCTGACCGCCATCTGCGACCGGATGATCGCCCTGGAGTTGGGTGAGGTCATCGCCGAGGGCACCCCGGCCGAGGTCCTCGACCACCCGCTGGTGGTGGAGTCCTACCTCGGCACCAAGGAGTCTGCCATCCAGCGGTCGGGGGTCGGCGCCCTCCGCTAGTCGGGTTGTCGGCCGGGCTTCACCCGGCTGACCGGTTCGGCCTTCAGGCCTGTTGGGACATCACCGCGGCCTGCATCACCTGGAGGTCGGAGGGGTCGATGGCCAGCGGACCACCGGCCACCGGCACCTGCCAGACGTGGGTCATGTACGGCGTCCGGGTGGCGTCGTGCACCGTGCCCGGGGCGCAGGGGGTGAAGCCCACGATCTGATGGGTGGTGGTCGAGGTGCACAGGTTGGTGTGGGCGTGCCATTGGACCAGGCACCCATAGGGCATCGGACCGTTGGCGTCGGTGGGCAGGAGGTACATGGCCGCCACCAGCACCGGCCCGGTCGGGGTCATGGCATAGACCAACGAGTCGACATGGTTCGGGTCGAGGATGTCCTGCTTGTTCATGTACGAGACGTTGATGTAGTGGACGATCGGATAGGCGACGCTGGTGATGGGCCGATAGCCGGCGGCGATTGCCGCACTCAGGTCCTTGTATTTGGCCACTGCCTCCGAGGTGGCCTGCACGTACTGCACCGCCCCGAGCACCTGGGCGTCGGTCGGCGCCGTGGAGCAATTGGGGGTCTGCATCTGATGGCCGGTGTCGGTCGCCGAGCCCACCGAGGTGAGCAGTGATGTCTCGGCGGCGGGCAACGGCGGGCCGGTGTACTTCCAGTTGGGATCGGTCACCCCGAGTCCGGCCATCCCCGACATGCTCATCGAATTGGCGGTGCCGCCCGCCGAAGTACCCGACATCCCCGGCATCGCCTTCATCGCCGAGGTGGCCGGGGTGGTGGTGCTCGGACTGGCGGCCGATCCGGACATGGTCATCGACTTCATGGCGGAGGCTCCCGAGGCGGCGGCCGCCGGAGCCTCGGGGATGACGCCAACGGCGGCGGGCACGATGGCCAACGCGACGATGCCGAGGGTCGCCCAGATCTGGTGACGGGCGAAGGCCACCGTAAGGGGGACCGGGGCGGTCACCGGGTCGAGCACCCGGGGGAGGAAGACCGCCCCCAACAGGATGAGCAGCGGGCCGGCGTTCGGATCGGTGGCCATCCCGGTGAAGATCCCGCCCATGGCCTGCCCGGTGACCCAGAACAGCGCCCCCACCCACATGCCGATCCCGATGAAGATGTCCGGCCGGCGGGTGACGAAGGGTCCCAGTCCGATCAGGAGGAACAGCGCCGCCAACACCACCGCCGCCGGGGTGCCGGCCCCGGTAAAGGCGTGCCCGAGCGAGCGGAGGAAATGCCCGTACCACCCCGGCTGGCCGTCGGCCATGCCCGACAAGGAGTCGGACAGCCAGCCCGAGGTCCGGTTCTGGGGCAGGAACTGCAGCACCGCGAAGAACACCCAGAGGGCGGCCCACACCCACAAGCCGCCGAGCCCGCCGAGGGGGCCGTGGCCGGCGGCCGATGAGGCGAGTCCGGTTCGCCGCGGGTCCTCGGTCCGGTCCGACACCGAGCCGCCATCGACGGGGGCGTCGGCGGCGGTCGGCCAGACCAGGATGCCGATCACCGCGTAGAGGAGGACGGCACCGGGTGCTCCCATCAGGGCGCTGGCGTGGCCGGTGAAGATGGACCCGAACCCCTCGCCGAACCACCAGACACCGGCGGCCCAGGCGATGGAGGCGGCCAGGGCGACCTTGACGGTGCGTCGCCGCAGCAGGCCGATGCCGATGGCCAACTGGGAGAGCCCGAAGATGGTGTTCCAGAGCGCGACGTCCCGGGAGAGGAAGCTGGCCATGTGGTTCACCGATGAGGCGATGGCCGACGGTTGACCGGAAGCGTTGGGGGCGATGACCATGGAGACGAAGTCCGAACCGAACATGCGGGGTTGGAACTGCAGGCCGGCGTCGATGATCCAGAGGATCCCGAGGACGATCTGGATGGTGCGCTTGTTGATGTGCCAGCGCTCGGCCAAGGCGGCCGACCCCCCGTCGGACCGTTTGCCCGCGTCCGACCCCGTACCACTGGAATGAGCAGCGATCATGTTCCTCCCCCTCTGTAGGCAACACGTCCCCGTATGACGCCAAGGCCAACCTACTGCGGTTGCCCGAGCAGATGGTCTCGGCTTTCCCCGTGGCCCGTCGGTAGGGTCATGGCGTGCCGGTCCTCGTAGCTGCCCCTGACAAGTTCCGGGGCACCGCCACCGCCGCCCAGGTGGCCGAGGCCGTGGCCCGGGCCGGGACTCGCTTCGGCTGGTCGGTGATCGAATCCCCCCTCTCCGATGGAGGCGAAGGCCTCCTCGAAGCCTGCCGCCGCCCCGGCGATCAGCTGGAGACGACAGAGGTCACCGGTCCACTGGGAGAGCCGGAGTCGGCATCGTGGTTGCTCGGTGAGGATCTCGCGGTGATCGAGATGGCCCAGGCTTCCGGGTTGTCCCTGGCCGGCGGGCCCCGCGGCAATTGGCCGCTGGCGGCGACCACCCGGGGGACCGGCCAGCTCCTGGTCGCCGCCGCCCGGGCCCTCACGGTCACCCGCAGCCCGTCCTCCGACGGTCCGCTCCCGTCCATCATCATCGGGTTGGGTGGATCGGCGACCACCGACGGCGGGTCGGGGGCACTGGAAATCATCCAAGAGGCTGGCGGCCTCGGCCAGGTGGACCTGATCGCCGCCTGCGACGTCAGCATCGGTTTCCTCGACGCCGCCCGGTTGTTCGGGCCACAGAAAGGAGCCACCCCGGTCCAGGTGGTGGCGTTGGCCGACCGGCTGGATCGACTGGCCGAGGAGTACGAACGACGGTTCGGTATCAACGTGAGGGACATCCCCGGTGCGGGAGCCGCCGGGGGCCTGGGCGGCGGGCTGGCCGCCCTCGGCGGACGCCTGGAGGCCGGGTACCGCTTGGTGGCCGATCTGGTCGGCCTTCCGCGAACGCTCGGAGGGGCAGACCTGGTGATCACCGGGGAAGGCTCCCTCGACGCCACCTCGTTCACCGGCAAGGTGGTCGACGGCGTGCTCGGTGACGCCTCCGCGTTGGGGATCCCTTCCCTGGTGATCGCCGGACAAACCACCAGCGAGGCGGTGGCGCTCGCCGGCGGCCTTGGCGCCGAGGTGGTGTCGCTGACCGACCGGTTCGGCGAGGACCGGGCCAACCGGGACACGCTGCCATGCGTCGGGGAGGTCGTCGCCCACGCCCTCCAATCGTTCCCGGGGACCTAGCCGCGCCAGCGAGCGCGGCGGCGAGTCACGGTCGCCGCCGGTTGACGACGGATGAGGTCAGACCGGGGCGGGATCGAGCGGTTGCTCTTCGCTCTGCGGCTGGCTCGACGGGTCGGTATCGACTTCGATGCCCAGTTTGGGCACCACCCGGTCCAACCACGAGGGCATCCACCAGTTGGCGTCGCCGATGAGCTCCATGATGGATGGCACCAG
This sequence comes from Acidimicrobiales bacterium, assembly GCA_036264255.1. Taxonomy (GTDB): domain Bacteria; phylum Actinomycetota; class Acidimicrobiia; order Acidimicrobiales; family RAAP-2; genus DASZIT01. The sequence continues at coordinate 9,402 of DATARI010000126.1, read as the reverse complement.
CACCATGCGCACCAAGGTGGCGTCGATGAGGATGGCGGCGGCCAGGCCCAGGCCGAAGACTTTGAGAACGTGGAGCGGATCGCCGATCACGAATGACCCGAACACACAGATCATGATGGCCGCCGCCGCGGTGATGACCCGCGCCGTCTTGGCCAGCCCATCGGCCACCGCGGTGGCGTTGTCATGGGTGAGCCGCCACTCCTCTCGCATTCTCGACAGGAGGAACACCTCGTAGTCCATGGACAGACCGAACAGGATGGTGAACATCATGAGCGGGATCCAGGGGTCGATGGGACTGGTCGCCCCGATCTTGAAGAACCCGCCCAACCATCCCCATTGGAAGACCGCCACGATCACCCCATAGGCGGCACCCACCGACAGCAGGTTGACCACCGCCGCCTTCACCGGGATGAACACCGATCGGAAGACGGCCATCAACAGGAGGAACGACAGCAGGATGACGACACCGATGACCCAGGGAAGCCGCGCCGACAGATACGACGACGCGTCAACCGAGCCGGCCGTCTCTCCGCCGACCGAGGCCTGCACACCGGTGCCCGCGGTTGCCGCCGGAAACACCTGGTTGCGGAGGGTCTGGACGAGCGCCTGAGTCTGGGACGCCTGGGGCGACGTGGTGGGGACGGCGATGATCATCGCCGCGTTGCCCGACGGGCTGAACTGGGCCGGGGCCACGAAGGCGATCCCCGGCGTGTTCTGGAGCGCCGTACTGAGGCGGGCGACATCGGCGCCTTGGCCGGGAGGAACCGTGGCGACCACGACCAGCGGCCCGTTGAACCCGGGCCCGAAGCCGGTGGCCAGGGCGTCGAAGGCCTGCCGGGTGGTGGAGCTGGGGGGATCGTTCCCGGCGTCGGTGAAGGCCAGCCGCATCGAGAACAGCGGCAGGGCGAGGCAGATCAATACCAGGAGGGCGGCGAGGCCGGCCACCAGCGGACGGCGTTGGATGGCCCGGCTCCACCGGTACCAGAACCCTCGGGCCGAGGGCACCGCCGCACTCTGGAGGAGACCGGGGACGTGCAGCTTGTCGATGGCGCGACCGGAGAAGCCCATCATGGCCGGAAGCAGGGTGATGGCCGCCACCATCACCAACACCACCGCGGCGATGGCGCCGATGGCCAGTCCCCGCATGAACGGAAGCTGCAAGATGAACAGTCCGAGCAGGGAGAGGATCACCGTGGTTCCGGCGAACACCACCGATCTTCCCGAGGTGGCCAGGGACAGGGTGATGGCGTCTCGAGGTTCCCGCCGTTCGGCCAACCCTTGTCGGTAGCGGGTCACGACGAACAGGGCGTAGTCGATGCCGACGCCGAGCCCGATCATCGCCATGATCTCCGGTGCGAAGGTCGGGGTGGTCACGATGTGGGACAGCAGGTCGAGAACGGCAAAGCCGATGGCGATCCCGAACAGGGCGGTGATGATCGGCAGGCCCATCGCCACCACCGATCCGAAGGCGATCAACATGATGATGATGGCGGCAAAGATGCCGATCCCTTCACTCGATCCCGGCTTCCCCCCGGCCACCAACCCGATGGCCTGGCCCCCGACCGCCACCTGGTAGCCCGGAGCCTTGAACGACTGGGCGGTGTTGATCACGTTGTTGATGGCGTTGGTAGGCAGGTCGCCGGCCTGCTGGTTGAACTGGACCGCGACGTAGGCGATGTGCCCGTTGGGCGAGATCTGGTGGGCGCCGGCGGGCGACAGCGGGCTGACCACCCCGGACACATGGGATTGCCGCGCCAGGGCGCTAACCAGCTGGGTGGTCCGGGCCTGATTAGCCGGGTCGGTGAATGGGGTGCTGGTGGTGATCACCACCTGCGCCGGGCTCCCGGCTTGGGCCGGAAAATCGGCGTTGAGGATCTGTTGGACCGTCTGCTTGCCGCCAGTGAGGTTGTTGGTGAACTTGCTGTGTGCCGCCTGGGCGAACACGTTGGTGCCGACCAGCGCGAGGAGCCAGACGATGAGCACCAACCACCGGTGGTCGTGGCACCATCCGGCGATCCGGGCCAGGGCGCTTTCCTGCGCGGGTCGGGACTGGGGTCGGACCGGCGCCGGCCGCTCGTCGAGCTCATGAGAAGTGACCGTCATGTTGATGCCTCCATGTTGAGAAAGGACCCTGCTGGCGTCACCGGTGATCTCGTTCCTCGTCACCCAATCGGAACTCATTGTCGTCCATTGGGCAATGGGGCGGCAACGGTGTGTTGGAGGTTGGACGGAACTCGGCGGGCAAACTCATCGGACCGGCCAAGCCGTTCGCTGACCTTCCAGCTGACGAGAACGTGACACAATCAGGCTCCGCCCGGGTGACCGACATCGAACCGGCGAAGGCGGCTGCCACAATGGGCGCCGGTCACGTTCGAGATTGGATCCGATTGACATATCGACGGCGAGGGCTGGGGGCCTTGTTGGCGATCTCGGCGATGGGTCTGGTCGCCTGCGGGCATGGGTTGGGTGCCACCGGCGGTGCCCACCATGCGGCCGCCACCTCTCCCACCACGACCACCTCCACCCTCCCGCCACCACCGCCGAGCTTGCCCCCACCGGTGGCGTTGACCCCGCTGGTCACCCCGGCCTTGGCCGGGGAGGGACAGTGGACCGCCGCCGGACGGAGTGTCTACGGGCCGCCGCTGCTTTACATCACCACCCTCCGGGCGGCCGGGTCGGACACGCCGGCCGGGATCGCCTGGATGGACGCCAGCCGCCTCCGCGGCACCCTCTACTCGGGGAGCATCAGCCCCGGACAGGGGCCCTGGACCTACACGGCACCCGTCCAACCGGCGGCCGCCCTCACCCTGGTTTGCGCGTTCAACGGTGGGTTCAAGCTGGCGGACACCCACGGCGGCTACTACGCCGAGGGCCGCTACTTCGCCCCGCTGGTCACCGGGGCGGCGTCTCTGGTCATCACCCAGGACGGCACCGTCTCCGTCGGGGAGTGGGGGCGGGACGAGTCGATGTCCGCCGACGTGGTGGCGGTGCGCCAGAACCTCACCCTGCTGGTCGACGGCGGCGCCCCGGTCTCCGGGTTGTCGGCGGATGACACCGCCACCTGGGGATCGACCCTCAACTACGTGCCGCAGGTCTACCGATCCGGAGTCGGGGTGACTTCGACCGGCGCCCTCGTCTATGTGTCCGGACCGTCGCTCAACATCGTCCAGTTGGCCGGCCTGCTGGTGGCGGCCGGCGCGGTGCGGGGGATGGAGCTCGACATCAACCCCGCCTGGGACACCTTCACCTTCTACACACCGTCGACCCCGACCGGCGCGGCGTCACCGGCCAACGGCACCGACCTGTTGGCGTCCATGTCGGGTGGGACCACCCGGTTCTTCGATCCCTCCTACGCCCGTGACTTCATCACCCTGTCGACCCGCTGATGCCCCACAAGTCGGAGCGCCGCCCGGCCCCGACCACCTCCTAACCTGGAGCCATGGACGGAGACGGGGTGGCCGAAGCCCACGCCGCGGCGATCGCGGCAGGTCAGGCCGGGTATACCGATCCGCAGACCGGGCTGTTCGTGCTCACCTCCGCCTATCTGGCAGACCGCGGCACCTGTTGTGGCAACCGCTGTCGGCACTGTCCCTACCGCGATCGCGAAAGCGTCGACTCCGCGTAGGTGGCAGGACCTCCGCCATTTTCGACACCGGAGGCAGTAATTCATCAAGGAAACCGGCGGGGACGTCGATGTTGTTGCTATGTCTAGTGACGGTGGCGACGAGGGGATCCGACGCGACTCGCTTGCCGCGCTCGGCGGCGCCCTGGCGCGCCGGTCCCAGGCCGTCGCCTCCTCGATCGCCGATCGTTGGGAGGAGACCGGCGGATTCGACCGGACCGAGCCCGAAGATCTCCGGTCGGAGATCGAGCGGTTCACGGTGCTGGCCACCACCGCGGTTGCCAACTACCTCATCACCGGGGAGGCACCCAGCCAGGCGGAGTCGGACGAGCTCTCCCAGACCGGCCGCGCCCCGGTGGACAACCGGCTCTCGCTGGCCGGGCTGACCAAGCTGTACCTGTATTGGCGGGATGCCGCCGAAGGGGCGGTGCGGGAGGAGGCCGAGCGCCTGGAATGTTCGGCCTCGGTCCTCGACCAGGCCGTCAACGTGGTGCGGGCCGGGGCCGACGGGTCGATGGTGGGGATGGCCAAGCAGTTCGACCTCGCCTACGGCGAGCTCCGGGCCCAGCTGGCGGAGGAACAGGCGCGACTGGGCTTCCTGGCTCTGCACGATCCACTCACCGGCCTCCCCAACCGGGCGCTGTTCATCGAACAGCTGACCCGGGCGCTCGGTGCCCGGGGGCGACCCAACACCCAGGTCGCCGTCCTCTATCTCGATATCGACCACTTCAAGGCGGTCAACGACTTGCGCGGCCACTCGGTGGGGGACCAACTCCTCATCGCCTTCGCCAACCGGATCCAGGACATCGTCCGTCCCGGCGACACCGCCGCCCGGTTGGGAGGCGACGAATTCGTCGTCCTCTGCGAGGGACTCCGTGGCGGCCAGATCGGAGCTGCTGCCCTCGCCGCCCGGATCGGCGACGCTCTGGCCGAGCCCCTGCACATCGACGGAAAGCTGCTCACCGCCACCGCCAGCATCGGGGTGGCGGTCGCCTCCCCCGGCGACGACCCCGGCATCGTCCTGTCCCACGCCGATGGGGCCATGTACCTGGCCAAACAACGGGGACGGGCCCGCTACGAGCTCTACACCGGCGTCGACTGATCCGGGGTTCAGGCGGTGAAGCGGGCCGAGGCCCCGGCATTGATGTCGAGCACCGACCCGGTGATGTGCCGGGCCCCGTCGGAGAGCAGGTACACCAGCGCGGCGGTGATCTCCTCCGGCTCCAGCCAGGGGACCGGCTGGGTGTGGAGCTCGGTCATCACCGGAGCCACATCCTCGGCGGTCGGGTGCTCGAGGTCGGAACGCATCAAGCTGTAGAGCTGATCGTTGTGGATCATCGGGGTCGACACGTTGCCGGGAGCGATGACGTTGACGGTGATCCCGAACCCGGCCAACTCGTAGGCGGCTGACTTGCACAGCCCGATGACCACCCACTTGGAAGCCGAATAGGCGGGGATGGCCGGTTGGGAGGTGCGGCCCATCATCGACGAGATGCCGATGATCCGTCCCGACCGCTGCTTGCGCATATGGGGGGCGGCCGCCCGGATGGCGTTGAACACCCCGGTCAGGTTGATGTCGATCACGTCACCCCACTGGTCAGCGGTCATGTCGCAGACCGAACCGATGGCGGTCACCCCGGCATTGGCCACCATGATGTCCACCGACCCGAGCGACTTCTGCGCCTCGTCGACGAAGGCGATCACGGCTCCGAGGTCGCGTACGTCCACCACCTCGGACAGACACCGGCGACCTTCCGCCTCCACCAGCTTGGCCGTCTCGGCCAGCTGGTCGGGAGTCGACAGCGGGTAGCCGATGGTGGCGACGTCCTCGCAGAGGTCGCAGATGGCGAGGTCGGCCCCGAGCCGGGCCAGCTCCAGGGCATGGCTTCGACCCTGGCCTCGAGCCCCCCCGGTGATGATCGCCACCCGGCCTGCCAGCGGCTGCGTTGTGTCGGCCTCGCTCATCTGTCTCCCCCTCGTCGCTGGTCGTTCCTACCGCGCTTCCCACAGTCCGGGTCAGGCGGTGCGGCTCCACTTGTCGAGTACCGATCGGTAGCCGGCGTCCCAGTCGTCATACTGCTCTCTCAGCGTGCCGCCCGGCCAACCGGCGGGCAGCAGCTCGCCGGGCAGCAACGGATCCGCCTGCAGGTGGCGAAGGACCGAGGCCGACAACTCGAACCCGGGGGCCAGGTCGGCGGGCTTCCGGGTGGGTCGGGCCTCCATCGTCGCCATCAGCCGGCGGGCCCGTTGTCCCCAGCCGTCCAGGTCCCAGAGCCGGGCCGCCAACGCCGGCTGATCGCCGTCGGGCCGGGCCGACAGCAGGGTGGCGTCCCGCTCCACCTCCGGATCGAGCTGAACCTCGACATTGTCGGGTCGCATCCAGGTCCCCTCCCGAAGCTCCGCCAGCCGGGCGAACCGCAGCGCCGTGCGCCGCTTGGACCGGATCTCCGCCGAGCTCCCCGCGGTGGTCACCACCACCACCCGCCAGTCCCCCGACCACTGGCCCGAGTGTCCGGCCCGGCTGGCCAGCTGCCGGGCTTGCCGCTCGAGAAGGCGGCCCGCCAACCGGTAGCGCCCGGCGCCGTCGGTGGTCGCCTCCCCCGAGCCCACCATCCGGCTGAGCGCCACCCGGGCCCGGTTGTCGTTGATTCCGAACAGGCCGGCCACGTGGACCAGGTAGGCAACCGGCAGCTCCGGGGGGTCGACGCCCAACAGGGTGCTGGCCAGGACCGATCTTGCCGTCAGCGGCGCATTACGCTCTTGTATCATCTGTTTGTTCACTGTAATGTAGGGATCATGACAGCCACCATGGTGCCCGATCTGGCGGTACGGCCGTCAGTCCTGCCCACCGACCGGCTGCTGGCCAACGGGATGGCCCGGCCCGACCTCCGCCAGGATCTCCGCCGGATCAACGATGTCCGCAACACCCTCAGCGTCATCGGCCTGTGGGCCTGGGTGGCGGCGATGATCGGGGTGGCGGTGTGGATCAACAACCCGTTCTTGTACCTCGGGGTGTTCATCCTGATGGGCCCGATCCATGCCCGGTTCGCCATCCTCATGCACGAGGCGGCTCACAAGCTCCTCTTCTCCAATAAGCGGATCAACGACTGGGTCGGGACCTGGGTCATCGCCTATCCGGCGCTGGTCCCCATCCAGATCTACCGGCGGGGGCACTTCGCCCACCACAAGCACGAGTTCGGTCCGGAGGAGCCGGACATGGCCTACTACGGCGGCTACCGCTGTGACACCCGCACCCTGGCCCGGCGGTTGGTGCGCGACGCGGTGGGCATCTCCGGCTGGAAGAACCTCCTGCCGCTGCTCAAGTCGGTGAAGGTGAAGGCCTACCGGAAGATCTCCGTCCCCATCCTCGGGATGCAGGTCGGGCTGTGGGCGGTCTCCTGGGTGGCCACCGGCCGCTGGTGGATTTACCCGGCCTTCTGGTTGGCGCCGTGGATGACCCAGTGGCGGGTGATCAACCGGTTGCGGGCCATCGCCGAGCACGGGGGGATGGAGGCCGGCGACGACCGTCGGGTCACCACTCACAACGTCCGCCAGTCCTGGTTGGCCCGGTTCTGGATCGTCCCCTACAACACCGGCTGGCACCTGGCCCACCATGTCGACATGGGCATCCCGTTCCGGAACCTCCCGAAGTTCTACGCCGAGTTGGAGCGGGCCGGTTATGTGACCCCCGGCATCACCTATCCCAACTACATCGCCCTCTGGAAGGACCTCGCCTCCGCCTGAGCCAGTCCCTTTTGGGTCGGAGGGCCACCGATTCGGTTCTCAATCGTTTTGGCGACCGGAGGTGCCCAACGCGGTGACGTGTGTGGATCGCCTTGCTGCGTTCGAATTGGAATGCTGTGTCGGGAAAGTGGGCCACCGGTTAAGTGCTCGTGCGTGTCCGGGAACGGCCTTAGGTTTACCTCTTTGGCTGCCGGACCAGGGAGGTTCCGCCTCGCCCGAATGTCACAACCCCATGCGAGCATGTGGCTAGGAACTTCCTACGACAGAGGGCGGCAGACATGGCCAGACGAATCTTCTATAGCTTCCACTTCGATGGGGATTACTGGAGGACACAACAGGTGCGGAACATCGGCGCGCTTGAGCACGACGAGCCAGTCTCAAAAAACGACTGGGAGGAAGTGAAGCAGAGAGGAGACCAAGCTATTGAAAACTGGATCGCGGCACAGTTAGGCGACAAGAGCTGCCTGGTATGCCTCATCGGTACTGAGACGTCGAGTCGTCCCTGGGTCATCCATGAAATTCAAGAGGCGTGGAATGCCGGGAAAGGCGTCGTAGGGATACACATCCACAACCTCAGAGACTCATCCCAAAAACAGTCGGCCAAAGGAACCAATCCATTCACTAAGTTGCACTTCGTCCGTAGTCCTTCAAAACTCTTATCAAGTGTCGCAAACGTTTATGATCTGGGATCAACTGACAGTCAGGTTACGTATCAGTGGATTGCAAATCATTTGGAAGCGGCAGTCGAGGAGGCGATAGCCATTCGCGACAGGTTTACACTCTGATGGAACAGGAAGCTGCAAAAAAGCCCTATGCACCGAAGTAGCCGGCACGCCACGCCTTTGCGACGCAATCGTCCGCTCGTACTTGAAGTCTGGCCCAGCGAAGTCCAACGTCTCTCGGACCTCATAGGTTTGGTCTTCGGTTGCTTTCGCGAGTACCAATGACAACGACGTACGAAATCCAAGTCGTGCACGTTGACCGCGGCGACTGGCTTGCAGAACTGCGCCAAAGGATCGCCGCCGAACTGGAGCGGGTCGGGCTGCACAGGACCGTCACCGTTGGTGTACTCGAAGGGCGCCCGTCATCTGGCACGCCGGCAGTGACCGTCTATTTCGGGAGCACGCGCGCTGCAGCTGATCCCACCGTCGCGAGCCTGATTGCTGAAGCTTTCGCCGATGGGCGCCCCGTCGTTCCAGTGGTTGAGGATCTCGGTGCCTACAACTCTGTAGTGCCTCCATCTCTCTCGCTGATCAACGGATTCCTGTGGCGGGACGGTGACCTAGCACGGGGTCTCGCCCTACTCCTACTTGAGGAACTTGGCATAGAGGAGAGACAACGCCGCGTCTTCATTAGTCATAAGCGCGATGACGGATTAGGGGCAGCCGAACAGCTACACGATCAGCTCACGCATCATGGCTTTATTCCATTCATCGACCGATTTGCCATCCCGCCCGCAGCCCGCGTGCAAGCGAGAATTGCCGATGCGCTGGAGGACCATGCTTTCCTCTTGTTACTCGAAACACCGCTCGCTCACACCTCTGACTGGGTCTTCGACGAGGTCGATTACGCGCTCAGCCACACAATGGGCATGTTGGTTCTTCAGTGGCCTGGCAATCCCGAGCCCGTACCCGGCAGCAAGGGCCTGAGTCGTGAACCTCTTGAGTCGGTCGATCTCGTGACCGATTCTCACGGTTACGAGATTCTTACAGATGCCGCCTTGGACCGCGTTGTTGCCCAGGTTGAAATGGCTCACGCCCAGGGCCTGGTTCGACGTCGGCGGATGCTAATTCGAAGCATCGAAGAGGCCGCCATTGCGGCGGGGTGTTCCAGCTGTATTCCGACCCGGTCATGGCGATTGTTGGTCGAGCACGAGGGGAAATCGACACTGGTAGGTACTACCCCGCGACTGCCGACCGCAACGGACCTTCAGGATCTCGATCAGGCCAGGAACGCTGTTGGGGTTGACGTGTTCGCCTTGCTGATACACAGCGCCCGAATGCTAAGCCCGGACCGTCGCGAACATCTAATTTGGG
>DATARI010000093.1:0-2025 GCA_036264255.1 Acidimicrobiales bacterium | reverse complement strand
CCTTCGGCGGGGCCAGCTACTTCGGCTCCACCGGGGCGCTGCGCCTCAACCGGCCGATCGTGGGGATGGCGGTTGCCCCCGGGGGCGGCGGCTACTGGTTGGCCGCCTCCGACGGCGGCATCTTCGCCTTCGGCACCGCCGGTTTCTCCGGCTCGCTCGGGGGGATGACCCTGAATCAACCCATCGTGGGGATCAGCGCCCCGTAACCGGCCTCGTCATCCGAAGAGCTCGATCCGGTGTGCCTCTCGCTGAAGCGTCACCGTGGGGCCCGGGGCATCCCGAGGCCGACCATGGCGATGATGTTCCGCTGGATCTCGTTGGTCCCACCACCGAAGGTGAAGATGGTCTGCCCTCGGGACTGGCGTTCCAGACGGCCCTGGAGGACCGCGCCGGGCGAGCCGTCGGGGAGGTAGCCGGCTTGCCCGACGACTTCCAGTAGGAGCCGGTAGACCTCCAGCGCCAGCTCGGTGCCGTAGACCTTGGTGGCGGAGGCGTCGGCCGGGTTCAGCCCCTTGTCGGCGGCCCAGGCCACCTTCCAGTTGAACAGCTTGAGGACCTCGACCCGGGCGTGGACCCGAGCCAGGTGGACCCGCACCCACTCCTGGTCGATGACCCGGCGCCCGTCGGCGAGCTTCTCCTGTTGGGCCCACCGCCGCACCTCGTTGAGGCTCCGGAGCAGTCCGGAGGCAGGACAGATGGCCACCCGCTCGTGGTTGAGCTGGTTGTTGATCAGCTTCCACCCCTGGTTCTCGCCGCCCACCAGGTTCTCGGCCGGAACCCGGACGTCGTCGTAGAAGGTGGTGCTGGTGAAGTCGCCGGCGGTGGTGGCCAGGGGTGACCAGTGGAACCCCGGGGCGTCGACGGGGACGATGAAGACCGAGAGCCCTTTGTGTTTGGGCGCCTCCGGATCGGTCCGGGCGGCCAGCCAGACGTAGTCGGCGTACTGGATGGCGCTGGTGTAGAGCTTCTCGCCGTTGATCACGTACTCGTCGCCGTCTCTGGTCGCCCGGGTCTTGAGCGAGGCCAGGTCGGTGCCCGCCGATGGCTCGGTGTAGCCGATGGAGAAGTGCACCTCCCCGCGGAGGATGCCGGGGAGGATCCGATCCTTCTGCTCCTGGGTGCCGAGGGCCATGAGGGTCGGCCCCACGCTGTTGAGGGTGAGGAGCGGGAGCGGGACCCCGGCCCAGTGGGACTCCTCCACGAAGATCATCTGGTCGATGGGACCGCGGGCCTGGCCCCCGTACTCGAGCGGCCAACCCAACCCCAGCCAGCCGTCGGCGCCCATCCGCTTGATGTACTGCGTGTAGTGGGACCCGCCGTCCCCGCCGACCTCGCCGTCCTCCGCCACCGGCGGTACTGCGCGGTGTCCCTCTACTTCGTCGACCAGCCGGACGAAGTAGGAGCGCAACTCATCTTTCAAGTCCTCTTGTTCGGCGGTCAAGGCCAGCTGCATGGTCACCTCCAACTCTCCGGCACCCTAACAACCGGCAGCCGGGCAGGGGTACACACGAAACCCCTGGCACCGGCGCTTGGATCTGCGTTCTCGTGGCCCCCGACGCTAGGGTCGAGGCCAGAACTCACCTGGGAGGGATCGATGAAGGACATGAAACTCGGATTGCAACTGGGCTATTGGGGATCCGGGCCGCCGGCCAACGCAGAGGAGCTGATCGCCGAGGCCGAGCGCTTGGGTTACGACTCGATCTGGACGGCCGAGTCCTACGGCTCCGACGCCCTGACTCCCCTGGCCTGGTGGGGTTCCAAGACCGAGCGGGTGAAGCTCGGCACCTCCATCTGCCAGCTCTCGGCCCGGACTCCCACCGCCATGGCCATGGCCGCCCTCACCATGGACCATCTCTCCGGCGGCCGGTTCGTGCTCGGGCTCGGGGTGTCGGGCCCCCAGGTCGTCGAAGGCTGGTACGGCCAGTCCTTCGAGAAGCCGCTGGCTCGCACCCGGGAGTACGTCGACATCATCCGGCAGGTCATGGCTCGTGAAGGGGTGGTCACCAACGACGGTCCCCACTACCC
>DATARI010000072.1:0-28385 GCA_036264255.1 Acidimicrobiales bacterium | reverse complement strand
GCGTCGACGAACACCTCGCAGAACTCGCCGGCTTGCAGCAGCTCCCGGGCAAAACGCCGCTCGGCCCGGAACGGCGAGATGAACGACACCAGGACCAGGAGCCCGGCGTCGACCATCAACTTGGTCACTTCCGCCACCCGTCGGATGTTCTCCACCCGGTCGGCGGGGGTAAAACCGAGGTCGCGGCTGAGACCGAGGCGCACGTTGTCCCCGTCGAGGAGATAGGTGTGGGCCCCGAGGGCATCCAGGCGCTTCTCCACCAGGTTGGAGATGGTCGACTTCCCGCTTCCCGAGAGGCCGGTGAACCAGATGGCACAGGGTCCGTGACCGTTGCGAACGGCCCGGGCCGCCTTGTTGACGTCCATCGACTGCCACTGCACGCTGTCCGCCCGGCGCAATGCGAAATTCAGGAGGCCGGCCCCGAGGGTGGCGTTGGTGATCCGATCGATGATGATGAAGCCACCCATATCGCGGTTCTCACGGTAGGTGTCGAAGGGGACCGGCTGGTCCAGCCGCAACGAGCAGACCCCGATCTCGTTGAGGTCGAGGGTGGTGGCCGCCAGATGCTCCAGGGTGTTGACGTTGACCTTGAACTTCGGCCGGCTCATCGTCATCCCGACCGTCATCGGACCGATCTTCATGAGATAGGGCCGACCGGGGAGCATCTCCCGCTCGTGCATCCAGATGATGTGGGCTTCGAACTGGTCGGCCACCTGGGGGCGCCGGCCCTCCTCGCAGAGGACGTCACCGCGACTCACATCGATCTCGTCCTCCAGGACCAGGGTGACGGCTTGGCCGACGACTGCCTCATCGAGGTCGCCGTCGAAGGTGGTGATGCGGGCGACCCGGCTGCGCCGGCCGGAGGGCAATGCCTGCACCGGCTGCCCGGGCCGGATGGTCCCCCCCACGATGGTGCCGGAATAGCCCCGGAACTCGTGGTCGGGCCGGTTGACCCACTGCACCGGCATCCGGAACGGCCCGTCCCGGGCCTCCTCTTCCACCTCCACCGTCTCGAGGTAGCCGAGGAGGGTCGGGCCCGGGTACCAGGGCATCTGCGCACTCGACTCGGTGATGTTGTCGCCCCGGAGCGCGGAGACCGGGATGCAGACGATGTCGGTCAGCCCGATCTCGGCGGCGAAGGCCCGGTAATCCGATTCGATCTGGTCGAACACCTCCTCGGAGTAGTCGACCAGGTCGAGCTTGTTGACCGCCACCACCACCCGGCGGATGCCGAGAAGGGACACCAGGTAACTGTGGCGCCGGGTCTGGGTGAGCACCCCCTTGCGGGCGTCGATGAGGATGACGGCCAGGTCGGTGGTCGAGGCTCCGGTCACCATGTTGCGGGTGTACTGCTCGTGCCCCGGGGTGTCGGCCACGATGAACTTGCGCTTCTCGGTGGCGAAGAACCGGTAGGCCACGTCGATGGTGATCCCCTGCTCCCGCTCGGCCGACAACCCGTCGACCAGGAGAGCGAAGTCGAGGTCACCCCCCTGGGTGCCGACCCGCTTCGAGTCCGCTTCCAGGGCGGCCAGGTGATCCTCGAACACCAGCTGGGATTCGTAGAGGAGGCGGCCGATCAGGGTGCTCTTCCCGTCGTCGACGCTGCCACAGGTGATGAAACGCAACAGTGACTTGCGCTCGTGCGCCTCGAGATAGGCCTCGATGTCGCTGGCGATGAGGTCCTCGTGGGCTAGCGCCATCAGAAGTACCCCTCTTGCTTCTTCTTCTCCATCGAGCCAGAGGAGTCGAAGTCGATCACCCGCCCCTGGCGTTCGGAGGTGGTGGTGAGCAGCATCTCCTGAATGACCTTGGGCAGGGTGTCGGCCTCACTCTCGACTGCACCGGTGAGGGGGTAGCAGCCGAGGGTCCGGAACCGGATGCTCTTCTCCACCGGCACCTCTCCGGGGGCCAGGGGCATCCGCTCATCGTCCACCATGATGAGGGTGCCGTCGCGCTCGACCACCGGTCGTCGGGCCGCCAGGTACAGCGGGACGATCGGAATCTGCTCGAGGTGGATGTACTGCCACACGTCGAGCTCGGTCCAGTTGGAGAGCGGAAAAACCCGGATGTTCTCACCCTGGTTTCGACGGGCGTTGTAGACCCGCCACAACTCGGGTCGCTGCAGCTTCGGGTCCCAGCGGTGCTGGGCGGACCGCAGCGAGAAGATCCGTTCCTTGGCCCTCGACTTCTCCTCGTCCCGGCGGGCCCCCCCGAAGGCCACATCGAACCCATGTTGGTCGAGGGCCTGTTTCAAGCCCTCCGTCTTCCACATGTCGGTATGGACCGCAGAGCCATGGGTGAACGGGTTGATCCCCTGCTCGATGCAGTCGGGGTTCTGATGGACGAGCAGCTCGACCCCGGATTCGGCGACCATCTTGTCCCGGAAGTCGTACATGGCCTGGAACTTCCAGGTGGTGTCGACGTGGAGGAGGGGAAACGGCGGGGGCGAGGGGTGGAACGCCTTGCGGGCCAGGTGCAGCATCACCGAGCTGTCCTTGCCGATCGAATAGAGCATCACCGGGTTCTCGCTCTCGGCCACCGCTTCCCGGAGGATGTGGATGCTCTCGGCCTCGAGGCGCTGAAGGTGGGTGAGTTGGGGCGTCGCGACGAGACCGGTCGTAGTCGTTGACCCTTGGTCCCCCTGCGCCTCGTTCATACCCAGCCCCTCGTTGAATCAGTTCATAACTCTCCCGCCCCTGTGTTGTCTATTAAATCTACCTGAGAGCCACCTGAGAGCAGGCACGAAATCGTGTCAAGCGCGCTGACGGCGACCGTTTTTGATTTGCCGCATCCGAGACCGCCCGACTAACAATCGTCTCCCAATGGCGATCCTCCGTCCGATGGTGCGCGCAGCGGTGCCGGTGAATATCCGGGCTCGCGTGCATTGGGCATTGATCCGCCACCGTTGGCTGTCGGAGGTATTCGCCAATATTGATCCGTCGATGGAAATGAGCCGGGTGTCGGACGGAACCCGGTTGGTCATCGATGGGTATCCCCGGTCGGGCAACAGTTACGCCCGGGCCGCCTTCCTCCAGGCCAACCGCGACACCCTCATCAGCACCCATCGCCACAGCCCCCGTTCGGTGGAGGCGGGACTCCGGCGGGGGATCCCGGTGATCGTCCTGCTCCGTCCCCCCCGGGCGGCGATTGCCTCCGCCCTCCAGTACGAACCATCGTTCAGCCCGGGTCAGGCCATCGACCTCTACCGGTGGTTCTACGAGGACATTCTCCCGGTCGCCGACGATGTCCTCATCGAGCCGTTTGCCGAGGTCACCGCCGACTTCGGCCAGGTGATCCGGCGATGCAACCAGCGCTACGGCACCGACTTCGTCCCCTATGAACGGACGCCGGAGGCGGAGCTGGCCGTGGCGGAGATGATCGACCAGATGGCCTCCCGGATGTTCCGGCCCGAGGACATGGCCCATGTCGTGGCCCGCCCGTCTCTGTCCCGGCGCGCCGCCGATGACATCATCGGGATCCTCGACGACCGGACGGTCACCCGGCTCGACGACCTCAATGCGCTCCACGATGACGTGCTCGCCCACCGCTGGCAACCGGACTGAACCGGCCAGACCCCGGCGTCCCCGGTCGGAACGGGTGGCGGCGGGATCAGCCCTCCGACATCGGGGTTCCGTCGTCGGGCTTGCCGGTGACCGGGTCGGCCGGAAACACCGGCTTGGTAACGTCCCGTCGGGCCAGCTTCTTCGCCACCGGGGCCGGCGGTGGTCCAGGTTGGCGGGCCAGCATCTCGGCGAAGGGAACCGGCTCGGGGTCCGGACCCGACTGTCGGGCCAGCATCTCCGCGAAGGTGACCGGCTCTGATCCGTTGGCCGCGGTCGGTCCATCGCCCGGAGGGTTGGCCCCCGACTGCTCCTGACGAGCGACGAGGTCGGCAAAACTGATCGGCTCCGATCCGTTGTGGCCCGCCACCATCTCCGCCAAGGACATCGGCTCGGCCGCGGTGTGGTGAGCGAACATCTCGGCGAAGGAGATCGGCGCCACCAGGCCCTCGCGGGCCAATACGTCGGAAAGCGCCAGGGGCTCCGGCTCGCCATCCGAGGCGAGCATGTCGGCCAGGGATACCGGCTTGGCCGCCTCTTCGGCTTCGAATCGCCTCGTCGCCCGGACGAAGATCACGTAGGCGATGACCGCGTAGATCACCGAGAAGGCGCCGCTCCCGACGGCCATCCCCCGGATGCCTCCGATCTTCGCCCCCCCGAGCGGGAGGACCAGCAGGAACGGGGCCATGTAGATCACCAGCCGCAGGAGTTCCTTGGCCGACCGCATGGCCCGGAGACCGATGAGATAGGCCTGGGAAACGCTCCCGACGGCGGTGGCGAAACCGATCCAGATCATGAACGGGCGCGCCTGGGCCCAGGTCGGCCCGAACAGGTCGGACACCGCCTTGATGGGGGCCACGTAGACAGCCACCGTCCACAACGCCATGGTCAGCGTCATCAGGACGCCGCCGACCTGGAGGAACCGGGTGGCCTGGCGCCGGTTCTCCCGCATCTTCCGGCTGACAATGGACACCAGCGCCGACTGCACCCCGGCGAAGAGCACCACCACCGGAGCCAGGGCCAGCTGGGTGACCTTGATCAACCCGATGGCGTCGATGGAGATCACGAACACCAGGAGGTAGAGGACCCCGTAGGCCCCGAACGTCCCGACCAGGAACTGGCCGGCGAACCGGGTGCCGACGCTCCATTCGCTGGCAATCCAAAATCGCAGGTTCTGCATCCCCCGGCGCACGGAGAGGAACCTCGGAATCGTGGCCAGCCCCACCAGGGCGCCGGCGCTGGTCCAGGCCCCGAACAGCCAGGGCAGGGACTGCAGGCCGTCGGCGCGAAGCCCGACGACCGCGATGACGAAGAGCACGATCCAGGCGACGTCAAGCCGAATGGCATAGGCCGGGTCGTGGCGGCTGATCCCTATATAGCGGGAGAAGTCCTGCAGTGCCATTAGTGGAAATGAGATGGCGAAAATCACGAAGGGAATGGCGAATGAGCTTCCGACCGCTGCCGCAATGGCGAGCACCACCAGCGACATGGCGCAGGCAGCCACGAACGCGAACAGGTAACCCGCCCGCTCGAAGCGGGCCCGGAGCTCCGGCTCGGCCCCCGAACGGGTGAGGAGACAGTCGCTGGTGACGCTGCGGACCAGGCCCTGGGCAAGGATGTAGGTGGTGATCACGATGGCGAACACCCCGATCTCCCGGGCGCCGCTTCCGTGGGCCACCAGCACGCTCAAGCCGAAGTTGGAGACGCTCGAAGCCCCCTGGTCAATGACGGTGAGCGAGACAACTCGACCCACCGACGCGCCGGGCTTACCGGGTATTGGCGCCTCCGGAGCCGTCATGTCGCCGCCCGGGGTGCCTGACTTTGTTCGTCGAAGGTTGACCATAAGGGAACGGACTCCGGCGCGAAGCCTAATGGCAGTGGATCAGCCATTGCGAAAGGCCTCGCCCCCGGCCGGCGGCGGTGGCGGGCGCGGTGCCAACCGACCGGCCCGGACCCCGCGGGCAGGGCGTCTGGGCGGTCGCAGACGTGAATGCTAGGGTTCAAATCTTGACAACGGGGCCAGCCATTTCAATCTTGATGCCGACGTTCAATTCGGGTGGCTTTACGCTCGAAGCCGTCGAGAGTGCCGTCTCCCAGATGCGCGCCGACGACGAGTTGCTGATCCAGGACGGTGGGTCCACCGACGGCTCGATCGACGCGGTCCGGGCCGGGTACGGATCCCATCCCGGGGTCAAGATCGTGAGTGAGCCGGACGGCGGTCAGGCCGACGCCCTCAACCGGGCACTGGCCCGGGCCGGCAATCCCCTCACCGGCTGGCTCAACGGCGATGACTGCTACTACCCGGGGGCGCTCGACGCCGCCCGGCGGGGCTGGCTGCAGGACGAGAGCGTCGATCTCGTCTACGGAAGCTGGACGATGTACAGCAAGTCGGGCGAGATCCTCCGGGTCTGCGTGCCGGGACGGCTGGACCGAGCGGGGCTGATGCGGACCCCCCAGGTGTTCACCGGGTCGATGTTCATGCGGACGTCGATGGTCCGGGACATCGGGGGGCTCGACCCCGATCTGCACTACTGCATGGACATCGACCTGGTGGCCCGGATCCTGCGCCGGGGCCGGGTGCCCACTCGGGTGCCGGAGACGTTGGGGGGCTTCCGGTGGCACCGGGACAGCAAGACCGGGGCGTTGGCGTTCGGGGTCGTCCGAGAATGCCTCCAGATCCGGCGGCGCTATGCCACCGGGGTCGGCGAGCAACTGGAGGCCTACGTGTTCAGCGGGACCCAATTCATCGCCCAGGCCTCCCTGCCGCTGCGGAGATCCAAGGCCTACGTGCGGGTCCGCGACCGGCAGGCGGCGAAGCTCTCCAAGTCCTGAACGGGGTACACAATGGGGAATGACTGCCACCGATGGGTTGACCCCTCCGGCACCGGCCATGGCACTCGAGCGCCCATTTTCCGTTGCTGCGCTTGGATAAACTGCGAAGCGTGGTGACCATGTCCCCCCGCCAGTACCGACGGGAATCGAAGCCGCCGGCTCCGGCTGGCCGTCCTCCCCCGGCCGCACCCCATCCCCTCCGAGTCCGGGCCCGCTACAACGCTCGCCGCACCCTCGACCGGATCGACAACGAGCCGGTGCGGCGTGGACGCGGTCTCCTCAAGCGGCTCCGGCGCGACCCTCCTGACGTCGTCTACCTCGGAGATTCGGCGCTCAGCTTCGTGGGTCCCCAGGACGCGGATCGCCGACGTCTGGATGCGATGGTCGCCGATCTCCTCGGACCCCACACCTCCCTCAAGGGCGTCGACGGGGCCAGCTACCACCCTGACCTGTTCGACGCCTATCTGAAGTTCCTGGAGGCCACCCCGCATCGCCCGGTCGTCCTGTTGCCGTTGTGCGTCCGGGTCCGGACCCCCCAACTGATGGAGCACCCGGCCTACGCCCACAAAAAGGCGGTGGAGTTCCTCCGGGAGGTCGACCCGTCAAGGGGAGCCTGGCGGGTCCGCCGGGCGTGGCCCCGGCCGACGTCGGCCGACTTCGAGGAATTCCGGAGGGTGTCGCACTCGACCCTGCTGGGGGACTGGACGGTCGGCGACTACCTGGACCGGATCGAGGCATCCCAGAGCTCCGGTGACCAGATCAACCGGATCAAGACGCTGTACGCCTACCTCCATGGCGGTGTCCTGGAGGCCGGCAGTCCGGCGATGGAAACGGTGACCCGGATGGGCCGGACCATCCGGGAGCTCGGGTGCCCCGCCGTCGTCTACCAGACTCCGGTCCCGGTGGAGACCGGAGTCGCCTACCTCGGTCCGGCGCTGGCCGACCGCACCGCCGCCAACTTCGCGGTCCTCAACGCCGCCTACCGACGGGGAGCGGGTGAGGATGTCGAGATCATCGAGTCCGGCACCGCCTTTGCCGACTCGGAGTTCATCGACTCGACCGACGGCACCGAACACCTCAACGACGTCGGCCGGCTCCGCCTGGCCGAGATGATGGTAGCCAGCATCAACCGGCTCCGGACTTCCGGCTGATCCTCGATGATCGGGAGCGGGCGGCGGTCGGCGGTCGGCGGGACCGGGCGCGGGCACGCGCCATCGGCCTGAGCCCATGCGGGTCACCATCGACGATCAGGCGTTCACCCTGCAGCGACGGGGAGGCATCTCCCGGTACTTCACCGAACTGATCCGGGTGTTCCGGACCGACCCGGACTTCGGCGTCGAGCCGCTCACCCCCTTCCGATTCGTGGTCAACGAGCATCTGCTCGAGCTCGACCCCGATCGCTACCGCCGGGCCCTCTTACCCCGGATCGGCCAGCGGAACCGGGTACTCCGGCCCCTCAACCGGCTGGCGGTCCGTCGCCGTCCCGAGCATCAGCAGTTGGTCCACCACACCTACTACCTGCCCGACGCCCTCCAGGTCCCCGCCGGCGCCCGGCTGTGCACCATCTACGACATGACCCCCGAGCTGTTCCCCGAGCTGTTCCCCTACGGGAACCCGCACCAGGCCAAGCGCGCCTACGTGGAGGCCTGTGACGCGGTGCTGTGCATCTCCCAGACCACCAAGGACGATCTGCTGGCCACCTACGGCCACCCGGACAAGCCGGTGGTGGTCACCCCGCTCGGGGTCTCGGAGCAGTTCTTCTCGGCGCCCCCCTCCGATCCGGCGGAGGACCATTACGTCCTCTACGTCGGGCAACGGGTGAGCTACAAGAACTTCGACGTCTTGTTGCGGGCCTTTCAGCGGATCGCCGCCGACCACCCGTCTCTCTCGCTGGTCTGCGCCGGGCCGCCGTTCGACCCCACCGAGCTGGCCCGACTGGAGGAGCTGCGCCTGGCGGATCGGGTCAGCCACCGCACCGTCGCCGACGGTGACATGCCCGCCCTGTTCGCCGACGCCGTCTGCCTGGTCTTTCCCTCCCGCTACGAGGGATTCGGCCTGCCGGTCATCGAGGCGTACGCAGCGGGGTGCCCGGTGATCCTCGCCGACACGCCGTGCTCGGTGGAGGTGGGCAGCACCGCCGCCCAGTTCTTCCCACCCGACGACGACGAGCGCCTGGCCGGCCTGATCGATCAGCTGGCCGGGGACCCGACCCGCCGAACCGGGTGGATCGAGGCCGGGCGGCTGCGGGCCCGGGACTTCACCTGGCGCCGAACCGCCGAGCTCACCCGGCAGGTGTACCGGGGCCTGGGGGCGGGGTAGCCGACAAGCTGCGTTGCTGGCGCACCGCCCCGACGATGAGGTCGGCGATCCGCTGCCGGCCCCGTTGGTTGACGTGCTCGGTGGCATCGGTCGGATCGATGAACTCGTCCTCGTCGAGGAGCACGCCGGTCTGGAGGATGTCGATCGGCCCGTAGCCGTCGGCAAACGCCGTATCCATCCGGGCCAGGTTCTCGATCGTCCGGGAACGGAGCGCCTCTCCGAGGACCCGGCTTCCCCGGGCCACCGGCACCGGCAGCTGGTACACGACCACCGGCAGCCCCATCTCCTGCAGGCGGCGACCGAGCCGGGTGACATCGGCCAGGAAGGAGTCGGGGAGGCCGGCGGTGCACCCGTGGTGGAAGGCGTACAGACCCCGGACCTGCTCCTCCCGGCTCAGACCGGCCGCCTCCGGATCCTTGAGCTGGTTCCGGAACTCCCCGATGGTGGTCCGGGTCTCATCGAGGGTGGGGTACTCGACCTGGTCGTGCCGGGCGAACTCGACGGAGGTGGGCAGGGGCAGGCTGGCACGGAACCGCCAGGGCGCCGCGTGGGGGTCGATCCGGCCGAGGGCCCGGAGCGACCGGGCGAAGCTGTATTCGGGATGGTGGGCCCAGGGAGGGAAGCCGAACCGGATGCAGAGCCCGACGACCACCACCGGGCGGACCGGATAGGTGGCGACCACCTCCAGATAGGCCAGGTATAAGCGCGGGTGGTAGGAGGCGCCGACCAGCGAGTGCATCGAGAGGTCGGGGGCCAGTCCGTCGGCGACCATGGCCGGCAGCGTCCGGCGGTCCTCGTCGTAGGGGGCGACGAACAGGCTCTCGGATGCCCCCAGGTGGAGGACGTCCAACCGGCCGGAGCGGAGCCGGTGGACCAGAGCCCGGGCCTGGCTGACTTCGGGGTTGTCCAGCCGCCTCCGCCAGCGCCGGACCGGGGGTCCGAGCCTGGCTCGCAACCGATCGAGAGGCGACACCGGGGGGAGTCTACGGCTCCGCCCCGAGCCGGCGGCTGTTCAGCGGCGGATGCCGAGCCGGTCGAACGGCAGCGGCACCAACTGGTCGAAGACCCTGATCGCTTCCTCGTCGTCGGCGTGGCAGGCGGCGACATCCCAGAAGTGGTACCCGAGCTCGACCGGCTTCGGCTCGAGAGTCCTCGCCTGTCGGGCGGCGTCGCCGACGTCGAGCTGGCCGAGGGGATCGCCGGCATTGTCCCAGACCGCCAACCGGGCGTAGCCGAGGGCGGCGAGCTCGGGCCAGAGGTCGTTCGGCTGGTTGCCGGCCTTCCGACCGAGCTCGGGGTCGAATTCGAAGAACAGGACAGGGGCCGAGTCAGCCCAGGCCCGAGCGGCGGTGGGCACCAGGACGGGGTCGAAGCCGTCGGTGTCCGACTTGATCAGCCGGACCCGGTCGAACTCGGGATGGCGACGGCGCAGATCGGAAGCGGTGCAGGAAGGAAGGGCGCCCACCGCCGCGCCCTCCACGAACCGGGTCGTCCCGTGGTCGCGCACCGGGCTCATCCCGGCCTGGTCCCGGTCGTCGGGGAGCAACAGCACCTCCTCGACGCTGACCCCGGTGTTGCCGTCGACATTGCGGTGGAGGTAGCCGACCCAATACGGATCGCCTTCCACGCAGAGCACCTTGGCGTCGGTAGCGGCGAGGATCTGCAGGGCCGAGTCACCGACGTTGGCGCCGATGTCGAGGACCCGGAGGGGCAACTGCTCGGCGGCTCCCTCGGAAGCCAGACCGGCGGCCAGCGCCACCAGGTTCTGCCCGTAGCTCGGCCGCACCGAGGCGTAGACCGGCAACAGGTGCGACCGGGGCATCACCAGCCGGACCCCCTGGACGCTGCGTTCCACCGGGCGGCTGCCGGCCAGCCGTCTCCAGGGGGCGACCATCGACGCGAAGATCCTGGCTGTCTCCGCCTTGGTCCATGGCACCGGGCTAGCCGGCTAGTCGAGCGGTCGTTGTCGGGGTTCGGGGACGGTCACGATCGTGGCGTCGGGGATGTCCCGCCACACCACGGCTCCGGCGCCCACCACCGAGTTCCGCCCGACGGTGACCCCGCGCAGGACGGTGGCACCCACCGCCACCCAGCTGCCGCTTTGGAGGCGGATGGGGCGGTTGTCGTAGGAGAAGGTCGGATCCAGGTGGTCGTGACTCCCGGTCACGATGGAGGCGCGTTGGCTGATGCAGACGTTGTCCTCGATGACGATGTCGACGAAGGAGTGCAGCCAGACAAACTCGCCGATCCAGGTGTCGTCCCCGATGTCCAGGTTCCAGGGGAAGTGGATCCGGACCCCGTGCCGGATGAGGCAGTTCTTCCCCACCTTGGCCCCGAACGCCCGCAACAGTGGCGGCCGGAGCCGGGCCGACAGCCACCACCGGTCGAAGAGGAGATTCTGGACGACGAACCATCCCACCCGCCAGACAAGGGTACGACTGTCGAAATCGTCGCCGGGGTCGAACGCCGCCAACCGCCGATCGCTCAGCTTGATGCCGGCCGCTTCCCGTACACCGTTACTCATGCATCCCCCGAGTGTGCGATGGCCGAATGAAGGAGCACGCTACCTCACCCGGTTCGGCCGGGCCGATGTTCGGCGCCTTCCA
The DNA here is from genome assembly GCA_036264255.1 of Acidimicrobiales bacterium. GTDB lineage: Bacteria > Actinomycetota > Acidimicrobiia > Acidimicrobiales > RAAP-2 > DASZIT01. The sequence goes on along the minus strand of DATARI010000072.1, from coordinate 17,068 downwards.
CCGGGTGCGCTCAGCGCCAGATGCCACGGATGTCGAACGGCTCGGGGACCAGGGCATCGAAGCTGGCGGCGGCGGCGGCGTCGTCGGATCGACAGGCCGCCACATCCCAGAAGTCGTAGCCGAGATGGGTGGGTCGCGGCTCGAGCGTCCCCGCCCACCGCAGGGCGTCGGCGATGTCGAACTGGCCCAGCGGGTCCCCGGTGTTGTCCCACGCCACCAGCCGGGAGTAGCCGAGCTTGGCCAGCTTCTCCCACATCGCGTTGGGATCGGGATTGTCGGCGGCTTTGGCCAGGATCGGGTCGAACTCGAAGAACAGCACCGGGGCGGAGTCCATCCATGCCTCGGCGGCCGCCGGCACCAGGCCCGGATCGAAGCCGTCGGTGTCGCTCTTGATCAGCCGGAGGTTGGCGAACCTCGGGTGCTTGTCCCGCAAGGCTCGGGTCGACAGCGCCGGCAAGGCATCGGGATTCGCCTCCCCCTGGGCGAACCGGGTGGTGCCGTAGGTTCGGATCGGGCTCACGTCCCAGGCGACGTCGTCGGGGGTGAGGAGCGCTTCTTCGATGGTGGCCCGGGGGTTGGCGGCCAGATTCTTGCGGAGGAAGTTGGCCCAGTAGGGATCGCCCTCGACGCAGAGCACCTCGGAATTGGTGGCGGCGAGGATCTGGGCGGCCGAGTCGCCGATGTTGGCGCCGATGTCCATCACCTTCATGGGCTCACCGGTCGTCCCGCCCTGCGCCTCCAACCCCTTGGCCAGCTCCACCAGGTTCTGCCCGTAGGACGGTCGCATGCTGGCGAAGTCGGGGAGGACGTGGGCCCAGGGGAGAAAGAGGTCCACCCCCTGGACGTGGCGGTGCACCACCCGCTTGGCAAAGACTTTCCTCCAGGGCAGGTTGGTCCGCACAAAGGCTTCTCTACGCTGCATCTTGGTGGCGGGCATCGCTGAAGGATAGCCAAAGACCGCGGCTCCCCCTTCTGGCCGTCCCATCGGTCCCGCGGGATCATGGCGATCGCCGCTGGATGGACGGGGCCCAGGAAGATCGGGTCGACGCGAAATCGTCTACGGTCATGCTGTGCCGCTCCGAGTCATGATCGATGGTCTCCCTACCCGCGGGCCGGGGATGAGCCTGGGCATCGTCATCGAGCACCTCCTCTACGGCTGGGACCAGCTCGAGGACTACGACGAAGTGCACCTGGCCATCGGCCCCGACGCCAACCTCGAGGTTCCCGATTCGGTGATCGTCCACCGGTTGGACTTCAAGGCCGGACACTTCGCCTCCCGGCTGTGGGCCCAGTCGGTGTTGATGCCGCGGATGGTCCGCGACCTCAAGATCGATGCCCTGTTCGCCCTGCTGCCGGCCACCACCTTCACCCCGCTCGACTGCCCCCGGGCGATCCTCGTGCCCGACATGCGCCACGAGTTGCGGCCCGAGCAGTTCACCCCGCAGTCCCGGCTACTCCGCAAGGTGAGCTACGACGTCGGCTACTACCAAGCCGACGGCATGTCCTGTATCTCCGAGCGCACCAAGCGGGACCTGCTGGCCACCCACCCCCGGCTCCGCCGGGGGAACCGGGTGATCCAGGTCGCCTACCTGGGGGCCGATCACGTCGACAGTTGGCCGTCCCCACCCCGGGACCAGGAGTACGCCATCGCCTTCGGGCAGTACGCCAACAAGAACGTCGACCTGGTCATCGACGCCTGGACGATCTTGAAGGGGCGCGGCGAAGCCATCCCCCTGGTGGTGGTCGGGCTGAACGACGTCGACCGGCAAGCGGCTCAGGCCCGGATCGAGCGTCTGGGGCTGGCCGACCTGATCACCGCCCTCCCCTGGCTCTCCATCGAGGCGTTCCGGGAGCGGTTCGCCGGCGCCAGTGTGGTCGTCTTCCCGTCGGACTTCGAGGGCTTCGGGCTCCCGGCCGTCGAGGCGATGCGGTTGGGCATCCCGGTGGTCATCACCCCGGAGGACGCCCTGGTGGAGGTCACCGCCGGCCACGCCACCGTGATGGACGATTACGGAGCTGCCGCCCTGGCCAAAGGGGTCGCGGAGGCCCGCCACACCTCCGACGAGGCCATCGAGGCGGCGAAGGCGTACGTCACCAAGTTCACCTGGAAGTCGACCGCCGCCCAGATCCGCTCAATGCTCGCCGGGCTGGTCACCAAGCCGACCTTCCGGAGCTGACGGCGCCGAAGCTCAGCTCGGCTGGGCGTCCCGCTCCTGGACGTCGTCGAGCATCCAGGCCAGGGCGTCGAGGTCGACCTCGATATCGCTGACGATCAACTGGGCACGGCCCCGGGTGGAGGGATCGCCCTGACCGCTCAGGTAGCGGTACTCGAGGCCCGGCACCCCGCTGGCCAGTTTCCAGAAGTCGGGAACCAGGGCCCCGGCCGGAAAGAGCTCGATGACCGCCGAGCCGGGGCTGGCGAAGATCAGATTGGCCAGCGCCGCACCATGGGGCGCCACGATGATCGACGCCTCCGCGAATGCCCGGATCTGATCGACCACCGACATCTGCCCGGGGTCGATGGGGTCGAAACCCCGGGCCGACAGCATCTCGATGAGCTCCAGCTCGTTGGTGACCCGCCGGTTGTTGGTGGCGCTCCCCCGGGTGACGTAGATGCACCGGCCCGGGATCCTGGCGTCGGGCTCCGTCAACAGCCGCTCCCGGAGGAGGGCGGTGACCCAGGGCGGGTTGATCACCGTCATCGACGGAGGAGCGGGGACGACCAGGCACTCGGCCCGCACGTGGGGGACCCGGGCGCTGTCGATCCGGCGTTCCGGCGGGACGCCGAACAAGTCGAGCAACTCGCGCTGGAACCGGGTCTGGGCCGGCACATACCAGCGCTCCGGCCGGGCGATCTCCGGGCACAGATCCTGGACCCCGAGACGGGTCATGACGTCCACCAGGAAGTGGTAGTAGTTCACGTCACCCCGGGTGGCCAGCACCCCGAGACGGCCGCTCACCTCCAGCGGTGGAGGGGGGAACGGGTGCATGAACAGCGGATGCTCCCGGGGCCGGGTGGTGCCGAAGTAGAAGCTGAGCTCCCAAAGCAGGTCTCCCCGGCCGGTGATCACCGCCCGGTGGGGACCGAGCACCCTCCCGCCCGGGAGTTCGGCCACCGCCACCCGGGGTACCGTCTCCGAGCGGTTCTGCTCGAAGGTCGGGTCGGCCTCGGGGATGCCCCGGGGAATCGGCCGGGTCACCACCTCGGAGGGCCGGGCCACACAGCAGCGCCCGCCGGTGGTGGCGGCGGCCTCCTCCATGGTCTGGACCGAGCCGGTCGGCAGATAGCCCCGGCTCAGGCGGCTCAACTGCTGGGAGGCAGGCGCCGCCACCCGGGTGGCCACCGTGTAGGCGGGCTTCAGATAGGGATAGAGGGGCCGCAGGGGCCCCGGCAGGCGAACCATGCTCAGCCGACCTCAGCCGGCAACGGCTCCCCGGGACAGCCAGGCGGTACCGAGGGCATCATTGACCGGCTTCTGCCTGACGACGTGGAGACCGACGCTGCCGAACCAGTCGCGCAGCTGGGCCCAGGACTGCCCCTCGACCTCGTGGTACTCGAGCACCAGCCGCTGCACCGAGGCCCAGCTGTCACGCGACGATCCGTAGGTGAGGTCGTACTCGCCACCCTCGCAGTCCATCTTCACGAAATCGATCGGCGCCGGCGTCGAGGCGACCGCCTCGTCGAAGGCCACCGTCTCGACCTTGGTGGCGGTCCCCGACGCCACCGACCGGCCGGCACCTACCAGGCCGTTGGTGCCGCTGCCGCCGCCGTTGTCGTCGAAGACGGCAAAACCGGTCTCCGCCGCCAGGGCCCGCTCGGACACCGAGATCCGGTCGCCCAATCCGTTCTGGGCCACGTTGCGGCGGAGGAAACCCGCCGTCGTCGGCGACGGCTCGAAGCACTGGATGGTCGCCCCGGGGTGGACCTGGGCCAGCTGGCAGGCGAAGGTCCCGATGTGGCCGCCGATGTCCAGCACCTGGATGGGCCGCTGCATCAGCGGGCCGAGGAACCAGTTCAGCCGGTAGGTGTCCTCGGCGAAGATCTCGTAGATGGGGACCCGGGCGCCGGGCACGTTGGGGCAGTCGATCCGCAGCCCGCTGCGGGCGGCGAAGCTCAGGGTCTCGGGCCCGTGACCGACCCGCTCCCGGGCCATGTCGGAGAGGACTTCCGCCCAGTTCGAGAACGCCCGGGGGGTCTGGACCACCCGGCGGGAGGTGTGGGCGGCGCGCAGCACACTGTCGGTGATCATCGAGCGGCGCCAACGACGAACGGGGGGAGAACCTGGTGGTGCATCGCCATATGATGGCACGCCCGGGACTCGGCCGGTGGCGGTCGGAAGGCCAGGCACGACGATCCGGACGCCGACGACCCGGGAACGGCGTCGACCGACAGCCGATAGGGAGTGGTTAGGTCCCGGCCACCGGGGCCGGCAGGGCCGATAGCGCGGGGCCGGCCGCTACCGGCGGAACGACGCCGGTGGATTGCCCGGCCCCCGACCCGGTGGTGGCCGGCCGTCGGTCCAGGGAGTAGGTCATGGCCAGCACGAACGGCAACCAGAAATAGGTCTGGAAGATGACCGGAGCCGTCATCGAATAGACCAGCGACGCGATGGCACCGGCGAAGATAATGTCCCGGGTCGGGTCCCGTCGGCCGGGACCCGAGACTCTTCGGAACGCCGCCCCCACGGCGATCAGGCTTCCGAGCAGGAAGAGGATGCCTCCCTGGTACCACATGATCAGGATCAGGTTGTGGGGCGGGTAGCCGACCCCGAGATAGATGTCGTAGAAGACGATGCCCGAGTAGAGGTCGAGGCCGTGGCCGAACACCGGGTCCTCGACGATGCCGTGCCAGGCGGACTTGTAGGTGTCGATCCGCAGCGAGGCGGTATTCGAAGTCGTCCCGTTCCCGATGGTCGAGTTGAACTTGGTCAGCGGGTCGAGGCTCTTGTTGCCCGATCCCAACAGGGAGACCCCGCCGACATAGACGACCACCACCACGATGACCGCGGTCAGCACCTTGCGGAGGTTGACCCTGCGCAGCACCAGGAGTACGAACATGGCGGCCAGGGCGGAGAGGATGGCGGACACACTGGCGCTCAGCACCAGCCCGATCCCGATCAAGCCGATGGAGATGACCCGGTGCCAACGCCGACCGGGTCCGAGCTCCATGGTCAGGCCGATGGCGAACACCAGGCCGAGGGCCAGGCAGGCGCCCAACTCGTCGGGCTGGATGGTGAAGGCGGTGGCCCGCCCCTGGGTCACGGTGGATGGCAGGGCCAGGATGTGCAACTTGCTCTGGAGGATCTCCACGAAACCGGAAACCGCACAGCCGAGCACGAAGGCGTACATGGCGATGTGCTTCTGCCGCTGGTTGATCAGCACGTGGCGGATGACCCACGGCCAGTAGAAGAGGACAAAGAGCATCCGGACGACCACCAGCACGCTGCCGGCCGGCTGGATGGCGTTGACGGTGGCCCCGATGCCGCCCACCACCACCAGGAAGGTGGCGAGGTGCCAGGACAGCGCCATCCGCTCGACGTTGGCCCGCTTCTTGGAAAAGGCGAGCACCGCGATGGAGACCGCGAAGATCAGGTCGCTGACCTGGATCCCACCGCCGCGGAACCGGGTGAAGGGGATGAGGAAGATCCCGGCGATCACCAGCCGGAACGCCCAGACGGCCAGGACGTCGTTGGACGTCCGAGCCGAGGCATCGGTGGACGTCGGGGTGGGCACCGGCGAAGAATACCGCCCCCCGTGACGGGCGCGCGGTACACGGGCGATCGCTGGGGCGCGGAGGGGTCATCGACCGGCGATCGGGTTCGGATCGGATGGGGAGGGCCTCGGCAGTGCCCGCGGTACAGTTTCGGGCCCGAGCCCTCGAGGGCATCGGCCCCCACGATCTTCGAAAGCCAGGATCGCATGCCCGCTACCCGTGCCCAACTGGGACGACCCGTGATCCCAGTCACCCCCCGGAGGCTGACGTGGGCCTAGCCCCGGGAGCGTCCGGAGCCGGATCGGACGACGGACCGAGGCTCACCATCGTGGTCCACGACTATTCGGGCCACCCCGGCCAGGTCCAGCTGAGCCGGGCCCTGGCCGCCCGGGGGCACCGGGTCACCCACCAGCACTGCCCGTCGTATGTGACCGGGAAGGGGGCGGTGGAGCCGATGGCCGGCGATCCGGTCACCCTCACCTTCCAACCCTGCCCGATGGAGGGCGAGTTCCGGCGGTACTCGCCGGTGAAGCGGGTGGCGCAAGAGGTCGCCTACGGCCGCCGGGTGGGGGCCCTCATCGCCGCCCAATGCCCGGACGTGGCCATCCTCAGCAATGTTCCCCTCCTGGCCCACGCCCTGGTCGCCCTCCGGCTGAAGTGGGAACGGATCCCGATGATCTTCTGGCATCAGGACATCTACAGCGCCGCCATCACCGCCGCCGCCGCCAAGCGGCTGGGGACGGCGGGCCGGGGGCTGGGATGGATCGCCGACCGCATCGAACGGGCCATCGCCCGCTCCAGTGCCGCCATGGTGGCGATCTCTTCTACCTTCACCCCCAAGCTCCGGTCGTGGGGGGTCAAGGAGTCCGCCATCAACATCGTCCCCAACTGGGCGCCGATCGAAGACCTCCCGGTCCGGGAAAAGGACAACCAGTGGAGCCGCCGGATGGGCCTGTCGTCGGCCCCGGTCCTCCTCTACTCGGGCACCCTGGGCCTGAAGCACGACCCCAGCATCCTGGCGGTGGTCGCCGACCACCTGCGCACCGCCAGCCCCGAGGCACGGGTGGTGGTCGTCTCGGAGGGGAAGGGGCGCGACTGGCTGGAGGAGTGGAAGCGGGAACACGGGGCCGAGAATCTGATCCTGCTCGACTACCAGCCCTACCCGGACCTCCCCGACGTCATGGGCACCGCCGACGTGTTGATGGCGATTCTCGAGCCCGATGCCAGCAAGTACTCGGTTCCTTCCAAGGTGCTGTCCTACCTGTGCGCCGGCCGGGCCATCGTCGGGTTCCTCCCCGGGGACAACTCCATCGGCGAGATCCTGGAGGGCAACCAGGCCGGGGTGGTGATCGACCCGGCCGATCGGGACAAGATCGGCCCGACCGTCGCCGAGCTGATCAACGACGGGGAGCGCCGGGGCCGGCTGGGCGGAGCGGGACGGCGCTACGCCGAGTCGGTGTTCTCCCCGGACACCGCCGCCGATCGGTTCGAGACCGTGATAAACGCCTGCCTGGCTCGTTCCCACCCGTAGCGCCGGCTTGGTGGCGCCTCCCGGGCAGGGAGCCGGCAAATTTGGGGCCCCCACGGCAATGGCCAGTAAGGTTGCGGCCGTGATCGCCCTGTGGCGAGCACCGTGGGGATAGGTGCCTTGCGCCTCCAGCGAGCGCTGGCGGCGATTGCGACAAGAGGAGAACCGAGATGAAGAACGTATTGGTGACCGGGGGCGGTGGCTTCATCGGCGGCCACTTGGTGGCGAGGCTGCGCGAGCAGGGCGTCGAACAGGTGCGGGCCGTGGACCAGGTTCCCCTCGAGCAATGGCATCAGCGCTTCGACGATGTCGACAACCAGGTGGGCGACCTCCAGGAGATCGGCCCTTGCCGGACCGCTTGCGAGGGGATCGACACCGTCTTCAACCTGGCCGCCGACATGGGCGGCATGGGCTTCATCGAGAACAACAAGGCCCTCTGCATGCTGTCGGGGCTGATCTCCACCCACATGCTGCTGGCCGCCCGCGACGCCGGTGTCCAGCGCTTCTTCTACTCGTCGTCGGCCTGCGTCTACGCCGCCGGCAAGCAGGAGTCGCCGGAGGTCGAGGCGCTGCGGGAGAGCGATGCCTACCCGGCCATGCCCGAGGACGGCTACGGCTGGGAGAAGCTGTTCAGTGAGCGGATGGCCCGTCACTTCTACGAGGACTTCGGCCTCGAGACCCGGGTGGCCCGCTACCACAACGTCTACGGACCGCTCGGCACCTATGACGGCGGCCGGGAGAAGGCCCCGGCGGCCATCAGCCGGAAGGTGGCCCAGGCCAAGCTGTCCGGCAACCACGACATCGAGATCTGGGGCGACGGCAAGCAGACCCGGAGCTTCACCTACATCGACGATTGCGTGGAGGGCACCCTCCGCCTCACCGACAGCGACATCCGGGAGCCGCTCAACATCGGGAGCGAGCAGCTGGTGACGGTCAACGAGCTGGTGGACATCGTCGAGAACGTGGCCGGCATCAAACTCAACCGCCGCTACAACCTCGACGCCCCTCAAGGAGTGCGGGGACGGAACAGCGACAACACCCTGATCACCAAGAGCCTGGGTTGGGCCCCCTCCATCAGCCTCGAGTACGGGATGGAAAAGACCTACGAGTGGATCTACAACGAGATGAGCGCCAACGCCTGATCGGCGGCCGGCGGTCGGCGGTCGGCGACTCAGCCCGACGGCGCCATGGCCATCAGGTCGCCGGCCTCGACTTCGATGGCGTCGGCCAGGCCGGGTAGGTCCTGGATCAGCGCGGCGTCGGCGCACAGCCCGAAGTTGAGCTGGTCGCCGTAGGAGACCGCCGCCACCCGGAGCGCATGGCGTTCGGCGATGTCGGCGAGGTCGTGGATGGCGAGCACCGGTTGGCCCACCACCGAGACCGGGTGGGCCGGCCCGGGCACGTTGGAGACGTTGAGGGCGAATTCCCGGGGGTCCATCTGGAACCGGTCGCAGACCTGGCGCAGCCGGGGCGACACCCGGGACAGGGCGGCTAGCGCCCGGTCCATCTCCTCGGCGTCGTGCTTGGTCTTCCGGAGCACCGACTCCTCCCGGATGATGCGCAGGCGCCGGGCCGGGTCCGGCTCGCCGAGGGGGAGGCCGAGGTAGAAGAACGAATCGCGGTTGCCCAGGGTGTCGGTGGCGTCGTGCATGCTGACCGGCACCTTGACCCTCAGCTCGTGGAGTGACTCGTTCCCGCCGGCCGCCAGCCATCGCCGCAACCCACCGGTGACGCAGGCGAGCACCGCATCGTTGACGGTGGCCCCCGCTACCGCCCGGGCGCTCCGGCGGAGAGGATCGAGCTGGACGGTGGCGAAGGCCACCGCTCGCTCCGCGCCGATCTGCCCGTCGAACGGTGAGCGGCCCCGTTCACGTCGGAACTCCCGTTCGATGAAGCCGGCCAGATGCTGGCGGTGCCGCCGGTGATGGAGCTCGGCGTTGGCACTCGTCCGGCCGACCACCGACGCCGGAGGGGTGGGCCCGGTGGCCACGTCCCACAACAAGGCGGCGGCGAAGCGCACCGCGGTCTGGCCGTCGGCCAGGGCATGGTGGACCCGCCACACCAGCACCCGGCTGCCGTCCTCCCGCGGACCCAGCACATCGATCCGCCAGAGCGGGCGGCCGCGGTCCAGTCGCTGGGCGAACAGGTCGGCAATCTGCCGGTTGAGCTCGGCGGAGGTCAACGGGGTCGGGCTGGTGGCGTCGACCACATGATCGTGGAGGCGGAAGGCGGCATCGGGCACCCAGGCCGGGGCGTTGGAGGTGCCACCCAACCGGCGGGTCAGGGAGGGAAGGGCGGTGATCCGGCGCCGGAGGGAGGCCCGGAGCTCGCCCACCGACAGGGCCGGCCCGACCACGATGATCTTGCCGACGTGCCCGACCACCGTGGTGCTCTCCTTGGCCAGGATGGCCAGGTCCTCGGGGGAAAGGGCCACCCGCTCCGGCACCGACGGGGTCGAGACCATGGGGCCGACCTTAATCCCGACCGCCGGGGCCGACCCCGGGGAGCCGGGTTACCTCAACAGGTGAGGCCTCCGTCGAGGACCAGGACATGGCCGGTGATGTAGTCGCTCTCGGGAGCGGTGAGGAACTGGATGGCCCGGGCGACGTCTTCGGGCTCCCCCAGCCGGCCGGACGGGGTCCGGCGGACGATCTGTTCCAGTTGGCCTTCGTCGAGCCCGTGGCTCATCTCGGTGCGGAGGTAGCCGGGGGCCACCGAGTTGACGGTGATGCCGCGGGAGCCGAGCTCGCGGGCCAGGGCCCGGGTGAAGCCGTCGAGGGCGGCCTTGGTGGCGCCGTAGACGGAGAGGCCCCGGTAGCCCGACAGCCCGATGATCGAGGAGATATTGATGATGCGGCCGCTCCGGCGGGCCAGCATGTGGCGGCTGACCAACCGGGTGATGTGGATGGTGCCCTTCAGGTTGAGATCCACCACCGTGTCGACATCGTCGTCGGAAAACAGCCCGAGGATCCCGTCCCGGGCCACCCCGGCGTTGTTGACCAGGATGTCGATGGTGTCCCAATGGGCCAGCACCGCCTTGATGAAGGCGTCGGTGTCCCCCCGGTCGGCCAGATCCGCGGGCAGGAAGAAGAACCGGTCCTTCAGCTCCGGGTCGGAGGACCAGGCCTCCACTTCGGGGGTGGAGGAACGGGCGCAGGTGGCGACCCGGTCGCCCGACTCGAGGAAGGACTTCACGATCCCGGCCCCGAGACCCTTGCTCCCCCCGGTCACGACCACGGTGCGGGGTGTGGGTTCAGCTGTCACGCGTTCATCCTCCGTACGATCTTGTCTCCGGTGGTGGCGATCTCGTCGACGAATTTGATGCTCCGCGGCCTCGAGGCCGACACCAGGTCGGCGCAAGCGTCCCGGATGGCGGTGTCCAGCTCGTCGGTGTCGACACCGTCTTCGGCCACCACTTCGACGGCGACGATGGCCCCGGTCATGGCGTTCGGCCGTCCGTAGACCCTGGCCATCTTCACCCCGGGCACCTCGCTGATCAGGTTCTCCACCGGCAACGGGTGGACCTTGACCCCGCCGACGTTGATGATGTCCGAGCTCCGGCCCCGGAACAGGATCCGGTCGCCCTCGATGTCGACCAGGTCGCCGGTGGGGCGCCATCCATCGGGATCGTCAGCCTCCTCGCCGTAGTAGCCGAGCATCCCCACCCGCGACCGCACCCACAGCTCGTCGTCGACGATCTTCATGACGATGTCGGCTTCGTCGCCCCGGTCGAGGACCGAGAGGGGGAGGCCGTCGCGGGCGTCGCGCACCGAGCCGCTGGAGCCGAACTCACTGGCGGCGTACACCTGGCTGATGTTGGCGTTGGGAAAGGTGGAGGCGAGCTCGCCGAGCAGCGGCCCGGGCACCGCCTCCCCGCCGAGGGTGACCTGTTGGAGGTCCGGAACCGGATTGCCGGCCGACCGCATCTCCGCCAGCAGGAACCGCCAGTAGGTCGGGGTGGCGCTCACGTGGGTGATCCCGTGGGTCCCCATGGCGGCCAGGCCTTCCCGGGGACGGCGGGGGGCGGGGGCCACCAGGGTGGCGCCGGCGGCCATCACGTGGATGAGGATCTGCAGACCCCCGAACTGGTGGGGCCCGTAGCAGAACAGCCAGCGTTGACCGGGCGCCGCCTCGATCCGACCGGCCGCCCGGAGCAGGCGGTTCCAGTCGTGGCGGATGCCGCGGGGGGTGCCGGTGGTCCCGGTGGTCAGGACCAGCAGCGGCCGGACGGCCGGCGGCTCCCCGGGCTGGCCGGCCGGGGTGGCGAACAGCTCGGCGGGGTCCACGCACGGGACAGTGCCGAGGACGTCCTGGTGGTGGGTGAACACCAGCTGGTGGTCGAAGCGGGCCGCCTGTTCGGCCAGGGCTTCGGGGTCTTCGATGGGCGGATAGAGGCAGGCCTCGGCGCCGACCAGAGAGGCGGCGGCCAACAGCGAGACCACGGTGGCGGCGTCGTAGTCGAGGACGCCGAACCGCCGGACGTCGTGGCCGGCCAAGTAGGCGGCGGCCGACTCTGCGGCCGCGACCAACTCGCCGTAGCTTGTCGTCCGGTGGTCGTCGACAATGGCGGGGTGGCTGGCGTCGCGGAGAGAGGCTCTCCGCAGCAGCTCGATCAAGGGTTCGCGGCCGGCTTGTCGTCGTAGAAGGCGACGATCTCGCCAACGGTCTCGGGCATCTGCCCATTGCTGAACGGGTCGGAGCCCAGCTCGTCCTCGAGCACGGCCGACAACTCGGCGACCTCCAGAGAGTCGAGGCCGATCCCTTCCGAGTACAGGGATGTGTCGAGCTCAATCCCCTTGCTGCGCTTCTTGGTGCGAGCTATGAACGAGCGCACCGTCGACGCCGCATCGCGCTTTGGACCGGCCATCGTGGGTTCTCCTTGTGGATCGGCTGGCTGTGCTGCGCAGAAGGATACTCCGGGTAGCGCCAGCCGATGAATTCAGACCCGGGAGGCCCGCTCCGAGGCCAGGGCGACCAATTCGCCCAGCGCGTCATGGAAGCCGGCGGCGAGCTCGTCGGGGGAGTCGACGGCCGAGGGGTTGGCCAGGACGGTGAAGTCCAGCCGGTCCCCCGCGCTGTAGGCGGAGACGAACAGGCCGCCCCCGTCGGACACCGGGCCGCAGATGAACATCCCGTCGACCTTGGATCCCAGCAGCCGCTGCCCGTCGCTGCCCCGCATATTGGAGACGATCAGGCTGCAGCGGACCACCTCGGGGTGCTTGCGCTGCCGGGCCAGTCCCCGGCGGTTGATGGCGATGGCCACCGCCGGTGGGATGATGTCGAGCCACCGTACCGGGATGTCCAGGCCGACCACCTCCAGTCGGACCCGGGCCTCGGCCGCCACCGAGGAAATGGACTGGAGGCGCTCCCACGGGTCCTCGACATCGGTGGCCAGGGTGGTGACGAAGTTCCCGAACTTGTTCCCGGACTGGCGGGGAGGGGCGTCGGGCGGCTCGGTGGACACCATCACCCCGGCGGTCAACGTCCCGTCGGGGAGTTGGTCCCGGGCGGCCAGGTAGCGCTCCAGCGACATCGACACCACCATCATCAGCACGTCGTTGAGGGTGACCCCGGCCGCTTTCCGCACCATCCGGAACCCGGAGAGGTCGAGGCTGGTCCGGGCGAAGACACGGTCGAGGGTGAACGAGTCGTTCAACACGGTGGCCGGCTTCTCCGCCGGGGCGCTCGGCACCAGGAGGGGTGACGACGCCCGCTGCGCCTTCACCGCCTGCATCCCCCGCCAGGTGTCGCGGACCAGCCGGGGAAGATCCCGCCAGGCCCGGGCCTGGTCGACCAGCGCGTCTCTGACCAGCTGCCAACGGGAGACGGGTTCGGGACGCCAGGGCTCGGCTGGCGCCGGTGACTCGACCTCGTCGTTGAACAGCCGGTTGAACGAGGTGTTGACCGCCACCCCGTCGTTGTAGGCGTGGTGGACGTTGAAGATCAGCGTCTGGCCCCCGCCGGCCAGCCCGCTCACCAGGGTCAGCTCCCACCGGGGGTGGCGCCGGTCGAGGGTCCGCACCGAGTGCTCGGCCACCAGCCGGTTGAGCTGCTCGGGGTGCCCGGGCGGGTCGAGGGTGACCGCCCGGAGGTGGTAGTCGAGGTTGAAGTCAGGGTCGTCGACGAACACCGGGTGGTGGAGCCGGAAGGGGACCTCCCGGATCTTCCAGCGCCAGGAGGGGAGCAGGTGGATGCGGGCCTCGACGTGGTCACGCAGCTCCGGGAGGGAGATCGGGCGGCCGCCCCGGGTCCCGGTGTCGTCGGGCGCCAGCGTGATCAGGATGGCGTCCATCGGCTTCTGGGTGGCGGTCTCCAGGTAGACGAAGCCGGCTTCGATGCCGTGGAGCCGATGCATCTACTTGAGATATGGCCGGATGGCGTCGGCGATGCTGCCGGCCAGCCGGCGGCGGCCTCCCTCCAACAGGTGGAGCGGGTCGGCGAAGTCGCTGCCCGGGCACTCGGCGACGGCGTTGACCACCGTCCCGGAGTCGCCGACGGCGTCGCGGTAGGAGGTGGCGAGGAGCTCGGCGTTGCGGACAATGTGGTCGTGGGATTCGGCCCCGAGGACCTTGTCGGTCACTTCGAGGTTGATGGGGGGGACATAGGCGACCGAAGAAAGGCCCTGGGCCTTGAGCATGGTGGCCATGTCCGCCACCAGGGTGACGCCGGGGCTGTCCGGCTCCAGCCGCTCGGCGTTGTAGTAGTCCATCAGGTGGCGGAGCCGGACCACCTGCTGCCAGCGGGTCGTCGGGGTGGCCGAGGTGATGAGGCGCAACTCGCCGAGGGTGCGCCGCGCCCCGATGAGGCTGGGGGCGGGCCGGTGGTCGTAGGCGTCCCAGGCGGCGTCGGTCGGTTGTGCCAGCCGCCTCGGACGGGTGTCCCCCGCCTCGATCAACGCTCGGAGCTCCTTGGCCGCCAGCTCGTACCCCAACTTCGGATGGGCGAGCCAGGTCGAGGTGGCCATCAGCACCGACATCGGCACGATCACCACCTTGGGCTGGGAAACGCCGGCGGGGAGGGCGGCCAGAAACGCCATGATGATGCGCGGGTTGTAGCCGGGCCCCACCAGCCCCTCCAGACGGATCTCCGCCCCCAGCTCGTCCCGGATCATCTCGGCGACGTGGCGGCGGTCGGTCTCCTGCAGCAGCGTCCAGGACATGTTCGACTCGCCGAACATCAACAGTTCGGGCCCGTCACTCCCCCGGTAGGCGCGCTGGAGAGAGCGCAGTTGGCGGAGTTCGACGTCGATGTAGCGCTGGGCGACCCGGCGGTCGACCTTGGCGGCGACGTTCTTGACGTAGGAGGAGGCACGTTGGGCGTTCATGGACATTCACCGTTCCGGGACCCCGATTGTTGATCAACCGCCCCGCGCCAGCAGCCCGCCCCACTCATCGCGGACTACCGCTGGGCATCAATGATGTAGTGCGTCGCCAGGTTGTCGTGGTTGCCGGCGATCCCCCAGTACTCGTAGGCGGTGTTGAGCGCCAGCAGCGGACGGGAGCGGGTCAGGTAGGCGTTGCCGGACCAGATGGGGATGACCTCCACGCTGCTCCACTGGGAGGTGATCCTCTCGATGGCCGAGGCCCAGCAGTGGTGGTAGTAGGCCGGGAACACCGAGGCGGGGTTCCGCCGCTGGGCCCAGACCAGGATGGCCCGGGTGAGGCTGATCGGGATGACCCGGCCGGCGAGGGCGAAGAAGGAGAACGTCCCCGACAGCTGGGCCAGCATCCGGCCGCCCGGACGGAGATAGGCGTACATGTTGTCGAAGGCGTCATCGAGTGACTTGACGTGCTCGAGCAGCTGCATGGTGACGACGAAGTCGAAACCCCCTTCGAGCTGCGGGGTGCGCTGGGTGATGTCCCCCACCACGAAGCTGTCGTAGGACCCGGGTTTGGCCCCCTCCAGCTCGTCGCGGGAGATATCCAGGCCGACGTACTCGCAGCCTTCCGGCCGCAGCTCGGGGCTGAACACCGGGGTCCGGCCGGCCCCGACGTCGAGGATCCGGCAGCCGGGGGTGAGGTTGGGCGCAGCCAGCTCCATGAAGGTGGTGGCGGTCTGTTCGTAGCGCTCCGGCAGGGTCCCCTGCCAGGCCCGCTTCACCTCTCCGCGCAACCCGTCCGGAGCCGGAGAGGGGACGCGCCCGTTCGTGCCGACCGGCGATCCCGGCGTCACGATGTTCCGGGTTCTCCGGCGTCGTTGCCGTCGACCGGGGTCGGGGCATTGAGGGAGGCCTTCAGCTGCGGCGGCACCGCCCCGTTCGGCGTCGGTTTCGACGTCGACGCCGGTTTGGGTGCGGTGGCGGCCCGCGCCTTGGTCCACTGATCGGTGTCGGTGGGGCCGTAGGAGTAGCGGTAGTAGGCGTAGGAATCGCTCTCCGAGGCCTTGTTCAGCACCACGCCGACCAGCGGGGCGTTGACCCGGCCGAGCACCTCGATGGCGCGGGCCACGTCCTTCCGGCTCGAGTTCCCCACCGAAGCGACCATCACCACCCCGTCGACTTGGTTGGCCAGGACGGCGGCATCGGTGACCGGCAGCACCGGGGGGCTGTCGATGAGGACGATGTCGGCCCGCTGGGTCAGCTGATCGAAGATCGCCTTGGCCCTCGGATCGGACAGCAGTTCCGACGGGTTCGGCGGGGTCGGGCCGGAGGCCAACAGGTACAGCCCGGGGATGCCGGGGACCGGCTGAAGGGCTTCCTCGAGGGTGGCCGTTCCGAGCAGCACCGAGGTGAAGCCGACCTGGTTGGAGAGGCCGAAGAACTGATGGATCCGCGGGCGGCGGAGGTCGCAGCAGATCACCACCACACTCTGGCCGGCGTGGGCCATGGTGGTGGCCATGTTGGCCAGGGTGGTGGTCTTCCCCTCCGCCGCACTCGGGCTGGTGAACAGCAGGGACTTGATGTCCCGCTCCAGGCCCAGGAATTGGATCGAGGTCCGCAGGCTCCGGTACGCCTCCGACGGCGGCGCGGTCGGCGCCTTCTCACTGACCAGATACGGCTCGCCGTCGCTGCGCCAGTCCCCGATAGCCGGTATGAGCCCGAGGGTCGGCACCCCGTGGGTGACCCGTTCGAGATCGGCCATGGTCCGGATGCTCTCGTCGTAGTACTCGCGCAACAGGGCGATGGCGACGCCGATGACCAACCCGATGACCACCGCCAGGGCGATGTCAGTGACCGGCTTGGGGCTGGACGGCTTGGTCGGGAGCGGGGCGGTCCCGATGACCTGGCCGCCGGCCGTGTTCAACTGGGCGGCGAACTGGTACTGGTTGAGCTGGTTCACATAGCTCGAGCGTTGGCTCTGCAGCGAACTCAGCTGGGTCGACAACGAGGACTGCTGGGCGAGCGACCCGGAGGGGGCGGCGGCGATCTGTTGCTGCACGGAGGCGATCTGGGTGTCGAGGCCGTTGATGTCCCCCTGGACGATCTGCTCGGCGTTGTTCAAGGTCGACACCGCCTGCTGCTGTTGCACGCTGAGGTAGGCGGTGGCGTAGGCGTTGGCGGCGGCGGCGGCCATCTTGGCGGTGGTGGCGGTCACCGACACCGTGACCACATTGGTCAGCTGCACCTGTTTCACCGTCACCGAGGGGGCGTTGGGGACCTTCTTGCGGACGGCGTCCTGCACCGAGGTGCTCTGGATCACCTGGATGGCGGTGGGGACATCGACCAGCGGGGTGACACTCACCGGGTTGGCGGCCTGCTGCACGATCTGTGACACCTGCGGGGTGAGCTCGAGCTGGGCGGTGGCGGTGTACTTCTTGGTGGAGACGGAGTCGTAGGCGGCACCGAGGGCGACGGCGACGACCAGCACCAGGATGATCGTCCACTTACG
>DATARI010000068.1:0-5310 GCA_036264255.1 Acidimicrobiales bacterium | reverse complement strand
CACCCAGCGGGCGGAGTTCTTCGAGGAACGGGTGGGGCTGGAGACGACCCTCAAGCGACCCATCATCAACACCCGGGACGAGCCCCACGCCGACCCCCACCGCTACCGGCGCCTCCACGTCATCGTGGGGGACGCCAATCTGGCCGAAGTCGCCACCCTCTTGAAGGTGGGCACCACCTCGCTGGTGCTGGCCATGATCGAGGACAATGTGAGCGGCACCCGCAACCTCGATCTGGCCGATCCGGTGGGGGCCATGCACCAGGTGTCGTTCGACCGGACGCTGGCCCGACCCCTGGAGATGTCCGACGGGTCGACCGCCACCGCCCTGGAGATCCAGTGGGAGCTGTTCTCGTTGGCCCGCAAGTACGCCGACGACAGCGGGCTGGAGTGCATGGGGAACGTGGTGGTGGGGGAGGAGGTCCTCCGGCGCTGGGAGATGGTCCTCCACGGGCTGGAGACCGATCCCATGTCCCTCTCCCGCCAGCTCGACTGGGTGGCCAAGCTCCGACTGCTGGAGGGGTACCGGGCGCGCCACGGCTGTGGGTGGGACGACCCCCGGTTGGCGGCCATGGACCTGCAGTATCACGACCTTCGTCCTTACCTGTCCCTCTTCCAGAAGCTCGACACCGAGAAGCTGATCAGCGAAGAGGAGGTGGTGAGCGCCATCACCGAGCCGCCCCGGAACACCCGGGCCTGGTTCCGGGGGCAGTGCCTGACCAAATGGCCGGCCGAGGTGGTCACCGCCAACTGGGATTCGTTGGTCTTCGACCTCGGCACCGATCCGCTGCGGCGCGTCCCTATGATGGACCCCCTACGAGGCACGGCCGACCATGTAGACGAGATTTTGCAGCAGAGCGCAACTCCGTCGGAGTTGCTGGATCGGCTGAGCAGCTAGGAGAGTGGCAGATGGCTGAACGAGAAATGAAGAAGAAGACCAGTGGCACGGACCACGCCAAAGAGGCGGTGGAAGAGGTCCCGGCCACATCGGACAAAGGCGAGAAGCTGAAGGCGGAGCTGGACGATCTCCTCGACGAGATCGACGAGGTGCTGGAAGACAACGCCGAGGAGTTCGTGCGCAACTACGTGCAGAAGGGCGGGGAGTAGACCCGGTGACCC
Organism: Acidimicrobiales bacterium; assembly: GCA_036264255.1. Lineage (GTDB taxonomy): Bacteria > Actinomycetota > Acidimicrobiia > Acidimicrobiales > RAAP-2 > DASZIT01. The sequence goes on along the minus strand of DATARI010000068.1, from coordinate 4,194 downwards.
TGCCGTTCTTTGCCCCATTGGATGATCCCGGGCCGGACTTCGCCCGCCTCATCCGCCGAATGCAGGTTCCGATGCCGGCGGCCGTCGAGGGCGGACGCGGCGCGGGCCCGGCCCCCACCCACAGCCCGGAGTTCCGCCACGGCACCACCGTGGTCGCCCTTCGGTTCGCCGACGGCATCGTGATGGCCGGCGACCGCCGGGCCACCGAGGGTCACTCCATCGCCCACCGGTCGATGGAGAAGGTGTTCCCGGCCGACCGCTATTCGGCGGTGGCCATCGCCGGCGCCGCCGGGCCGGCCGTCGAGATGGTCCGGCTGTTCCAGACCCAGCTCGAGCACTACGAGAAAGTGGAGGGGGTGGTGCTCAGCCTGGAGGGGAAAGCCAACCAGTTGAGCAACATGGTCCGCGAACACCTGCCCATGGCGATGCAGGGGCTGGCGGTGGTCCCGCTGTTCGCCGGCTACGACTTGGCCCGGGGCACCGGCCGGATCTTCACCTACGACGTCACCGGCGGTCACTACGAGGAGACCGAGCACAACGCCACCGGCTCGGGGGGGCGGGACGCCCGCACCACCATCAAACTCGGGTACCGGGTGGGCATGGAGCGGGACGCGGCGGTGGAGTTGGCCATCCTGTCGCTCTACGAGGCGGCCGACGAGGACTCCGCCACCGGCGGACCGGATCTGGTCCGGGGCATCTACCCGCTGGTGGCCACCGTCACCGCCGAGGGTTACCAGGAGGTACCCGAAGCGGACGTCGCCCTCCGGTTCGCCAACCTCATCGAGCGTCGCCGGTCGGAGGGTCGCGAATCATGACCATGCCGTACTACGTGGCCCCCGAACAGGTCATGAAGGACCGGGCCGAGTACGCCCAGAAGGGCATCGCCCGCGGCCGGTCGCTCATCGCCAGTGTCTACGACCAGGGCATCGTGATCGTGGCCGAGAACCCGTCCCGCTCCCTCCACAAGATCAGCGAGATCTACGACCGGATCGCCTTCGCCGGGGTGGGCAAGTACAACGAGTTCGACCAGCTGCGGGTGTCGGGGGTCCGCCATGCCGACACCAAGGGCTACGCCTACAGCCGGGAGGACGTCGACGCCCGGTCGCTGGCCAACCTCTACGCCCAGTACCTCGGCAACGTCTTCACCCACGAGATGAAGCCGCTGGAGGTGGAGATCCTGGTAGCCGAGTTGGGCACCGAGCTCCATCCCCACCAGCTGTACCACATCGCCTACGAGGGGACCATCACCGACGAGGACCGCTATGCCGTCCTCGGCGGGGAGACCGAGACCATCGCCGAGAAGCTGGAGTCGGCCTGGACGGAGAACTGGCCGCTGGCCGCCGCCCTCCAGACCGCGGTGGGGGCGCTGGCCGGGCCGGACCGGACCCTGGAGGGCAAGGACCTGGAGGTGGCGGTGCTGGCCGAGGGGAACGGCCGACGGGCGTTCCACCGGATGCTGAACGGCGAGCTGGACGCCCTGTTGGCCTCCGGGTGAGGGCCGCCCGACCCCGGGGAGCTGGCTCTCCGCGGGGATCCGGTGCCCGCAAGGTACCGTGAGGGCATGGACAAGCGCATCTTTGGCTTGGAAAACGAATACGGGGTCACCTGCACGTTGCGCGGGCAGCGCCGGCTGAGCCCCGACGAAGTCGCCCGCTACCTGTTCCGGCGGGTGGTCAGCTGGGGCCGGTCCTCCAATGTCTTCCTCGAGAACGGGGCGCGGCTGTATCTGGATGTCGGCAGCCACCCCGAGTACGCCACCCCGGAGTGCGACGACATCGCCGAGTTGGTGGTGCACGACAAGGCGGGGGAGTGGATCCTGTCGTCGTTGGTGGACGGGGCGGAGACCCGTCTGCAGGAGGAGGGCATCCGCGGGGACATCTACCTGTTCAAGAACAACACCGACTCGGCCGGCAATTCCTACGGGTGCCACGAGAATTACCTGACCAGTCGGCGGGACGACTTCGCCCACTACACCGAGGTGCTGATCCCGTTTCTGGTCAGCCGCCAGATCTACGCCGGTGCCGGCAAGGTGCTCCAGACCGCCCGCGGTGCGGTGTTCTGCCTGAGCCAGCGGGCCGAGCACATCTGGGAGGGGGTCTCGTCGGCCACCACCCGCAGCCGTCCGATCATCAACACCCGGGACGAGCCCCACGCCGACGCCGAGAAGTACCGTCGGCTCCACGTGATCGTCGGCGACTCCAACATGAGCGAGTACGCCACCTTCTTGAAGGTGGGGACGACCAGCATCATGTTGCGGATGCTGGAGGACCCGGCCACCGTCCTTCCCGACCTCACCTTGGAGAACCCGATCCGGGCCATCCGGGAGATCAGCCACGACATCACCTGCCGGCGGACGGTGCGGCTGGCCAACGGGCGGGAGATGAGCGCGCTGGACATGCAGGCCGAGTATCTCCAGCGGGCGCTCAAGTACCGCGACCGGCAGGGGCTCTCCCCCCAGGAGGACCGGGCGCTCGACATGTGGGAGCACTGCCTGAAGGGCCTCGGGTCCGACCCGCTCTCGCTCCACCGGGAGTGCGACTGGGTGGCCAAGTACCGGTTGATCGACAGCTACCGCCATCGCCACCGGCTCGCCCTCAACAGTCCGGCCGTCTCGCTCCTCGACCTCCAGTACCACGACGTCGATCGCAACCGCGGCCTCTACTACCGCCTGCAGCGCCACGACCAGCTCGACCGGATCTGTGACGACGCCGACATCGCCACCGCCATGTCCACCCCTCCCCAGACCACCCGGGCCCGGCTGCGGGGGGAGTTCGTCCGCCGGGCCAAGGAACGGCGGCGGGACTTCACCGTCGACTGGGTGCATCTCAAGCTCAACGACCAGGCCCAGCGGACGGTGCTGTTGAAGGACCCGTTCAAGTCCAAGGACGACCGGGTGGACAAGCTGATCGCCGGGCTGTGAGGGCGCACGGGTAACCGTGCAGTAGGGTCCACCGATTGTGGCTATTGATGAAACGACGGAGATGCCGGCACCGACGTCCACCGAAAAACCGAAATCCTCCGGCTCCGCCGGGCGCTGGTTGATCGAGTGGGCCATCATCCTGGTGCTGGTGGTCGGATTCACCTTCGTGCTCCGCACCTTCGTGATCCAGACCTTCTCCATCCCCTCGGGCTCGATGCTCCCCACCCTCCAGGTCGGGGACCGGATCATCGTCAACAAGCTGAGTTACGACTTCCACGGGGTCCATCGGGGCGACATCGTGGTGTTCAAGCGCCCGCCGCTGGAGTCGCAGAACTACTCCGATCTGGTCAAGCGGGTCGTCGGCCTTCCGGGGGAGACCATCTCGTCGGTGAACGGCAAGATCTACATCAACGGCAAGCCGCTGGTCGTCCCCTGGCTTCCCTCCGGTCCCCAGAGCTACACCGGCCCGCTGGCCTCGGACGCCCACCCGCAGTTCAACATGCCGGGCCCGGTGAAGATCCCCGCCGGGGAGTACTACGTGATGGGCGACAACCGGACCGACTCGGAGGACAGCCGCTTCTTCGGCCCCATCCCCCAATCGCTGATCGTGGGCCGGGCGGTGGCGGTGGTGTGGCCGGTGAGCCGGATCAAGGGTCTCTGAGCCGCCTGGCGGGCGGAGCCACGCCCTGACCGCGGGCGCCGATACACTCGGTTGCGTGCCATTCCTCAGTCCCGCCAAGATCCTGATCATCCTGGTGGTGGCGTTGGTGGTCCTCGGGCCGGACAAGCTGCCGAAGGTGGCCAAGCAGATCGGCGGGCTGTGGGGGGACTTCCGCAAGTTCCGGGAGCGGCTGGAGACCGACGTCCGGGGCTCGTTCCCCGACCTCCCCACGACCGACAAGATCGCCCAGGCGGTCCGGTCGCCCCTCTCCTTCCTCGGCACCCTGGCCGACGCCCACGAGTCGGAGAACGGCACCTCATCGGGGGCGGTCGCCGGCTCCGAACCCCTCGGTGCCTCCGGAGACGGGGTCCAACCCCCGGTCAACGGCAACCGCCCGGCGGGAACGGTGCGGTCGGAGGAGGAGACGGCGGTCCTTTTCGGGGTCTCGCCTCCCGGTTCCGAAGGGGTGGTACACCGGGTCCGGGTGTCGGGCGTCGAGGTGCCCGACGACCCGGGCATGAACTAGTTCACCGATCGCCGGCGGCTCGAGGACGAACACGATGGCTATCAGCCTGAAACGGCGGAGCGAGACCAGAGCCAAACCCGACTCGAT
>DATARI010000048.1:0-29619 GCA_036264255.1 Acidimicrobiales bacterium | reverse complement strand
GACGGTATAGACCCCATGGACGAGGGCGAGGTGGGGATAGCCAGTGAAGTAGGCCGGCTGGGAGAAGAGTTGGGTCCAGAGTCCGGTTCCCTTGTCGGTGACCGGGAGCCAGGGTCCCAACGCATGGAGTCCGGGGATGTTGTCGAGGGCCCGGGAGACGAAGACCATGAACACCGCGCCGGCCACCGCGCTGAACGGTCGGTCGGTGAGGGTGGAGCAGAGGATGGCGAACGCGAAGGTGCTGACCATCGTCCCGGCCACGATGGCCGTCGCCAATCCGACCCGGGCCAGGCCTTGAAGCGGGGAGAAAACGGAGACCCCGCTGGCGAACGGGGAGGCGTGTTGGAGGTCGATCACCGGGAGGGGATGCCATCCGAATGCCACGATTCCGGAGACGAGTCCAGCCACCGCCACCAGCACCACCGCCGCCAGTGCATACAACCCCGCCACCGCCACCTTGGAGGCAAGCAGGCGACGCCTCGATATCCGTCGGGCCAGCAGATATCGGAGGCTTCCCCACGAGCTCTCCCCGGCTACCGATTCGCCGGCGAAGACGGCGACGGCCAGCGGTAGGAGAAAGAGCAGCAAGGCGTTCAAGGCGATCAGCGCCATCGACAATCCCGACGACTTGGGGACCACCGACCCGTAGTCGCCGAGCCGCTCAGGGGTGGCGGCGCTGGTCAGCCCGATGATGACGGTCACCACGACCGAGACGGCCGTCAAGATCCCGAGGACCACCCAGTAGCCGGTCCGTCGCAGTTGCTTGCGCAGCTCGATCCGGATCAATCCAGGATGTCCTTGCGAGTGAACCACCACTGGGCCAGGGCCATGAAGACGACGAAGTAGACGGCCTGGAGGACAAGGAAGTGGGGCACCCCGGAGAGATCGGCCGGCCGGGTGAACTGGTGCTGCCAGAGGTCGATGTCATTGTTGGGCATGTAGCGGTTCACCACCGCGATCCCCGGGAGGTAGTCGGCATTGAACACCCGCGAGAGGATGGTCACCGCCACGCCACCGGCCACGGCCACCAGGGGGCGGCGGGTGGTGGTGGACAGGAAGAATGCCACGGCGAAGATGCTGGCCATTCCGGCGCCCACGTAGAGCACGGTGATCCCCAGATGGCCGAACACGGTCCCCAACGGGACGACGTCCACCTGGGGGTGGGTGGGGGTCGAGGTGCTGCCGTCGGTGACCTTGAGGCTGTGCCATCCGAAGGCGAGGCCACCGGCGATGAGGGCCGCTACCGCCAGCAGCAGGAGGGCGATGGCCGAGAGGGCGCCGGCGACGGCCGCCTTGGACCAGAGGATCCGGGTTCGGGAGATCGGACGGGCCAGGAGGTAGCGCAGGCTTCCCCAACCGGCTTCACCGGCCACCGCCTCCCCGGCGAAGACCGACACCGTCAGCGGGAGGAAGAATTTCATGGTGCTCGACAACGCGATGATGGGAACGCTGAATCCGGAAGTGCGAGGGACCATCAGCAGGGGAAGGTCGCCCACGAATTCGGTCTGGCCAGATCCGGTGGCGGCCAGGGCCACGGTGAGGACGACCACGAACCCGACCACGATGCCCAGCCTTGCGTAGGTCTGGGGCCGGTGGAACGCCTTGTACCACTCGATGGGGATCAAGGCCGGGGCGGACCGGTGGAATCGGACCGGTACGGTTCGGCATCGAAGAGCCGGAGGTAGGAGTCTTCGAAGTTGCTGGTCCGAAAGCCGGACACGGTGAGCCCGGCGGCCTGCAAGGCATCGAACAGGGCCGCCGGCGCCACACCTTCCGCTTCGATGATGACGGTCCGGGGGCCGGCGGCGACGGCCCGGCGCACCCCGGGGAGGGCCTGGAGGACGGCAATGCCGCGGTCAGGATCATCGACGTCCAATCGGATCCGGGGGACCTCGCCGATCAATTCGCCCACCGTTCCGGTTGCCACCAATCGCCCGGAGCGCAGAATGGCCGCGCGGGTGCACACCTGTTCGATCTCGGACATCTGGTGGCTCGACAGCACGATGGTCTTCCCGGTGCCGGCCCAGGCGGCAATGGCGGCATGGACCTCCTGGATCTGAGCCGGGTCCATGCCGGTGGTGGGCTCATCCAGCAACAGGAGGTCGGGCGCCCCGAGGAGCGCCTGGGCCAGGGCCAACCGGTAGCGCATGCCGTGCGAGTAGCTGGAGAATCGACGGTCGATCGCATCGCCGAGGCCGGTCATGGCGATGGCGGTGTCAAGCTCGGGGGAGTCGCGGCGCAGACCGATCTGCCGGCCGATCAGATCGAGGTTGCGGCGCCCGGAGAGATAGGGCACGAAGCCCGGCCCGTCGACCAGGGCGCCGACCCGGGCGAGGACGCCGGCCCCGGGGCGGATCTCCTCCCCGAAGACCAAGGTTCGCCCCGAGGTGGGTCGGACCAGCCCGAGGAGGATTCGGAAGGTGATGGTCTTGCCCGACCCGTTGGGCCCGACCAGGCCCAGGATCTGGCCGGGTGCCACCTCCAGGCTGAGATCGTCGACCGCGGTGATCCCGTTCGGGAGCCGTTTGGTCAGGTGCTCGATCTGAACGGCCGGGGCCGACTCCGCCCCCTGCATCGGAGGCGCGGGCTCAAGCGCCATCGGTGTCACCATTGTTGAGAGCCTCCTGCTCCGCGCCGGGGATCATGGCGGCGATGTCGACGACCAGGTTGCGCGGCGGTTTGTTGGCGTTGACCGCCACTCCGAATTGGCTCAGGGCCAGCGTCAGCGTCCCGATTCCGGCCCCGGGAGGAGTCACCCGGGCTCCCACCAGCCGACCGGAGCTGTCCACCCAGGTTTGCATGGTCAGGATCGCCGGCGCCCCCACGCCCCCGCCGTCGGTGGCCGAGATCTCCGAGGTGATGGCGTGGGAGAAGCTGTCGGCGGCGGGACCGGTGGCGTGGGCCAGCGCCTGGTTGAGGTTGACGCTTACCTGGTAGCTGTCGGTCGGTTGGTGGCCGAAGGTAACCCGTCCGGCCGGGGAGGCGGCGGTGGATCCCCAGGCCAGTTCGTAGAGGGTGAAGGCCGGATTGATGCTCTCGGTCTGGATGATGTAGGGGGGGAAGTTGATGTTGAAGGTGGCGATGTCGGCGAAGTTGGCAAACACCCACGGCCTCCCGGCCTGGAGCTGCGGACTGGAGGCCGGGGGCTTGATGAACACGGTGTCGGTGAGGAACACCATCTGTTCGGTTCCTCCCGAGGCTCCGGGGAGGTCCATCCGGATGGTCCCGGAAGGGGCTCGGAAGTCGACCATGCCACTGGCATCCCGGGGCGTGGTCGAGACACCGCCCACCGCCGAGTGGGAGAACGTGGTTTCGAAGGTGCTGGTGAGGTTCAAGGTGTTCTTCACCGCGCTCATCACCGCGGCCAATGCCGCCGGGGAAGGTGGGGAGGTCGCCGGGGGTGTGGTTGGCGAAGAGCCGTTGGCGTTGGTGGCGCTGCAACCGGCGAGTCCGATGGCGGCCAAGGCGGCCATGGCCAGGACCACCGACCGGATTCGAGATCTCACCGGTACCGGACCCCACCGGGCCGGCGTCGCCGACCGCGGAACCAATCCTCCCGGCGACCCAGCATGGTCCATTATCGCATCTGCACGGCGGAGACCGACGGGAAGCTGAACCGAATGGCCCGCAACCGGAGGTGTTGCCTGACGTAAGGGAAATGGGACTCCACCTGCCCTTCCCCCTATTCTGGCCGGAATCGATCGTGGAGGGTGGGAGGAAGATGTCGAGTCCGGTTCGTCCAACCCCTCGAACCCCGTCCACGGACGATGCCTCGACCACCGGTACTGGGTTGTCGGCGGCTCACCCGAGCCGCCGGCGGTGGGCGACGTTGTCGGTGTTGTGCGTCAGCCTCCTGCTGATCAGTCTGGACAACACCGTCCTGAATGTGGCCCTTCCTTCCATTGTGCGGAATCTGGGGGCCAGTTCCAGCCAACTGCAGTGGATGGTGGATGCCTATGCGGTCGTGTTTGCCGGGCTGTTGCTCTCCCTCGGCGCCCTCGGAGACCGGGTCGGGCGGAAATGGGTCTTCATGGGGGGACTGGTGGTGTTCGGTGGTGGCTCGGCGTTCGCCGCCTGGTCGGGAAGCCCGGACCGACTCACCGTGGCCCGGGCGGTGATGGGGATCGGGGCGGCGGCGTTGATGCCCTGCACCCTGTCGATCCTCACCAACGTCTTCACCGAGGAGCGGGACCGGGTCCGGGCCATCGGCATCTGGTCGGGAACCACCGGTCTCGGGGTCGCCCTGGGTCCGATCCTGGGGGGTCTGTTGTTGACCCACTACTGGTGGGGTTCGGTGTTTCTGGTCAACGTCCCGGTCGCCGCCCTCGGGCTCATCGCCGCCATCTGGCTGGTGCCCAACTCTCGCAACCCCGCCACCCGGCCGCCCGATCCGATCGGCGCGGTCCTCTCCGTCCTCGGCGGGGCGGCGTTGCTGTGGGGAATCATCGAAGCCCCAAGCCGGGGTTGGAGCTCGCCGCTGATCGTCGGCGCCCTGGCCGCCGCCGCCGTCCTCATCGCGGTATTCGTGGTGTGGGAGCGGCGTTCCGACCATCCGATGCTGCCGTTGCGGTTCTTTACCAGCCGCCGTTACAGCGTCGCCATCGCCGCCTTGGCCCTCGTCCTCTTCGCCCTGTTGGGGATGTTCTTCGTCATGACCCAATATCTCCAGTTCGTCCTGGGGTACAGCCCCCTGGAGGCGGGACTGCGCATCGTCCCGGTTGCCCTCGCCCTCCTGGTCGTCGCGCCGTTCTCGGTGGTGGTGGCCCACCGGTACGGCACCAAGGTGGTGGTGGTGAGCGGCATGGTGCTGATCGCGCTGGGTCTTGGGCTGCTGTCGCGGACCACGGTGGCCGGCACCTACCAGGACTCCCTCGCCGCGATGTTGCTGAGCGGGGTGGGGGTGGCGCTGGCGCTCGCCCCCTCCACCGAATCGGTGATGGGATCGTTGCCCAAAGAGGAGGCCGGCGTCGGGTCGGCCACCAACGACACCGCCATGCAACTCGGTGGGGCGATGGGGGTGGGCGTCCTCGGGACCCTGCTCATCCTGCGTTACCAGCACCTGATGGCGCCGGTTGTCACCCACGCCGGGGTGCCGGCCAGTGTGCGAGGGCTCATCGAGAGCTCCATCGGGGCGGCCCTGGCCGTGTCCCAACAGGCCCCGAAGCCGTTGGGAGCCGAGCTGGCCATGGTGGCTCGTCAGTCATTCGTGTCCGGGATGGACCTGGCCCTGGTGGTCGCCGCCGCGGTGGTGGGGTTGGCTGCCTTCTTGGTCCTCATCCTCCTCCCCAACAAAGGGTCGGTGGTCCAATTCGAAGACGCCATCCCACCCCTCTAGAGGGTCGGTGCCGAGTCCCGGCTGGCTACGGGTCCGCCCCTGACCCGGCCCCGTCGTCGGGGTAGACGTCGATCTGGGTGGCCTTGACCGAGGCCCAGACCGGGGCACCGTCGGTGAGACCGAGAGCCGCCAACCCCACCGCGGTGATCTCTGCGGTGACCCGGATCGGCTCGTCGAGGAGCACCCGGGCCCGATCGCCCATCAAGTGGACCTGGGCCACGCGGGTGGACCAGGTGTTCCGGGGGCTTCCACCCGGGGCCTCGAGGTAGAGGGCGATGTCCCGGGGGGCGATGACCGCGAACATGTCCCCGTCGAACGGGCTGGCCGTCTCGAGGGTGACGCCGTCGCCCAGCGAAAGGGCCGTCCCGTCGGCCCGGCCCCGGAGCAGGTTGAGCCCCATCAGTTCGGCGACGTAGGCGGTGCGGGGACGGGTGGTCACCTCCTCTAGGGTTCCCTCCTGGACCAGCCGTCCGGCCTCGATGATGACCAACCGGTCGGCGATGGCGGCGGCATCGAGGGGGTCGTGGGTCACCATCACGCACGACCCTCGGAAGGCCCGGAGGTCGTGGCGGAGCTGGTGCCGCACCGACCCGCGAATCCCGGCGTCGAGGGCGGCCATCGGTTCGTCGAGCAGCAGGAGCCGGGGATTGGGGGCCAGTGCCCGGGCCAGCGCCACCCGCTGGGCCTCCCCACCGGAGAGCTGGCGGGGCTTGGCGCCGGCCTTGTCGGCCAGGCCCACCCGGCCGAGCCAGTCGGCGGCCTGTTCCGTCGCCTCGGCCTTGGACGACCCCCGGCTCCGGGGGCCGAAGGCGACATTGGCCAGCGCGGAGAGGTGAGGGAAGAGGAGGTAGTCCTGGAACACCATCCCGCAGGGTCGACGGTCGGGGGGGACCAGCACCTTGGCCCCCGGGTCGTCGAGCACCTCGCCGTCCAACACGATCCGGCCTCCGGACAGTGGCTGCAGGCCGGCCAGCGCCCGCAGCAGGGTTGTCTTTCCGCTGCCGTTGGGCCCGAGCACGGCCACCACCTCGCCGTCGCCCACCTCGAGGTGCAAACGCTGCTCGAAGCTCCCGATGCTGACCTCGACGTCGGCGGTGAGGCTCACGACACGAGGGCGCCGAGCCACCGGCCGCGGAGGGAGACCAGGACCAGGATCGAGATAGCCAGCAGGGCCAGCGACAGGGCGATGGCCACGTGCTCATTGTCCTGGAGGGCCAGATACACCGCCAGCGGGAGGGTCTGGGTCCGACCCTGGATGTCGCCGGCGAAGGTGATGGTGGCGCCGAACTCCCCGAGGGCCCGCGCCCAGGTGAGTGCCGTCCCGGCGACCAGGGAGGGGGCGATCATCGGCAGCGAGACCCTCCGGAAGGTGGTCCAACGACCGGCACCGAGGTTGGCCGCTGCCTCCTCGTAGCGCCCGTCCATCGACCGCAACGCCGCCTCGACGGTGATGACCAGGAAGGGCATGGCCACGAACGTCTCCGCCAGTACCGCCCCGGCGGTGCTGAAGGTGAACTGCACCCCGAACCAGTCGTAGAGGGGCCGGCCGAGGATCCCGTCACGGCCGAAGGCGAGGAGGAGGGCCACGCCGCCGACCACCGGCGGGAGCACCATCGGGAGGATGGTCAGCGCCCGCACCAGGTTCCGTCCCGGGAAGGTGGTGCGGGCCAACACCCAGGCGAGGGGTACGCCGAACACCAGGGACAGGCCGGTCGCCCACAGCGAGCAGATCAGCGACAACTTGAGGGCATCCACGGCCACCGGGGTGGTCAGGTCCGACCACAAGGTCGACCAGGAGGCCTTGGTCAACAGCCCGATCAACGGCACGGCCAGGAACGCCACCGTCAGGGTGGCGACGATCAGGATGACCAGGGGCGGCCGAAGGCTCCGGGTTCGGGTGGCCATCGACGCCGGGATTCAGCCGGCCGGCAGGAAGCTGGCGGCCTGGAGCACCTTCTGGCCGGTGGGGCCGGCGACGTAGGCGATCCACGCCTGGGCCAGCGCCGGATTCTGGGACCCCTTCACCATCGCGATGGGGTAGCTGGTGGGGACGTTCTTCGATGCCGGGATCGGGATGCCCACCCCCTGGGTGCCGACGGTCTTGGCGTTGGTCACATAGACGATGGCGGCGTCGGCATCGCCGGTGGTCACCTCGGCCAGCGTGTGGTCCACGTCCGGGCCCAGGGTGATCTTGGCGGTGGGAATGGTGACCCCGGCCTTGGCCAGGGCCTGGGCGGCGGTGGCTCCGCACGGCGCGGTGTTGACGCAGATGGCGACCACGTTGGCCTTGTTGAGGTCGGCCAGCGTTTGGATGCCCAGCGGGTTCCCGGGTTTGACCACGATCTCCAGGCTGTTGCGGGCGAAGGTGATCGGGGTGCCGGAGATGTCACCGGCCGCCTGGACGGTCGCCATGTTGGCGGGGGCGGCTGAGGCGAAGACGTCGGCCGGCGCCCCCTGCTGGATCTGGGTGGCCAGCGCTCCCGACGACCCGAAGTTGAAGCTGATGGTGGTCCCGGGGTGGGCCGCCTGGAACTTGGTGCCGAGCTGGCCGAAGGCGGCGGTGAGCGACGAGGCGGCCGACACCGTGATCGACCCGGACAACTTCGCCGCCGCGGTGGTGGTCGTGTTCGACGAGCTCGACGAGCTCCCACAGGCGGCGGCGGCGAGGGCGATGGCGGTTAGGGACAAGGCTCCAACCCATCGCGGCCACGATTGGGTCACGGTGCTCACTCTTCTCATGTCAACCTTTCTCATGCCAGTGGGACCTCCACCATGACGCTGGTGGATTTGACGACGGCGGTGGCGAGATCGCCCTCCTGGAGCTGCAGGTCGTCGGCCGCTTCCCGAGTCAGGAGGGAGACAATCCGGAATCGGCCGGCGCGGATCTCGATGATGGCGGTGAGCGCATCCCGCTCCACCCGGGTGACAATGCCGCTGAAGCGGTTGCGGGCCGACTGGGTGAGGAGTTGTTCAGGGGTGTGGGCCTCCTGCTGCTCCCGGACGAAGCGGGCCACCGAGGCGCCGTCGACCATCCGGTGGCCGCCTCCGGAGCGCGCCGTCTCCAGTCGCCCCTCGTCACACCAGCGGCGGACGGTGTCGGCGCTGACCCCGAGGAGGTCGACCAGCTGACCAGGTCGGTACTGAGCCATGGGTCACGAAGCTAGTCAGGAACCTCGGAAATGTCGAGTATTGGAGAGAAATACCCCGCAAATCCGGGAAATAACCCGGGCTAGCCCCGAGAACCCGAAGGTCGATCTCCCCCCGACATCTCCCCGTCGTCGCCACGCTGCCAGCTGCCGGAACGGCCGCCGGTTTTGCGCCAGAGGGTGAGCTCCTCGATCGACGCCGAGGCATCAGCTTCGAGGATCGGCTGGATGAGCACCAGCGCGGCGGCGGCACAGGCGGTGAGGGCCTCCATCTCCACCCCGGTCCGTTCGGTGATCGAGGCCGTCGCGACGATCCGGAAGCCGTCGGAAGTCGCCATCACCTCGACAGTCACCCCGTCGATCCGGATCGGATGGCAGAGCGGGATGAGCGACGAGGTCTTCTTGGCGGCCAGGATGCCGGCGAACCGGGCCGACTCGATGAGCTCGGCCGCCGCCGCCGAGCCGCCGAGGACGCCGGGGAGGTCTGCCGAGGTGCGCACCTGGCACCGGGCCTCGGCCACCCGCCGGGTCGGTGGCTTCCCGGTGACATCGACCATGTGGGCCTTGCCGTGTTCGTCGACGTGGGTGAGGCCGGAGCTGGATCCTTCCCGGTCGGCGATGGTCACCATCGGCGGTCCGAGGGTTCGCGCGGATCGGCGCTCAGCCCCTCCGGATCGATGAGGAGCACGTCGACCGGGTGGCCGGCGGTGACTCCCGCGCCGTCGGGCAGCACCACCAGGGCGTTGGCGTCGGCCATGGCCCGCAGCTGATGGGAGTTCTGTCCGGCCATCGGTGCGACGGCCCAACCCCCTTGGGCGTCCAGCGATACCATCGCCCGCACGAAATGAGTCTTCCCGTCCGGCCTCCGGCGGAGGTCGGCTTGGGCGACGGCCGGGACGACCACCCGGTCCAGCCGGCGGTGGCCGCCCATTTGCCGGACCGCCGGGCGGACGAACAGCTCGAAGCTCACCATGGCCGACACCGGGTTTCCCGGCAGGCCGAACACCGGGGTACCCGACCCGTCGAGGGTGCCGAAGGCGAACGGCTTGGCCGGTCGGATGGCTACCTGCATCCACCGCATGGTCCCTGCACTCCGCTTCTCCAGCACCACCTTGACGATGTCGTGGTCACCGACGCTCACCCCACCGGAGGTCACCACCGCATCACAACTGATCGCCGCCTGGTCCAGCACCGCGCTCAACGCCTCCTCGTCATCGCCGACCTTCCCGAGGTCGAGCGCCGCCCATCCTTCCCGGCGGACGAGCGCCAGGAGCGTGTGGCGATTGGCGTCTCGAATCTGGCCCGGGCCCAGCGGGCCGGACCCGGAGACGAGTTCGTCGCCGGTGGAGAGGATGCCGATCCGAGGGCGGGGATGGACCAGGACGTCGGCCATTCCCTGGTTGGCCAGGACGCCGATGTGTCCGGGGGTGAGCACCCTTCCGGGGTCAGCCACCACATCGCCAAGCGCCACGTCCTCCCCGATCCGGCGCACCGCCTCCCCTTCGGCCACCGGCTGCTGGATGACCACCACCGCGCCGTTCTCTTCCACCTCGCAGTCCTCGAGCATGCAGATTGCATCGGCGCCGGCTGGGAGGGGAGCGCCGGTCATGATCCGGGCGGCCTGCCCGGGCCCCACCAAGCCGTCGAAACTGGAGCCGGCCATGATCAAGGCGACAACCTGGAGCCTCACCGGGCCCGACCCGCCGCCGGCGGCGACGGTGTCGCCGGCCCGGAGGGCGTAACCGTCCCTCGCCGAGTTGACGAAGGGCGGGACGGGTTCGGTGGCGACAATGGTGTCGCCGACGACGCAGCCGAGCGCCTGGTCGATGGGGATGGGGCGCGGGTCGAGGGGAGGGCAGGCGTCGAGCACGAACTCCTGAGCCTCCCGGAGGGGGATCATGCCCCCACGTCCTCGATGTCGTGGTCGCACACCGTCCAATCGGTCCCGCCCGACCAGGTCTCCTTCTTCCAGATGGGAACGGTGTGCTTCAAGGTGTCGATGCAGTAGCGGGCGACCTCGAAGGCCTCGGCCCGGTGGGGGGTGGAGGCCACCACCACCACGGAGATGCCGCCCACCTCCAGTGGCCCGGTCCGGTGGAGGAGGACCAACCTCCCGATCATCGGCCAACGTTGGCGAGCCACCCCCGCCACCTGCTCGAGGCGAGGAACCGCCTGCTCGGGGTAGACCTCGTACTCCAGCCCGGTGACGCCGGGACGGCCCTCTGAATGGTCGCGGACGGTGCCGCAGAACGAGACGATGGCTCCACAATCGGGTTGCGACGCCCAGGCCTGCGCCTGATCGGTGGGAAGGGGCTGATCGCTGATGGCTATCCAGTCCCGGCGGCCGGGCTCGAGGGGTGGGAGGAGCACATTGTCACCTTAGGGTCGCCATCGGGGAGAGTGTGGCGCCGGTCGTCCGCCGGAGCCGACCCCCCCGGCGGCGTGAACGGCGCTACGTTGCCACCGGCGGTGCGTGCGGCACCCGTCGGGAACGGAATCAGCCATGTGGACTCGCGGAGTGGTCGGCGTCGTGTTGTGCCTTGTCGGAGCGGTGTTTGTGGCCCAGGGCACCAATGCCCTGAGCGGGTCGCACCTGATGAGCGGCCATCCCGGGTATGCGGTTCTCGGCGGGGTCCTGATCGTGATCGGGCTGGCCCTGCTGGGCTGGGCCTGGCGCCTCCGGAGTCGCCGGGCCGGCTGACCCTCGGTCCGTCGATGAGGAAGGGGTCTACCCGGTCGGCACCTTGTCCGACTCCTTGGCTTCCTGTTTCTCTTCTTTCAGCCAGGCCGACGCGTGCCGGCTGGCCCACACCTCGGTCACCCAACCCTTGATCATCGACCGGAGGGCATCCCGGTGGGTGAGGGCGAAGGCGATGTGGCCGAAGACCACGATGAATACTCCGAGGGCCAGCACGTCGTGCACGAAGGTGGCCCCGGTCCTCCAGCTGAGCGGGAAGAACCGGTACCACTTCAAGATCGATCCGGTTCCGAGCATCACCACGATGGCGCCGGCCACGAACAGCGCGTTGAGCTTCTGACCCGGGTTGAACTTGTCCGGGTGGCTGAGCCGTTGCCGACCCAGCGTCCGGAGCCAGCGGATCTCTTCGGAAGTCCAGAGGTTGAAGCGCCGGACGTCGCGCCGCAGCCGCGCCCCCCACGGCCCGATCAGCGAGATGATCAGCGGCACCGGCAGGGCCACCCCCGACCAGGTGTGGATTTCGGCGATGAGGGCCCGCCGTCCGACCACGCTCTCCACCTGGACGAAGTAGAGCGGCAACGCGGTGACCATGAGGATGCCGAACAGGAGGGCGGTGGCCCAGTGGGCGGTCCGCTCCACCCCGTCGAAGCGAAGGATCCGTCGTGACGCCGACCACGGCTGGGCGGCCGGACGGGAGCGCGGCGCCCGGCTAGTCGATTGGGGTGTCACTGCGGCCGTTCGAGCTGCCAACCCAGGCATCGATGGAGTAGCCATTCTGCTCCCAGAATCCGGGCGGGGCGCTTTCGGCTACGTGGATCGCCGAGAGCCACTTGA
Organism: Acidimicrobiales bacterium; assembly: GCA_036264255.1. Classification (GTDB taxonomy): domain Bacteria; phylum Actinomycetota; class Acidimicrobiia; order Acidimicrobiales; family RAAP-2; genus DASZIT01. Next base: position 17,606 of record DATARI010000048.1, on the reverse strand, counting down.
TCGACTTGTAGCCGTACATCGGCGCCACATACAGCCGAACCGGTCCGCCATGGTCACTGGTGATCGGCGCGCCGAGCATCCGGTAGGCGACGATGACATCCGGGCGCTGGGCTTGGTCGAGGGTCAGGCTCTCGGTGTCCAAGCCGTCGTAGGAGGCAAAGGCGAGCGCCTTCGCATTGCTCTGGATGCCGGCCGCCGCCAGCACCTCGGACAGCTTGACCCCTTCCCAGTGGACCTGGGGGACCCGCCACCCGGTCACACATTGGAAGTCCTTCACCAGCGTGGTCTTCGGCATCGCCTGGAGGTCGGCCAGGGTGAGGGTGAGGGGATGATCGACCAACCCGGTGACCTGGAGCCGGTAGCTCGAATCGGCGATCTGGGGGAACGAGTTGGTGATGGTGTAGAAGCGGAAGCGATCGCCGCCGGGCAACAGGCCGCCGAGCCCGGATCCGAGGGCGCCGCCCACCGCGCCCTGCACCTTGGCGCCGAGGACGATCCCGGCCCCGCCGAGGGCGATCATGCCGAGGACGACCCGGCGTCCGATGTGCCGGGGCCGTTCCGCTGGGGTGGCCGGGAGGGGGGGCACGTTGCGATGATACGAGTTGCCCGAAGCCGGGGGAGGTCGCCACCACCACCGGCGGGCCTTCTGCCCGGGCCTCCCCGCCGCCGGGAGCTCCCCCGACCTACGCTCGGGAAGATGTTCACCGGGTTTGCCCACGCCGCCATCTGCGTGCCCGACGTCGAGGCAGCCACCCGGTGGTATTCGGAGGTGCTGGGTCTCCAGGTGCTGTCGCCCCCCTACGAGATGGCCGGGGACGCCATCGAGCGGGACATGGGGGAGTTGATCCCGAGTCCGGTGGTGGTGAAGGCGGCCATCGTGGGGCTGGGTCCCGACGACCACGTCCTCGAGCTGATCGAATACCCGCGAGCTCAGGTCCCCGCCCCTCCTCCCGGACGCCCGGTGGTGGCCCACCCGGGCCTGACCCATGTGGGATTGGTGTGCGACGACCTCGCCGCCACCCGGAACCAGCTCGAAGGGCGCGGCGTTGAGTTCCTGACCTCGGGGATTGCCGATGTGGCCGGGTTGCGCACCTCCTGGTTCCACGACCCGTGGGGCACCGTCTTCATCCTGGTCGAGAAGCGGCTCGACGACCGTCCCTACTGGCGCCAGTACGAGGGCTGACCGCTCGACCCTCCCCGATCGGGGGCGGGTTCCGGCCGGACCCGCCGGGACGGTCTTCGGCGGCGGCGGTCGAGCCTTCCGTCCAATTTGACCCGCGGCGTAAAAGTTTCGTTACAGGCAACAAAGATTCCTGTAGGGAAGTTTTTCCGGGTTTCGGCTGTTAACATGATGGAAACAATCGAGTTCGAGCTCGGAGAACTGACCGGTGCGGCCAGCCTTCCGAAGACAGGAGGCCACCATGTTCGAACGCTTTCTCCTCGCCATCGACGACACATCAGCCGGCGACGTCGGCATCAGTTTTGCCACCGCACTGGCCCGAAAGCACGGGGCTTCGGTGCACGTGTTCCACGCCAACGAGTTCATCCTCGGCGGACGCGGGGTGACAGCCGAGACCAACGCCGAAGCCACCCGCCTGGTGGAGAACGCCGTCGACCAGCTCCGGGCGGCCGGGGTGGAGGCGACCGGGGAATGTGTCCTGGCCAACGTCTTCACGCTGGCCCCCCGCATCACCGAGGCGGCGTCTCGCTCAGGAGCCAACGCCATCCTGTTCGGATCCCACCGTCACCGCTGGTTGACCCGGTTCCTCGGCAAGGGGGTGCGGGAGCGGGTCACCCGGATGACCCCACTGCCGGTGCTCACCGCCCCGTCCCCGCTCAAGATCAGCGGGCGGCGCCACGGGCCGGACGTCGAGGTGCGTCGGCTGGCGCTGGCCGGCGGTCAGACCTCGATCGCCTGACTCCCCGGCGGACCGGGCGTCAAGCTGTTGCAATCCGGTTCGGGCGGGCCATGGTGCCCGCCCGATTCAGGTCCGGTCCCCGTACATGGTGATGGACAGGAACCGGATCGGGAGCTTGATCAGCTTGGTCGGACCGTGGGGGATGTCCCCCTCGAATTGGAGGGTGTCACCGCGGGCCATCCGATAGGACTGGCGACCGTAGCTGTACTCCATCACCCCACCCAGCATGTAGAGCATCTCGATCCCGGCGTGCTGGAAGAGGGGGAAGACCTCGTTCTGATCGCTGAGCGAGACCAAGAGGGGCTCGACCCGCTTGTACGGCCCCCGCATGCTTCCCAACAACTCGTAGGTGTGCCCGGCCCGGGTTCCCTGGCGCACGATCTCCGGGCCGGTGCCCGCCTTCACGAACACCGCGTCGCGCTCTTCGGCCAGTCCCCGGAAGAGGGAGGTGACCGGCATGTCGAGGGCGGCGGCCAGACGCTCGATGGTGGCCAGGCTGGGGGAGGTCTGGGCATTCTCGATCTTCGACAACATGCCCTTGGAGATCCCGGTCGACTCGGCCAGCTGGGCGACGGTCAGGCCGATGGCTTGGCGGCGGTTGCGCACGTGATTGGCGATGACCCATTCCAACTGGCCGCTCGAACCCGGCGCCGAAGGCTCGACCACCAGTGGAGCCTTGGCGGTGTCGGACCCGTTCACCTTCTTGGCGGAGGGGGAGCCGTTGGTTTTCGCCGCCCCCGCGGGCTTGCTGGCGGTGCGTCCTCTGGCCACCAGGCCACCATAGGCGGCGTCATCCCAATTATTGGTCATCACGCCCCACCTCAGCGCATCTGGCCGGCGCCCACGTAGGGGTGGGGGCTGGTGAGCAGCTGGCCCTCGGCAAAACGCTCGAACCGGAAGTCCCGGTGGTCAATGTCGGGGTGGCGGCTGGCCCCCTTGCAGACGAGGTCGGCGGCCAGCTCACCCACGGCCGGGGAGATCTTGTATCCGTGCCCACTGAATCCGGCGCAGATCCACATCCCTTCCACCGGGGATGGCGAGATGACCGGGTTGTAATCGGGAGTCACGTCGTAACAACCGGCATAGGAGGTGGCGAGGCCGGCCGACGAAAGCCCGGGAAAACGGTGGGCGAACTTGGTGATGGCCCGTTCGACGAATTCGTCGTCGGCCCGGTCGGCGTAGTCGTCGGGGTCGGACCACTCCGGCTGGGTGTGGTCGCTGTCGCCGACCAACAGCGACGCCAACCCGTCGGGCCGGACGTACTGCAGGGTCACCAGGTCGGAGAGGACGGGTCTCGGGTCGAGCACCCTCCCGGGGTCGACCAGGAGGATCTGGGCCCGTTGGGCGGCGATGGGAAGATCGACGCCGACGTCGGCGGCCAGCCCGACCGACCAGGCCCCGGCGGCGAGCACCACCCGGTCGGTGGCAACCCGGGTCCCGTCCGACAGTCGGACCCCCACCACCCGGTCGGCGCGCACCTCGATGCCGGCTACTCCGCACTGCTGGTGGATGGAGGCGCCGTGGCGGCGGGCGGCGGTGGCGAAGGCCAGGGCGGTCTGGTGGGCATCGCCGTACCCACCCCGGGGCTCGTAGGCGGTGGCAGCCACGTCGTCGAAGGTGGCCCCGGGCCAGAGAACGGGTCCGTCTATCGGGTCGACCAGCTCGACCTCGATCCCCAGGCCCCTATGCATGTCGACGTTGGCCCGGAGCGAAGCCTCGTTTTCGGGCCCCACCGCCACCAGGTAACCGGTCCGGTGAAAGCCGGACTCGGCGCCGAGGACCTCGGGGGCGTGTTCGAGGACCTCCAGCGAGCGCCAGGCCATGGCGGCCAGGGAGCCGACACCGTAGTGACATCGGACCACGCCGCTCGACTTGCCGGTCCCGCCCGACCCGATGGCCGCCCGCTCGAGCACCGTCACCTGTCCGGCTCCGAGCTCGGCCAGCGCCCGGGCGGTGCTGAGTCCGGTGACTCCGCCGCCGATGACCACGACGTCGGCGGTCTCCTTCGGGCTCACCCGCCGGACCGAGGCCCCGGGATCCAATCGGTCCCGGCCAGCGGTACCTGGGCCATGGCGGAGGCCTCGATGGTCAACGCCACCAGGTCTTCGGGCTCCAGATGGTGGACATCCGATTTTCCGCAGGCCCGGGCCAGAGCGGTGAGCTCCATGGTGATGGCCCGCAGGTAGTTGGCCACCGCGGTGGCGCCGAGCTCCGGATCCAGGCGTTCCTCCAGGATGGGGTCCTGGGTGGTGATCCCCACCGGGCAGAGCCCGGTGTGGCAATTGGCGCAGTGCCCGGGGGAGGTCCCGAGCGACCGGTATCCATCGGTGACATCGATCCGTTCACCCCCCTTGGCCTGGTAGCTGGACCGGTTGCACCCCAGGGCCACCAGCGCGGCCACTCCGATCGACACCGCGTCGGCACCCAGGGCCAGCGCCTTGGCCACGTCGGCTCCCGACCGGATCCCTCCCGACACGATCAGCTGCACCTGGTCGGACATCCCGATATCGGCCAGCGCCTGGGCGGCCAGCCGGACGGCGGGGAGGGTGGGGATCCCGGCGTGCTCGATGAACACGTCCTGGGTGGCTGCCGTCCCCCCCTGCATGCCATCGACCACCACCACGTCGGCCCCGGCCGCCACCGCCAGCTTGACGTCGTAGTCGACCCGGGTGGCGCCCAACTTCACGTAGATCGGCACCCGCCACTCGGTGGCTTCCCGCAGCTCATCGATCTTGATCCGCAGGTCGTCCGGACCGACCAAGTCGGGATGACGGCTGGCCGAGCGCTGGTCGATGCCGGGCGGCAAGGTCCGCATCTGGGCCACCCGTTCATTCACCTTCTGGCCCAGCAGCATGCCGCCCCCACCCGGCTTGGCGCCCTGGCCCACCACGATCTCGACCGCGTCGGCCTGCCGCAGGTCGGCCGGGTCGAACCCGTAGCGAGACGGCAGGACCTGGTAGACGAGCTTGGAAGACGCCTTGCGCTCCTCGGGGGTCATGCCTCCGTCGCCGGTGGTGGTCGACGTGCCCACCTCGGTGGCGGCCCGTCCGAGCGCCTCCTTGGCGGAGGCCGACAACGCCCCGAAGCTCATGCCGGCGATGGTGATGGGGATGGCCAACTCGATCGGCTCCGCCCCGTGTCGGCCACCGAGCAGGGTCCGGGTGTCGCACCGCTCCCGGTATCCCTCGAGCGGGTAGCGGGACACCGAAGCGGTGAGGAAGACCAGATCGTCGAAGGTCGGCACCTTCCGCCGGGCCCCGAGGCCCCGGATCGGGTAGAGGCCCGTCTCGGCCATCTGGTGGATGCGCCCGATGGCCGAGGGCGGGAAGGTGGCATTGGCCATCTCCGGCATCCCGTCGTCGTGACCGCCCGGCCGGTCGTCAGCCATCAGTAGACGCCGTGGTGGTCGGCGGAGAAATGGTAGAGGGTGCGGGCGGATATCACCTTGGTCACCCGACCCGGATCGATGTGATCGAAACCGGTGAGCTCGACCAGGCGCTTGACCTCGAGGATGTCGTCGTCGACCATCTCTTCCACCCGGGCGTCGGCGCCGAGGGAGGCGATGGCGCCGGCCACATAGATCACCGCCTCGTACAAGGAGTCCCCGAGGCCGTGCCCGGCGTCGCCGCCCACCAGGATGGTCCCCGACTGGGCCATGAAGCCGGCCATCGCCCCGACGTCACCGGCCACCGCCAGGGTGGCGCCCTTCAGGGAGATGCCGGCCCGGAGGGAGGCGTCACCCTCGACCACCACGGCTCCGCCCCGGGCGCTCGACGCCGCGCTCTGGGATGCGCTCCCTCGCACCCGGACGGTCCCGCCCATCAGGTTTTCCCCGACCGACCATCCGACGAAGCCGTCCACGGTGATGTGCGGTCCCGTACCGTCTCCCCGCCCCCCCAGGCCACCGACGAAATAGCCGGCGTTGCCCTCGATGGTGATGTCGATGGTTTCGGTGAGCCCGACGCCCAGGTTGTGCTTGCCCCGGGGGGCGGCGATCGAACACGAGGCTCCCGACGGCATCCGCCGGAGATGGTGGTTCACCTCCCGCACCGACAATGCGTCACAGTTCAAAGCGTCCACGTGTAAACCACCTCCGGTTGGGGTTCGAAGATCTGGGCCTGCTCGACCCCGGGGAGTCCGGCCAGGGCCCGGTACTCCGACGCCACCGCCACGTAGGCATCGGTGACCGCAATGGCGGCCGGCTTGCAGGCGAAGGCGTCCCGGACCACTGACATCCCGGTTGGGGTGCCCACCACCAGGGTGAAGAACCCGTCCATCTCCTTCATGACCCACCGGGTCGCCTCGTCGAGGTCGTCGCCGCCGGCCAACCGCTGGGCCAGCAAGCGGGCCGCCACCTCGGAGTCGTTGTCGGAGTCGAAGTGGACGCCATCGGCTTGGAGGCGGCGCCGGACACTGGCGTGGTTGGAAAACGAACCGTTGTGCACCACGCACATGTCCGGGCCGGGCACGAACGGATGGGCGTGGCGGGCGGTCACCGCCGACTCGGTGGCCATCCGGGTGTGGGCCACCGCCAGGTGGCCTGACCACGACGCCACCCCGTAGCGCCGGCAGGTGTCCTCGGGACGGCCGATGTCCTTGACCACCGTGAGCATGCTCCCGGTCCCGAAGACGTAGACCAAGGGCCAGGCCTCGCGCAGCGACCCGGTGAACTCGCTCACCCTGGTTGTGGCCACATCGACCCGGGCGCCCGAACCGGACACCTGGACGACGGCGGCGGGAAACCGGGTTCCCACCCAGGAGGCCAGATCCTCCCAGTCGACGGTTCCATCGGTGCCCAGGGAGACCTGGGTGATGGGGTCGGCGGCAGCCCGACGGTCGGGATCGGGACGGGAGTAGAGGGCGATCCCGGAGGAATCCGGCCCGCGTTCGGCCAGGGCCTCCACCATGGGCACCAGCATCCGGCCGAGTTCGGGCTCGAGGGCCGGGTCACGGATCAACAACCCGATCACTCCGCACATGGCGTCGCCCCACTTCCTCTTGGCGGCACAACCACCGCGGCCCTGGACCTCACCGGGAACCCGGGCGCTGGTAGGCGGCCACGTAGGTCGGAGCTTCGAGCCGGAATTTGAGATCCGGGTCGGTGCGGGGTGCCTCCCACTCCGACCGCAGGGGAATGACCCCCGCCCACACCGGGAGCTGGTAGTCCTCGTCGTCGTCGAGGGGCCAGCCGGTCCTGACCTTGGCCGATGCCTCGTCGATGGGGAGACGCAAGAGCATGGTGCTGCGGAGCTCCTTCTCGGTGGGGGGCCGGGCGTCGGCATTCCGGCCCGGGAGGATGTGCTCGACCAGGAGTTCGAGGCCCAGCCGCTTCTCCTCCAGGTCGGCCACCTCACAAGCGCTGCCGATGACCACCACCGAGCGATAGTTGATGTCGGTGTTGTAGGTGGACCGGGCGACGACCAGACCGTCGACCAAGGTGACGGTCATGCACACCTCGAGAGCGGGGGTCCGGGCGGTGCGGAAGAACCGGCTGGCCGCCGAGCCGTGGAGGTAGAGGGTGTCGCCGTGGCGGCCGTAGACCAGAGGGATCACCACCGGGAATCCTCGATCGGTCTGGACCCCGAGATGGGCCACCACCCCCTCGTCGAGGATGGCATCGATGGTCTCCCGGTCATAGGCGGCGCGATGGGCGTACCGGTGCAGGGTGGTCCGTTCCGACAGCGGCTCGGTCACGGGCGGTCCTCGGCTCGGCGGGCCCGGCGGGAGCTCATAAGAAACAGTGTTGCACACGAGGAAACCAATTAGGTTTCGGCAATGTTACGGCTCGCCCCGGGCCGGACCCTCGGTGCCGGCGCCGGCAACCGCCTACCTGGCGGACCCAATCACCCGTCGCGGACCGTGTCGCAGGTGCGGACGCCGGGTCGGGGCAACTTGGTGTCGATCGGGCTCCCGTTCATCGGCAAGTAACAATTCGTAACGCGGGCGAAACCCATGCTGTTTCTCAAAGTGCAACATTGTTTCCAATGACACCGAGATGGGGCATCCGACAAGTCAGCGATCCCGATCCACCCCGGTGCCATGACGGAAGCACCAACTCAGGGAGATGGCAATGGACGCAGCGTTAGGGCTGGCCGACTCGCTCGGCTCGGCAATTCCCGGAGGGGGAGCGCCCACCTCGGAGTCGGAACTGGCGGAGGCGCTGGCGCGTGATGGCATCGAGTTCATCTTCGCGATGTTCGTCGATCTCCACGGCAAGCCCTGCGCCAAGCTGGTCCCGGCGGCGGCGGTCGAGCAGCTGATGGCAGACGGGGCCGGGTTCGCCGGCTATGCGGCCGGGCCGATGGGCCAACGCCCGTCGTCGCCGGACATGATCGCGGTGCCGGATATCAGCTCGTACATGGCCGCCCCCTGGCAGCCGGGACTGGCCATCATGCAGTGCGATCCGACGGTGGAGGGAGAGGCGTGGCCCTACGCTCCCCGGGTCATCCTCCGCCGGCAACTCGAACTCCTCGAGAACGCCGGACTGGCCCTGAAGGTCGGCGCCGAGGTCGAGTACTTCCTGGTCCGCCGGGCCGAGGACGGGTCGATCGCGGTGGCCGATCACCTCGATGTGGCCGCGATGCCCTGCTATGACGCCCGGGCCCTGACCCGGATGTACGGCCATCTGACGTCGGTGTCCCGGAACATGAACGCCCTCGGCTGGTCCAACTACGCCAATGACCACGAGGACGCCAACGGCCAGTTCGAACAGAACTTCCAGTACGCCGACCCCCTGACCACCGCCGACCGGGTCATCGTCTTCCGCTACATGGTGCATTCGCTGGCCGCTCAGGCCGGGATGCTGGCCACCTTCATGCCCAAGCCGTTCACCAACTTGACCGGCAACGGGCTGCACATGCACCTCAGCCTCTGGGACCGGGACGACCAGCCCCTGTTCGGTGACGACGGCGACGCCCATGGCCTCGGGATGTCCCGGATGGGGTACCAGTTCGTGGCCGGGCTGCTCGACCATGCCCAGGCCCTGACCGCGGTCACCTGCCCGACGGTGAACTCCTACAAGCGGCTGGCCGCCCCGGCTCCGAATTCGGGGGCGGCGTGGTCGCCGGCCTTTGCCACCTTCGGGGGCAACGACCGCACCCACATGTTGCGTATCCCCGACGCCGGGCGGGTGGAGAACCGGCTGATTGACGGGTCGGCCAACCCTTATCTCGCCATGGCCGCCCAGATCGCCGCCGGCATGGACGGCATCGACCGGGCCCTTGACCCCGGCGGGCCCTCCGAGCTCGATCTCTTGCGCCTCACCAGCGACGAGATCGCCGAGCACGGGTTGACGGCCATGCCGCCGACCCTCTGGCACGCCCTCGACCATCTCGAGACCGATTCGGTGTTGCGGACCGGCCTCGGGAAGACGTCCGAAGGCGACTATGTCGACTACTACGTGGCGGTCAAGCGCGCCGAGTGCGAGGCGGCCCACGCCCAGGTCAGTCCCTGGGAGATCGACCGTTACCTGAGCGCCATATGACCGCCGCCCGCGCCTCGTTGCCGGTTGGCGAACGCTCCGCTCGCGGTTTGCCCGATGTCTGTCGTCGTTGCCGTTCTGTCACTTCAATCGTCTTGGAGGAGTTGAAGCCATGAGCACAGAGACCCAGGGGCCACCCACCGAGGTGGCCACGTCACTCGAACGAGGTACCAACTGGTGGGGTGCCTTCGTCATCGGCCTGGCCGGGACCATCCTGGTCACCGGCATCGTGCCCTTTGCGGTGTCGTCGATGGGGGCGGCGGCCATCCCGGCCATCGCCCTGGTGGTGGTCATCGGGCTCATCGTCTGCCTGTGCATGGGGGAGCTGGCCGCCCTCCTCCCGCATCGCACCGGAGGCATGCCCTCCTACGCCTATGAGAGCTTCAAGCCCATGGGCGAGGTGACGGCCCGGCACGTCGGCGGGTTGTCCGGGTGGGGCTACTGGTTGGGTTGGTTCCCGGTGGCGCCGATCAACATGATCCTGGCCGCCGGCTACATCGCGGTGCTGTTCCACGTCCCGATCGGGAGGACCGTTGACCCGCTCGGGAGCCTCGGCACCGCCACCGGTATCGGGGTGCTGACCATCACCATGGTGGGGTTGCTCATCCTGTTCATCCCCTGTTACATGGGAATCCGCCTCGGGGCGACCTTCGCCACCATTCTCGGTGTTGTGGCCATGGTGCCGCTCACCCTGCTGGTACTGCTGCCGGTGTTCAAGCCCAGCACCTTCCACTGGTCGAACATCTCCGGCTTCCACTACGCCAGTCCGGCGACATCGGGGGCAATCTTCTTCCTGGCGTGGATCTTCGTGATCTCCTGGAACGCCATCGCCATGGAAGCGGCGGCCTGCTACATCGGGGAGTGCCGCGACCCGGCTCGTGATGCCAAGATCGCCCTCACCGCCGAGGGTCTCTACGGGGTGTTCATCTACATCGCCACCGCAGTGGTCTTCGTGGGGGTGCTGGGCGCCTCGCTCAAGACCGCCGACCCGCTGACCCTCTACACCAGCTTCACCAACCACATCTTCGGCAACTCCGGCTGGGTGAAGTACGTCATCGGTGTCCCGTTGATCTGCGCCCTGCTGCTGTCGGTGCTGAACGCCATCATGGGCGTCGGCCGGTCGCTGTTCCAGGCATCGGAGGACCGGGTCCTGCCCAAGTGGTTCGAGCACAAGAACAAGCACCATGCCCCCGACCACGCGATGTTCTTCAACCTGATCTGCGCCATGGCCGTCGCCCTCTTCGGGTCCCCGGTGCGCATCTACATCTTCTCCAACGTTGGCTACATCGTGGCGGTGGTGGCCGGACTGTTCGGGTACTTCCTGATGCGGCAGTTCCGGCCCGACCAGGTCAGCCCGTTCCGCATGCCGTACTTCTTCCGGTGGATCGCCCTGGCCTGTGCCGCCTTCCTGACCTTCGATTACTTCGTGGGCGGGTGGAACTCGCCCAACATCGTGGTCGGACCGGGCCAGGGCCACACCCTGTACATCATCGGCCTGGTCATCGTGGCCGGCTACGTGCCGCTGTATCTGTGGCGGAAGCGATCAGACCGGATCGACGGCCTGGCACCGTTGGGAACCGTTCCGGTGGTGGTGGGGGCGCCGGGCGGCGTCGACTTCGGAAACGAGGAGCCCCATATCGAGACCCCGGTCCTGGCCTCCGAGGGGATGGCGCCCGGTGGCGTTGAAGTTCCCACGGTGTCGGCGATGCGGGTGGAGCCGGACCTATGAGCCACCCGGCCGGCAGCGCGTTGATGGATCCGATCCGCCAACCGGCCAAGGCCCGATTCGGTCGGCGGAAATGGGACAAGCAGCCGACCCAGTCCGCCGCGGTGCTAATCGCCACCGTCGGGGTCCCCATCCCGCCATCGGCAATCCGCAACGCGGTGAAACTCAGCGGGGGAAAGCCGGTGGCGGTGGTCAGCATCGCCCGCATCTACGGATCTTCCCTGGGGCTGCCCAACCCCGGGCTGATGCCCACCAAGAAGGAGATGGATGAGCAGCGGGCCCAGGTGGCCAAGGCGATCTCGAGGCTCGAGCGGGCCGGGGTCGAGGCCTGGGGCCAGGTGGCGGCCACCCGACGCTTTGCCAAGACCATCGCCGGGGCGGCGAAGGCCCGGGGTGTCGACCACGTGCTGGTGGTCACCCCCGACGCGGCCCGTTGGAGAAAGGTCGTCGAGGGTGATGTGGCCCGCGACGTGAGGCGCCGCCTCCCCAAGGAGGTGGCGGTGGAAGGCATCGCGGTCTGACCGGAGTGTCCAGTTTTGCGGACGACGGGTCGCCCGATCCGGAGTCCATGGAGTCCTATCTATCGACCCACCAGGAGGGAGACAGACCATGGCGGTTTACCTGAGTATGCAGAGAGTCCGGTTTTCGAGTGTCGACGCCTACGACAAGTTCCGCACCGTCTTCAACGACGTGCGCCACCACCTGATGACCAAACCGGGGTTCCTCCACCTCACCTGGTGGGAGCACCCCGACGAGCCGGGTTGGTACAACGAAGTCAGCATGTGGGCGAGCAAGGAGTCGCTCAACGACTGGCACATGGACACCTATCACAAGTACGCCAAGGAGTGGGCGGCCAACGGGGCGATCATGGAGGACATCATCAACAACTTCGAGTTGGCCTCGACCCGCCTCCTCCGGATCTGTCCCACCTGCGGGAAGTTCGAGGACAAGGCCTACCCGCTCGAGTACGAGCAGAAGACCCTGGCCGAGCCCTGCCCGCAATGCGGGTTCAACTTCCCGGTGGCCACCGAGACCCCCACCAGCACTTCGGTGTTCAAGGACCTGTCCGGCTGAGTTGCTTCGACGGGGTCAGGCCGGGTGGTGGGCGCCGAACTCCGGGTCGTCGGACACCTCCATGCGGGCGGGAATGTAGATGGCCGCCGCCAGGGTGGCCACGACCATCACCGCCACTCCGACGAGGGCGCTGAGGCGGATCCCGCTCACGAAGGCGCGACTGGCGGCGGTGGTGACCGCGTGAGCGGTGCCGGGAGGAAGCTTGGCGGCGGCGGCGACCGCATCGCCGATCTGGCTACCGATCGCCGGTCGGGCCGCGCTCGGCACCCCGCGTAGGGGCCCGGCGAAGGCCTGCTGGATCTCGGACTGGTACTTGCTGGTGGCCAGGCTCCCGACGATGGCGACGCCGAAGGACCCGCCCAACAGTTGGACCATGCTGCGGAGCCCGGACCCGGCCCCGACTTTCTCGGAGGGCAGGGTGCCGATGATGGCGTTGGAGCCGGGGGCGATGACCAACCCGATCCCCATGCCGATCAGCCCGAAGGCGATGGCCACCGGCGTGAACCCGGACGAAGCCGAGACGCTGGCGAAGACGGCCAGGCCGGCGGTGACCATCACCATTCCGATCAACATGATGCTCTTGAGGCCGAACCGGAGGGTGAGTCGGGCGGCGATGTTGCTGCTGATCAGACTCGCGATGGCGAGGGGAAGGAAGCGGAGGCCGACGCCGAACACGCTGGCCCCTTGGACGAACTGGATGTACTGGCTCAAGAGGTAGCTCACCCCGAACATGGCGAAGAAGACAGCGGTGATGGCCCCGAGCGCCGAGGAGAAGATCCGGTCGGCGAACAGGTGGAGGTCGAGCAGCGGATCGTCGCGGCGACCGTCCCAGAGGATGAAGCTCACCAGCAAGACCGCCGAGAGCACGAAGGAGCCGATGACCACCGTCGAGCCCCAGTGCTTGGTGGGCGCCACGATCAGCCCGTAGGTCAAGGCGGTCAGCCCCAGCGAGGAAAGCAGCACGCCGACCGGATCGAGGTGAGGACGGTGCTCGGCCCGACTCTCTCGGACCACCCACACGCCCCCGATGAAGGCCAACGCCGCGACCGGCACGTTGATGAGGAAGACCGAGCCCCACCAGAAGTGCTGGAGGAGGTAGCCACCCAGCAACGGGCCGGCGGCGGCCCCGATGCCCCCCACCCCGGCCCAGATCCCGATGGCCCGGGCCCGCTGCTGGCCGGTGAAGGTCGAGGCGATGATCGACAACGTCGCCGGCATCAGGAAGGCAGCCCCCAACCCCATGATCGCCCGGGCGGCGATGAGGGGCCCGGTGGAGTGGACCAGGGCGCAGGCCAGCGATCCGGCGCCGAAGATGGCCACCCCGACCAGGAAGATGCGCCGGCGACCGTACCGGTCGCCCATGGCCCCTCCGAACAGCAACAACACCGCGTTGGTCAGGGTGTAGCCGTCGGCGATCCACTGCAACCCGCTGGTGCTGGGGTGGAGATCCTTGACCAAGGTCGGAAAGGCGACGTTCAAGACCGTCTGGTCGAGGCTGATCAGCAGCACGGTGAAGCACATGACGCCGAGCGCCAACCAGTGCCGGGCCGTGAAGGGCTGGTTGGCGTCGTCCACCGCCGGTTGATCGATGAGTCTTGTGGGGGAGTGTTGGGTCACGGAATTCCTCAAATGAAGACAGGCACCTGGCGTCCCCCCGGGCCGGGCGATGCGAAAGGGTGAATTAGGGCCCCAGGAGGGGCATGGAGAGTTCGGTCAATGCCCGCCGCACGTAGACCGCCGGTCGGGACTCGATGTCCTGGTCCGCCCAACTCTGGACGGCGGTATTGATGGCCATGGTGATGGCCCCGGCGATGAGCAGATTGCGGAGCCCGAGGGGATCGCCATCGGTGCGCCCGGCAATCACCGCCGCCAACAGATATCGGTTGTCGAAGGCCTCTTCGACCCATCGGGCCCGGAAGGCCGGGGTATCCCGGATGAGGGCCATGAACGAGCGGAAGCCGTCGGCGTCCTCCCATCCCGGAGCCAATGCCTCATCGACGGCCGCTTGCACGGCGATGGTGAGCGGCTCGGCCGGCGGCCTCGCCTCCAGGGCGGCAAAGAACGACTCCAGGCTGGTCTGCCCCATGGCCACCACCAGGTCTTCTTTGGTCGGGAAGTAGCGGTAGAAGGTGCGGGGCGATATCTCCACCGCGGCGGCGATGTCGTCGATGGTGGTGGCGTCGTAGCCACGCTCGTAGAAGAGGGCAGCGGCGGCTTCGGCCAACAGAATGCGGGTGCGCTGTTTCTTCTTGGCCGCCAAACCCGGGAGCGGCGCCTTATCGGTCTTCTCCAGTGTGTGCACGACTGGCTCCATTCCGGTTGTGCCGCTCAATGGCAGCTAATGCCATGTGACAGTAACTGCCACACAGGTGATGTTCAAGCCGCCCGACCATCAGGTCCCTCCCGAACGTTCTCACCATCGGCCTGATTATCGTTGCCTCATGAGTGCCGAGCTCTGGCCCGAGGCCGCCTTTCCGACTCTGACCGACGTCCAGATGGAACGGATCCGGGCTCTCGCCGAGGCGGAAGAGGTTGCCGCCGGCCAGGTGCTGTATTCGGCCGGCGACCTCGATTACGACTTCGTCTTCATCGAGTCCGGCGAGGTCGAGATCGTTCGGGCGGCGTCGCCGACCTCCCCCGAACAGGTGATCGTGCCTCATGGGGCCGGGCGGTTTCTGGGTGAGCTCAACATGCTCACCGGCCAAGCCGTCTTCCTGACCGCCCGGGTGTCGGTGGACGGCCGGGTCCGCCGGGTGTCCTCCGAGAGATTCCGCCGGTTCATGTCCGAGGACACCGAGCTCTCCGATGTCATCCTCCGGGCGTTCATGGCCCGGCGCGAGATCCTCCGCACCGGGGAAGGAGCCCGGAGCGTTGAGGTGCTCGGGAGCCGGACGTCGGTGGAGGCGCTCGCCCTCCGGACCTGGGCGGCTCGCCAAGAGATCCCCTACACCTGGACCGAGCTCGAGAGCCCCGAAGGTGAGAACCTCCTTTCCGTCCTGGGCCTCGACGTCGACAACCTGCCGGTGGTGGTCACCCCGACGGAAGTGCTGCTGCGGGCCACACCCGGCGAGCTCTCCGAGAATCTCGGGCTGTCCTACCGGGAGCCCAGTGGTCGCGAGTACGACCTGGTGGTCGTGGGTGGCGGGCCGGCCGGGCTGGCCGCCGCCGTCTACGGCGCCTCCGAGGGCCTCGACACCGTGGTGTTCGACTCAGTGGCGGCGGGTGGTCAGGCGGCCGCCAGTTCGCGCATCGAGAACTACTTGGGATTCCCTTCCGGATTGGCGGGCGCCCAACTGGCGTCGCTGGCCATCGTCCAGGCCGAGAAGTTCGGCGCCCGCATCACCAGCCCCTGCGTGGCGAAGTCACTGCAGGTCGTCGATGGCCATTTGGTGGTCACGCTCAGCGACGACACCGAGGTGCCCTCCAAGGCGGTGATCGTCGCCAGTGGTGCCCATTATCGAACCCTCGACATCGACCGGTGGTCAGAGTTCGAGGGGTCGGGCATCCATTACTCGGCAACTGATCTGGAAGCCAAGGCATGCACCGGGGCCAGCATCGCGGTGATCGGAGGGGCCAACTCGGCGGGGCAGGCCGCCTTGTTCTTGGCCAGCCGAGCCGACCACGTCACGTTGGTGATTCGCCGCGCCGACATCCTCGCCGGCATGTCTCGCTATCTGGCCGACCGGGTGGTGGCGGATCCCCGCATTCAGGTGCGGACATCCACCGAGGTGGTGGCCCTGGGCGGAGAGTCGCAGCTGTCCACGGTGAGGCTGGCGGATCGGCTCTCGGGCGATGAGGAGGAGGTGCCGTGCCAGGGGCTGTTCTGTTTCATCGGCGCGGTTCCCGCCAGTGACTGGCTCGAGGGGGTGGAGCTCGACAAGGACGGATTCGTGTTGACCGACCACGACGTCCCTGATGAGTCGGCCCAACCCTTCACCCTGTTGAGGCGGCAGCCGTTGCCGTTCGAGACCAGCGTTCCCGGCGTGTTCGCCGCCGGTGACATCCGTCATGGTTCGATGAAGCGGGTGGCGTCGGCGGTGGGGGAAGGCGCCAGTGCGGTGAGCTCGGTCCACCGTGCCATCGGCATCTGACCCGCCTTCCTGAGTGAGGTTTGCCCTGGGCCTGGGCTAGACAAGGGCATATGGCAGCCGGCCCGGATGATCGCCAAGGCGGCGCGGCGGTAATCCCATCGCCAGGCGCCCGGAAAGCGGGCGTGGCCTTCCGCCGATACTGGCCGACACTGAGGTTCGTGGTCGCCATCGGCATCCTGGCCCTGGCGATCTGGGTCCTCACCTCCCATACCAACGAGTTGTCCGGCGTCCCCTCCACCCTCGAGCATCTGAACTGGTGGTGGGTGCCACCGGCGATATTGGCGGAGACGGCGTCGTTCGTCTGTTTCGCCGGCATGCAGTTCACCCTCTTGAAGAGCGGTGGTCTCGACCCTCCACGCGGCGCCCTCTTGAAGATGACCTTCGCTTCGCAGGCCCTCACCAACTCCCTGATCGGTGGCAGCGCGGTCTCGGCTGTCTACGGGTTCCGATGGTTCCGGCGGTTTGGCGCCGACGACACATTGGCGGCCTGGTCGATGGCCGGGGTGCTGATCGCCTCGATGGTGTCGCTGTCGTTGGTGGCCACCGCCGGTCTGGCTCTCGCCGCCGGTGAGGGTGCATCGCTCGATCTGATCCCGGTGATCATCGGGGTCATGGGGGTGACGGCCTCCATCGGTGCGCTGTTCGTCTACGAACGGCCGCTCTTCATCGTCCTCACCTGGGGGATCCGTGGGTCTCAGCGAATCCTGCGGCGACCCCGGGGCGACGCGGTGGCCCAGATCCAGCGGATCATGCAGTGGGTCACCTCGGTGCACCTCGGCTGGCGACAGGTCATCAGAATCGTGCTCTGGGGCACGGCCAACTGGCTGTTCGATTGCTCCTGCTTCGCCATGATGTTCTTGGCCATCGGTTCGCCGATCCCCTGGAAGGGGCTGTTGCTGGCCTACGGAGCCGGGCAGCTGGCGGCCGCCCTGCCGATCACTCCCGGCGGGTTGGGGGCGGTGGAAGGGAGCATCACCATTGCGTTGGTGGCCTTCGGGGGGGCCCAGGTGTCCACCGTCGACGCAGTGCTGATGTACCGGCTGATCAGCTTCTGGTTGGTCATCCTGGTCGGCTGGTCCTTGTGGGGGCAGCTGGCCTTCGAAGTCCGGAAGGGGCGGTGGAGCCGGCAGGCACTGACCTCGCCGATTGGCGCCGGACCCAGGCCCGAACGAGGATCGAGCTCCGCACCCTCCCTGGCCGTCACCCAGCCAACGGTGTCCGGGTCATGAGCG
Source organism: Acidimicrobiales bacterium (assembly GCA_036264255.1). Lineage (GTDB taxonomy): Bacteria > Actinomycetota > Acidimicrobiia > Acidimicrobiales > RAAP-2 > DASZIT01. The sequence continues at coordinate 84 of DATARI010000048.1, read as the reverse complement.
CCAGGACGGAACGTCGAGGGGGCTTCAGCTCGAAACTGGCCAGCGGGTTGGCGGCCTGTCTGTTGGCGGCGGGTCTGCTGGCCG
>DATARI010000244.1:0-12617 GCA_036264255.1 Acidimicrobiales bacterium | reverse complement strand
CACCGGGCGGCGCCCCGGCCACGCTGATCCCGACTTGACTGGTCCCATTGGCGGGGATGGTGGTCGACTGGATCGACGACATGGTCAAGGTGATCGACGCAGGAATTCCGGGATGGGCGGCCATCCCGACGATGGGCTGGTTCAAGGTCATCGCCCCGGTTGAGCCGAAGAAGTGGGCATCGCCGTAGTTGAAGATGCCTCCATCGGAGGCGACCAGCCAGTAGCCGTTCCCGTCGGTGCTCGAAGCCATGCCCACGATCGGCTTGTTCAGCTTCATGCCGCCGGTCGAGCCGTAGAAGGGCGAGTCGCCGTAGCTGAAGATGCCGCCGTCGGAGGCGACCAGCCAGTAGCCCGACCCGTCAGGCTCGGCCGCCATCCCCACGATGGGTTGGTTCAGCTTCATTGCCCCGGTCGAGCCGAAGAACTTGGCGTCGCCATAGCTGAAGATGCCGCCATCGGAGGCGACCAGCCAGTAGCCGAGGCCGGTCGGGGTTACCGCCATCCCCACGATGGGCAGGTTGAGCTTCATCCCGCCGGTCGAGCCGAAGAACTTGGCATCGCCGAAGCTGAAGATGCCCCCGTCGGAGGCGACCAGCCAGTAGCCGAGACCGGTCGGCGTCACCGCCATGCCCACGATCGGCTGGTTGAGCTTCATGGCCCCGGTCGAGCCGAAGAAGCTGGCGTCGCCGTAGTTGAAGATGCCACCGTCGGAGGCGACCAGCCAGTAGCCGAGGGCATCGGGGGTCTTGGCCATACCCACGATGGGCTTGTTCAGCTTCATCCCGCCGGTCGACCCGTAGAACTGGGAACCGCCGAATGAGAAGATGCCCCCGTCGGAGGCGACCAGCCAGTAGCCGTTGCCCGGCCCGGCGATCCGCGGTTGGGCCGCCGGGCTTACCCCCGCCGCGGCAGCAGCGGACGGGCCGAGGTTGAGGAGAGCGCCCAGACCGATCAGGGTGGCCACCAGCGCCACCAGCCAGGCTCGGCGAGCCGGCGGTCGTGATCCGATCCCGACTCGGGTGTCCCCCGCCCTCGACGGGTTGCCGGTGTCGGCGCGGTCCGCTGGCTTGATCATTGTCCCTCCTGGTTCGACCAGTTGCGTGCTCTTCAGAAAAATAGCCTGCCGGGCGGCATCGAGCACCTGATCTGGCTGGGGGTCGGTGTTGGTCAGTGGCACCCGTCTGACCGTGGAGGTTCGGCCCCACCGCGCCAGCACCCGAACCTAGCGCTCCGCCAGGGTTCGGAGGGTTGGCGAGGCGGCCTGTACCGGCAACCGGCGCCCACGGCTGTCGACTCCCGAGCGCGAAAAACGCCACCCAACGGCATAATGGGTCGGAGAAGAGGAGGTGGCCCATGGACGATGCCGAGATCGTGCAGCGGATCAGCAAGTTGGCGGACGAGGAACACCAGCTCGAGCGCTCCCACGCCGGTGACGGCTTGTCCGAGGCGGAGTTGAAGCGGCTCCATGAAGTCGAGGTGTCCCTCGACGAGTGCTACGACCTGCTGCGGCAACGGCGGGCCCGCCGTTCGGCCGGGGAGAACCCCGATGAGGCCGAAGCCCGCCCGGAAGGGGTCGTGGAGGGCTACCTGCAGTGAGCCCGTCGAGCCCGGAGGTGGATCCCGCCTTCGCCTGGCCGGAGCTGACGCTGGCCGACTGGGAGGACACCCGGGTCACCGTCCATATGTGGTCCCAGGTGGTGGGAAAGATCCGCATGGCCCTCGAGCCGATGGTGAATCACTGGTGGCAGGTCACCTTTTACGTATCCGCCCGGGGACTCACCACCTCGCTGATGCACGCCGGTCGACGGGGCGTCTCCATCGAGTTCGACTTCATCGACCACCGGCTGGTCATCCGGACCACCGACGGGGAGGTGCGCCACGTCTCCTTGGAGCCACGGTCGGTGGCCGACTTCTACCAGGCGACCATGGCCGCCCTCCGCGACCTCGGGGTCGAGGTGAAGATCTGGACCCGGCCGCAAGAGGTGCCCGAAGCCATTCCCTTCGACCAGGACACCGTCCACCGCGCCTACGACGCCGACGCCATCAACCGTTTCTGGTTGGCCCTGGCCCAGTCCCACCGGGTGATGGAGAAGTTCCGGGGCCGGTTCATCGGGAAGGTCAGCCCGGTCCACTTCTTCTGGGGCGGCTTCGACCTCGCCTGCACCCGGTTCTCCGGCCGTCCTGCCCCCAAGCATCCGGGCGGGGTGCCGAACTGCGCCGACTGGGTGCAGGAGCTTGCCTACAGCCACGAGGTCAGCAGCTGCGGCTACTGGCCCGGCGGCAGCGCCGAGGGCTCCTTCTATTCCTACGCCTACCCGGCACCCGATGGGTTCGCGGAGTGGGAGGTGGAACCGGGGCCGGCCTACTTCGACAAGGAGTTCGGCGAGTTCCTCCTCCCCTACCAGGCGGTGCGCAGCGCCGACGACCCCGAGGGGTTGCTGTTCACCTTCTTGCAGAGCACCTACACCGCCGCCGCCGAACTGGCGGGTTGGGACCGGGCGGCTCTCGAAGTGAGGGGCTGAGCCATGGCCGAGACCTGTACCCACCTGGACACGGTGGAGGATGTGGAGCCGTCCAGCTGGGGCTGTGAGGACTGCCTGCGCATCGGCGGCCAGTGGGTGCACCTTCGGATGTGCATGCGCTGCGGCCACATCGGGTGCTGTGACCAGTCGCCCGGCCGCCACGCCACCGCCCACTACAACGCCCGGAACGACCACCCGCTCATCCGTTCCTACGAACCGGGGGAGGACTGGTGGTGGTGCTACGCCGACGACCTCTTCTTCGAGGTCCCCGGGGCCCCGCCGTCCCCTTCCCATCCCTGACCCGGGTTCTCATGAGCTCGGTCGCCCGGGATGCGTGAACATCCCGGGCGACCGGTGACTCACCCAACCGGGGTCAGGCGGCCGAGCCGTAGAACGGCATCCCCTGGTTGGGAGGTCCGAAGGTGAACACCCCACCGTCGGAGGCGACCAGCCAGTAGCCGTCATAGGAGTTGTTGTTGAGGCCGGCGATGATCGGCTTGTTCAGGCTGATGTTCCCGGTCGATCCGTAGAACGGGGCGTTGAAGGAGAACACCCCACCGTCGGAGGCGATCAATCGGTAGCCGCTGCCGTCGGAGACCGGGGCGATCCCCACCACCGGCTTGTTGAGGGTGATGGCCCCGGTCGACCCGTAGAAGGCGGAGTTGAAGGAGAACACCCCACCGTCGGAGGCGACCAGCCAGTAGCCGCCGGTCGAGCGGTTGAGGCCCATGCCCACCACCGGCTTGTTGAGGCGTAAGGCGCCGGTGGATCCGAAGAAGGGGGCGTTGTAGGCGAACACCCCGCCGTCGGAGGCGGTGAGGTAGTAACCGGTGCCATTGAGGGTCGGGGTCACCCCGACGATCGGCTTGTTCAACCGCTGGCCTCCGGTGGAGCCCAGGAACGGCGCATTGAAGGCGAACACCCCGCCGTCCGACGCCACCAGCCAGTAGCCCCCGGTGGCCCGGTCGACGGCCATGCCGACGATGGGATTGTTGAGGGGCTTGCCGGTCATGGCGCCGTAACAGGTGGCGGCCCCGAATGCGGCCACATCGCCCTGGGCGTCGACCTGGTAGTAGCCGGTGCCATCGTCAAGGGCGGCGGCACCGGTGACCGAGCCGGCCGGCAGGTGGGTGACGCAGTTGGTCTGCACCGGTCCCGGGGTGGGGGCACTGCCTCCGGGGAGGGTCTGGAACCAGAGGTAGGCGTTGGTCGGGACCTCGGGTGCCCCGGGGACGCCGATGCCGCTACCGGGCACCGTCTCCAGTGCCTTGACCGCTGCGTAGTTCTTGGAGTTCTCGATGGCGGCCAGTCCCTGTGGGGAGGTGACCGGGATGACGATCACGTTCCACCACTCCGGCTGATCCCCGTTCCGGGTGGTCAGGAGATGGTCATGCCCGGGAAGGGGCACGTTGGCCAGCGCCGATGCCGGGGCGCCGAGGGTCGAGGCCAACCGGGACAGGTCGATGGTGGCCGGGTGGTCGATGCAGACGATGGCGCTCGAGCACTGGTTGTAGATGACCGGTGGGCTGGCGTACAGCGGGACCGGGATGTACAGGGGGTCGATGTTGTTGTTGGTCACCGTCGGGGATGGGGCGGTCTGGTCGGCGACGCCCGGGGGGACTTTGGTGGGGGCGGCGCCGGCTTCGCAGCCGGACGTCGCCGCCGAGGCTACCGAGGTGTCGCAGAAATACTGCTCGGTGTAGAGCGCCTGGACGTCCTGCCCGTCGATCCAGTCCCGGCTGATGCCGAGGTTCTGGCAGAGGGGGGCGCTGGCCCCGCAGTCGTTCTTCAGGTTGTTGAACGTGGTTCCCGGCTCCACCTGGTTGACCGCCGGATTCGGGTCGGGGGCGTTGGCCACCGCCGGCCCGGGGGGCGCGGTCGCCGTCAGGTTGGAGGCCATGGCGGCCGACAGGGTGCCGGGAAGGATCTGGAAGAAGAGGAAGGCGTTGGTGGGAGCGGTGATGGCCTTGCTGGCCGCCACCGCCGCGTTGATGGCACTGACACTGGTGAGGGAATTGAAGGTCGCCGGGTCGGCGGTGGCGACGACTTCCACGTTCCACCACTCCGGGAGTCCGCCGTTGCGGGACCCGACCACGTGGTTGTGGGCCGGGATCGGCACATTGGAGACACTGCTCGGCGAAGGACTGCCCGGCAATGCCGCGGCGATGCGGGAGAGGTCGACCGTCGGCGGGTGGTCGATGCAGGTGGCGGTGCTCACGCACTGGGTCGGCGGGGCGCCGGCGAACAGGGGCACCGGGATGTAGAGGGTGTCACCGTGGGTGGTGTTCCCCAACGTGGTGCCGGTTCCTCCCGCCGACGACGCGCTCGGGCTGCCGGAGGCGGCGGCGCCGACCTCGCAGCCGGAGCTGGCACTGGAGGTGACATTGCTGTCGCAGAAATAATTCTCGCTGTAGAGGAGGTCGACGTTGGTGCCGTTGTAGTAGCCGTTGGACTCCCCCACCTGGCCGCAGGACGGGGCATTGTTGCCGCAGTTGTACTGGAGGGGATCGATGGTGGTGCCGCTGTCGCCGCTGGGGACACCGTGTTGGGCGGCGGCCGAGGAGCTTGCGGAGGCGGCCCCGGCCGCCGAGGAGAGGCCGAGTCCCGAAAGTCCGAGAATGGCGGCGAACAACGAGGAGAGGACCGCCAGCGCGGTCCGGGCCCGGAGTCGATTGCGATGAGGCCGTGCAGCCATGAGGTCAACCCTTCTGTCATGGGACCGCGTGACCGCGCCCCCCCGATGGGAGGGCTGACTCGGTGAGTGCCCTCCGGACAGACCGGTTCGACCTACGTTGCAATTCGCAAACAGAGGGGAACCGGCCACGTGGGTACTTCGCCGCTGCGGTCGATCCTGGATGGCGCGGCCGCCAAGTCGTCCCAACTCCAATCGCGGGGCGGAGCCAGGGGCAGGACGTCGTCCCCAGCGGCGGGCAGCCAATTGCCACTGCTCTCGGGCTACCCGCCCGGGCGGCTCAGCCGGTGGTCGAGCTGGGTTGGGTCAGGTTGTAGATGGTCTGGCCGGAGACCGTCTGGGCGGTGAAGTGGCTCTCCACCCAGCTGGTGATCTGGGAGGCGGCGGTCGTCGTCGCGCTGGCGCCACCCCCGGCGCCCCCACGTCCTCCGGCGATGAAGTAGTGGATCTTCCCCTGCTGGACGTACTGCTCGAACTGGGCCATGGTGGGAGCCGGGTCGGTGCCGTTGAATCCCCCGATGGCCATCACCGGATCGCTGGTGGCCAGCTGGTAGCCGGAGGCGGAGTTCGAACTGACCGTGGCCGCCACCCAGGTGTACTGGCCGGCGTTCTTCTCCAGCGCCGTCACCAGCGCCTGTCCGGGGGTACTGGCGTTGAGGATGCCACCGAGCCCACCGGCACCGCCGCCCCCACCTCCAAAGCCGGCACCGCCACCGGGGATGGCGCCGCCCACCCCGCGTCGGAAGCCACCCGCGACCCCCGGGGGAGCCCCACCGGCGAAGCCCGGGAAGCGCCCGCCGGCCGCGGCTGACCCGGTCCCTCCCACCGGGCCGGGGCGGGTTCCGAGGCCGCCTGGCGCGCCCGCGGCGCCGGGTCGCCCGGCGAACCCGCCGGGCCCTCCTCCGCCCGGACCACCGAAGCCTCCGGCGGTGGCCGGGCCGGCCGCCGGGATGGCTCCCGAATGGGGGGTGACGATGGTGTCGACGGCATAGGCGGCCGGACCGAGAGAGGCCGAGATCAGGCCCACCCCGATCACCGCGGCGGCGATCCGCCCGCGCAGCCGGGGGGCGATGGCGATCACCAGGCCGATGGCGATGCAGGCCGCCAGGACGATGACCCGGAGTCCCGGCAGCCAGTTCGGGGTGCGGTTCAACAACAGGTAGGCCCACACCCCGGTCAGGGCGACGGTGGCGCCGAGCACGATGCGGACCCACAACTGGCTCCGGTGCTGCCAGAGCATCACCGACCCGATCCCGACCAGGGCGGCGACCGCCGGGGCAAGAGCCACGGTGTAATACGGGTGGATGATGCCGGCGGCGAAGCTGAAAATGGCTCCGGTCAGCAACAACCAGCCTCCCCAGAGGACGAGGGCGGCCCGGGTGCGATCGGTGCGGGCGGAGCGCCAGGTGATCCAGAGGCCGGCGCCCAACAGCACCAGGGCGGCGGGGAGCAACCAGGAGATCTGGCCGCCCATGTCCGACCCGAACAGACGGGTCAAGCCGGTTGCCCCCCACCGGGAGCCGGTGGCGCCGGCGCCGCCGACACTGCCGGCCTCGTTTCCGGATAGGCGCCCGAACCCGTTGTAGCCGAAGATCAGATTGAGGATGTTGTTGTCCTGGGACCCGCCGATGTACGGGCGGCTGGAGGCGGGCGTCAGCGCCACCGCCGCCACCCACCATCCGGCCGATACCGCCAGGGCGACGGCGGCCAGAAGGAGTTGGCGGATCCGCCGCCCCAACGGGGTGGGGGCGAACAACAGGTACACCAACCCGATGACCGGGATGATGACAAAGGCCTGCAGCATCTTGGTGATGAAGCCGGTGCCGACGCAGGCCATGGCCACCACCAGCCAGGAGGTCTGGGCCCGTTCCAGGGCCCGCACGGTGGCGTAGGCGGCCACGGTGAGCAGGAGCACCAACAACGCGTCGGGGTTGTTGAAGCGGAACATCAACACGGCCACCGGGGTCATGGCCATCACCGCCCCTGCCAGCAGCGCGGCGGCGGGACTGAACCACCGGCGGACGGTGGCATAGAGGACCCCGACCGTCGCCACCCCTTCCAGGGCCTGGGGGACGAGGATGCTCCAGGCGTTGACCCCGAACAGGCGGGCGGAGAGCTCCATCACCCAGAGGGAGGCGGGAGGCTTGTCGACGGTGATGAAGTTGGAGGCATCGGAGGAGCCGAAGAAGAACGCCTTCCAGCTCTTCGTCCCGGCCTGCACCGCGGCCGAATAGAAGGAGTTGGCCCAGCCGGAGTCGCCCAGCGCCCACAGGTAGCCGAGGGCGGTGAAGGCCAGCAACAGGAGGAGGGTGGGCCGGACCCAGCGCGGGTCATCGGGCTTTCCGGCGATCACCCGGTGGAGACGGCCCCGGGGGGCGCCGGGCGGCCCCTCGTCAGGGGGAACCGGCGACCCGGTATCGAGCTCGGCCCGCTCGAGGGTGGTGGTCATGATCGTGGGCTCACGGTGAGGTGGTCATCGCTCATCATGACTGTCACTGTTGACGACCTCCCGCGGCATCGGCTGAGAGCTAGCTGTGGACCAGGTGTGAATCGTTGGTTCCGGGGTCGGGTCAGGAGGCGATGGACTCGAGACCGGCCCGGTCCCGGTCCGAGGGCCAGCCTCCCATGGTGACCGGGGTGCCCCCGACCGGGACCAGTCGGGCGGCGTGGCCCCGATCGCCCAGCCACCGTGGCGCGCGGGGACCGAGGATGACCGAGGCGGTCGAGGCGATGCCGGCTTCGAGACAGGATTCGGCCGCCACCGAGACCGTCCTCCAGCATGTGGGCGGGCGGCCCCCCGTAGCCGGATCGATCAGGTGATGGAGGGTCAGGCCGCCCCGCGACCAGCGGGTCGACGCGACGCCCGAGGTGGCCATCCCTCCGTGCCGGAGCGACACGGTGACCCCGGGGGCGTCGACGGGGGCGTCGTGCCGGTCGGTGACCCGGACCAGCCAGCCCCCGGGTGGGGGCGGGCCCGCCACCGCGATGTCGCCCCCGATGTTCACCAGGACCCCGGTCCGGGTTTCGGCGGCCACGCTTCGGGCCGCCCGATCGGCGCAGCCGGCGATGGCGGTGGCCCCGAGATCGATCCGAACCCCCGGCGGCAGCGTCACCGTCCGGCTGGCCCGGTCGACCCGGATGCGACGCCACCCCGGCACCCGCTGGAACCGAACCCGGGGCCCGGGGCCGGGGGTTGGCTCGACCCAGTCGGTGTCGAACCCGTTGAGCTCGATGGTGTGGCCGAGGGTCGGATCGACGATGCCGTCGGTCTCCTGGGCCGCCCGCAAGGCTTCCTCCAGGCTCACCAAGAACAGCCACGACACCTCGAGAGGCCGGCCGGAGGCATTGTTGAGCTGGGTCAACTCGCTGTCGTCCCGGAATCGGCTGACCGCACGGTCGAGAGCGTCGATGTGGTGCCGGACCCGGTCGGTGGCCTCCTCGATCCGTTCGGCGTCGCCGACGACGACCTGGACGGTGGTGCCGATGACATGGAACCGGTTTCCCCGCCTTCGTCCGGCGGCATCCGTCGCATTGCGTTGATCGGTGTTCATCGGAACAGACTGCCCAGCCGTCTTGAGGGCGAGATGGGTCCGGGCTGTGAATCCGCCAGGAATCCCGGGGCGGGCGCTAGGTGGCCAAGCGCTCCTGGGCTTCGGCGGCCTCCGCCAGCTCTTGTTGCGCCCGCTGGTCGGCGCGATCGGCGCGCTCGAAGGCGTCGAGGGCCGCTTGGTGATCTTGCTCCGCCTTGGCCTGCGCCCCCATCGCGGCATCAAGCTCCCGGCGCAGCTGGTCTACCCGACCGCCCGTATCGGCAACCCGCTGCTCGGCCCGCTGCAGCCGCACGTATTCCTTGTCGCGTGCCTGGATGGCCTTCCCGGCGACCGACTTGGCCTGGGCGACCTTGGACCTGGCCAGCTTGAGGTCGTTGGCGCTGGGTCGCTTTTCCGTCCTCGATCCCTTCCCGGCCTTCGACGGAGGCGGCGAGGGCGACGGGCGCCCCTGGCGGCCGGCGCTCTCCGAGCCGGCGAACCCGGCCGGGCTCAGCCCCACCGCCAGTCGCCCGGCCGCCACCGCATCGGCGGCAACCGGGTCGGCCAAGGCGGCGTAGAAGGTCTGTTCGAGGCTGCGAGCGGTGGTAGCGCTGACCGGTCGTCCGGCCGCACTGCCGAGCCGCTCGGCTTGGCGCACCAGGCCCCGGATGACTCCGTGTTGCCGACGGGAGAGCTCGCGGAGGTCTCCCGACCGATTCGCCGTCGCCTCCCGGAGCTCGGATCCCAGCTTCAGCAGGTCCTGGATGTCGGCGTGATGTTGGCGGGCGAGTTGGTTGACCAGCCAGGCGACCGCGTTGGGTTTGGCCAGTCGACGGACTTGTCCGGCCAGTTCCTGGTTGCCGGCGCCCTTGGCCTGGTTTTCGCGTTCCTTGCGATTGGCGGTGAAGTCGTCCGGCGACAGGCCGTACAACTCATCGGCGATGGCGTCGAGGTCCATCCGCTCATCTTGCCTTCTCTATGGCTTGCTGACCCGGCTCCATCGCCGGTTCCCTTTCGGATTCCGCCCTGCGATCATTGCGGTCATGACCGATGAGCCCAGCACTGCCACGATCCCCGGGGACGCCCAGATAGCCGTTGCGTTGTTGGGCGGGGTGCACGCCGGTGACCTCGACCGGGTTGAACAGCTCCTGTCCGAAAACCCCCATTTAGCCAGGGCGAGATTCTCGGCCCGAGGGGGAACGAGCACGGCGCTCCACTTCGTCACTGATTGGCCCGGTTACTTCCCCAACGGACCGACGATGGTGCAACTGCTGATCGGAGCCGGTGCCGACCCGAATGCTCGCACCACGGGAGACGGCTCGGACACCCCCGGACCCGGCTCCGAGACGCCACTCCACTATGCGGCCAGCAGCGACGACGTCGATGTCGCCGCCGCCCTCATCGAGGGGGGTGCCGATCTTGAAACGCCGGATGGCTCGATCGGAACGCCCCTCGACAATGCGGTTGGATACGCCTGTTGGAACGTCGCCCGCTTGCTTGCCCTCCGAGGTGCCCGCGTCGAGAAGCTCTGGCACGCGGGTGCCCTCGGCATGGTGGACCGGTTGGAGGAATTGCTGGTGTCCGATACCGACCCCGAGCACATTTCTCAGGGATTTTGGCACGCCTGCGCCGCCGGCCAACGCCGAGCCGCCGAGCGGTTGTGGCATGCCGGCGCAGACCTCAACTGGGAGCCCGACTACGCCGAAGGCACCGCGTTGGATGCCGCCGGCGGCCGCGGGACGCAAATGGACAATGTCGTCGATTGGTTGCGTTCCATCGGCGCTCGTTCAGCCACGGCAGCCGAGTGAGCGGGCAGAGGCGAGTTGACCCGCGTCGCATCGCTCTAGGCGCCGCAGCTCTGATCGGGACCCGCGATCAAACCGGAAAGGTCGACCGCAACGACACGCGGAGATAAAGAGTGGCGAATGGGGTTGGCGCCATCTGGTGCCGACGGGCGTGACGCTTAACGCCCGAACGGCTAATTTCCCGATTATGACCGAGGACGGTTTCGCGGGAGACGTTCGTCGTCGGGCCGGTTGGTTGCCGGCCAGCCAAGACGCCCTGGAAGACTGGCTTGCCGGCCATCGTCAACGAGTCGAGGCCAAGGGCCAGAATGTTGAGCTTCACCCTGCAGTGGCGGACTTCCAACGCCTGATTGCCTCGGATCCGGTGATCGGCATGTACGTGAGCCGGATGATCGCCCAAGTGCCGGAAACCCGTTCGTACAGCAAGCGGCATCTCGAGTCCCCGGACCAACTGCTCCGTCTGATCAACGAGGTCCTGACAATGGCCCCCGAGTTCGGCGACCAGAACGTGACGCTGCCGATCGGCGCAATACTCGACTGGACCATGGGCACACCGGCCGGTTTCGCGGCGTTCCGAGACCCGAAGGTCAACGCGGCCCTGAAGAACATACTCTCGGCGTGGTGCGACTTTCTGAACAGCCCGGAGTCGCTGTACGTCCTCAACGAATCGCCCTCAGGCTGGACCAGCGATGCGGCTCGAAAGGCGATCGGCATCGAGCAGTACGAGCACGACCCGGCCGACCCGCACTGGGGATTCACCTCGTGGAACGATTTCTTTACCCGCCGGTTTCGCGACGGTGCGCGTCCCGTTGCCGCACCCGAGGACGACCACGTCATTGTCGCCGCCTGCGAGTCCACCCCGTTCAGCATCCGCACAGACGTGAAGCGCCAGGATGAGTTCTGGCTCAAGACAGAGCCCTACTCTCTGGAGGACATGCTCGCCAACGACGGGTCCGTCGAGGAGTTCGTCGGCGGAACGGTCTACCAGGCGTTTCTGTCCGCGACCAACTACCACCGATGGCACAGTCCGGTCGCGGGAACCATCGTGCGGGCGTTCACCGTCGCGGGCACCTACTACTCCGAGGCCGACTCGCTGGGTTCTGACGCGGTAGAACCGACCCACTCACAGGGCTACCTCGCGCACGTGGCCGCCCGAGCCGTGTTCCTCATTCAGGCCGACAATCCCGCCATCGGACTGGTTGGATTCGTCCCGGTCGGCATGTCAGAGGTCAGCTCGTGTCTCATTCGACCGAACATCCAGCCCGGATACCACGTCATGAAGGGGGAGGAGCTCGGAAACTTCCAGTTCGGAGGTTCAACCCACTGTCTCGTCTTCCGACCAGGAGTGGTCGGCGATTTCGCGCTCACCGCGATCCCCCAACCGCACGACCCCGACGCCCCGCTCGTCCTCGTTCGCTCTCGCCTCGCGACCGTCGCTCCGAAGGCGCCTCCCGCGGCCTGACCCCCGGCTGGCGAGTTCTGGAGTTCCATCCGCTAATCAAGCCATACCGGACCCCTAGAGTTTGGTGTCCGATGGATGGGGCCTGACCGGCGTCGCGGAGGCGCCGCCCGGCTGTTGATCTTGCCAGCGGGAGTCCCAAGGCTTTATCCATTGGGCCAGCCCCATGACTTCCAACACTCGCCGCACGATGGGCGTCGGTCGGGTAAGTAGAAGGTCGTCGCCCTTCTCAGCCATCCGTTGTCGGGCCGTCGCCAGGGCAGTGAGTCCGGTGCTATCCATGAAGGTCACCCCGGACAGATCGACCACCACCGCTGAACCTGAGATCTCGACCAACCAGTCAGCCAGGCCCTGGGCCGTCGCGATATCGAGTTCCCCCTGGAGCGCGACCAGGTGGACATTCCCTACCTCGGTCACTTCTCGGGAGAAGTCTGCTTCCACGGCCCACGCTTCCTCGCTTGGCAGAAGAGACACGCTCTCTTGCTGGGGGGATTTTACGAGAAGTTACTCGGAAGTGGCAATGCTATTTAGGCTCTGGGGCGAGACTTATTGACGCTGACCTGAAACCGACTGTCGTCGTCCCACGGCCCGGGATTGGCATGGACCGTT
>DATARI010000221.1:0-47657 GCA_036264255.1 Acidimicrobiales bacterium | reverse complement strand
TGAGTCACATCGGCTCTGGGCCTACCGCCACCCATGCCGAGGGGCACATTGTCTTCAGTACCGGGCCGTAAGACCTGCATTCCGAGTGAACCCCCGAGGCGAACTCATGCCGTCCCAGTCTCTTCGGAAGGCAATGTGGCTTCGGAGAGAAGCTCAACCCGACGGGCCAGGTTGACAGCATGGTCGCCGAGACGCTCGTAGAACCGGGCCAATAGCGTTACCTGAGCGGCAATCGTGGCGGGCATCTCCTCCCGGGCCACCTCGCGGGTGAGGTCATCGTGGAGAATGTCCATCTCGTCATCGGCCTTCACCATCCGCTCACTGACTCGATTTCGCTGGCCGAAGGCGTCAGCCGCCCCCGTCCACATCTCGTTGGCGACTTCGGTCATGAGCTGGATGATCCCCCGGCTCCGGGGGCTCATGTCCGTCCCGAGGTGATCGACCGCTCGTTGGGCGATGTGCTCCGCCAAGTCGGCGCTGCGCTCCAACTCGGGGATGATCAACAACATTGCCACCAGGTACCGAAGGTCGTGGCTCAACAACGGGCCCTCTTGCAGTTCATCCCAGACCAAGAGTTCGACTTCGGCGGTCAGGTCATCCACTGCCTGGTCACCGTCGACCACCGCTTGGCCGAGCAGTTCGTCGCCTGACAACAAAGCGTGCGTCGCCCGGGCCAGTGCCTCGGCCACCAGTGCAAACAGCTGGATTACCTTGCGGTCGATGGCGGCGATGCCGGGTGCGGTGGTGCTCATGGCCACCAGAGGATACCCACAACCTTCACCGAATATCCGGATTCGTTCACGTTACGTTCACGTTCCGTTCACGCGACCGGTCGCGAATCGCGGGGGAGATTGCGGCTGACGAAGAACTGGCGCGGGTTGCCACCGTTGCCAAGCGGCCCCCAATCCGGTCTCCGACGATGCGAGGGGGGTCTCGATCGTCCCGGGCCGGCACACGGGAAGCATTCGTCACCGAACTGCTTGCGGATCGATCAGGTCGTGCACTTCTAAGGGCGGCGGCCCGGCTTCGTCCCCTGGACGAGTCAACGCCTTGTTACAGGAACAGCCCGGGGCTCGGGGGCAAGCTCGCGCCGGGCCCCTCCTCGAGCTCGGAAATCCATCTGGAACGTGCGTTCCGGATATGGTAGGTTGCATCACAAAGCGGAACGGACGGTTCCGTCTTGAGAGGGACCGGCGATTATGGCGAAGCGCATCCACCACCGCACCACGTTTGCCGTCCTGGCCACCGCGGCACTGGCCTTCAGCCTCCTGCAATCCCTGATCATCCCGGCCATTCCCGCCCTTGAGCGCACCCTCCACACCACCACCAGCGGCGCGACATGGCTCCTGACCGGTTATCTGCTGAGCGCGGCGATCGCCACCCCCATCCTCGGCCGCATCGGTGACATGGTCGGCAAGGAGAAGATGATTGTCATCGTGCTCGTCTCGCTCTCGGTCGGCACCTTGATCAGCGCGCTGGCCACGACCTTTCCGGTGATGCTCGGCGGTCGGATCGTGCAGGGCGCCGGCGGGGCGGTATTCCCGCTGGCGTTCGGGATCATCCGCGACGAATTCCCCCGGGAAAAGGTGGCGGGGGCCATCGGGTTCATGTCGGCCATTCTCGGGGTCGGAGTGGGGGCGGGGATCGTGCTGGCCGGCCCGATCGTCGAGCACCTCTCCTACCACTGGCTCTTCTGGTTCCCGCTGGCCCTGTCGTTGGGGGCCACCGTCTGCACGTTCCTGTTCGTCCCCGAGTCCCCGGTGCGCTCTCCCGGGCGCATCAACTGGGTGGGCGCCGCCCTCATGTCGGGCTGGCTGGTCACCGGGCTGCTGGCGGTCTCCTACGGGCCCATGTGGGGGTGGAAGAGCCGGTCGATCCTCGGTCTCTTCGTGGCCACCGCCGTGTTGATGGTGTTCTGGATCCGCTCCGAGTCCCGCTCTCCGTCCCCAACCGTCGACATGAAGATGATGCGCATTCCCGCCGTATGGAGCACCAACCTGGCGGCGCTGCTGTTCGGGTTCGGCATGTTCGCCATGTTCATCACCGTGCCGCAGTTCGCCGAGACACCCGCCCACGTCGGCTACGGGTTCAGCGCCTCGGTGACCCAGTCGGGGCTCTACCTGGTGCCCTTCGCCGCAGCGATGCTGCTAATCGCGCCCCTCACCGGCCGGTTGAGTGCCGCCATCGGTTCCAAGCCCATACTCATCGTGGGATCGCTGTTTGCCGCGTCGAGCTACGGGTTGCTGGCCTTCGCCCACACCCAACCCTGGAACATCTATTTGGCTGCCGGCCTGCTCGGCATCGGCGTCGCCTTCGGCTACGCCTCGATGTCCAATCTCATCATCGAAGCGGTGCCCCCGAGCCAGACGGGGGTGGCCACCGGCATGAACACCAACATCCGGAACATCGGTGCCGCCCTCGGAAGCGGAGTAGCCACCAGCCTGGTCGTGAGTGGTCTGGTCGTCCATGGCTACCCGCGAGAGCACGGCTACATCCTCGCCTTCGCGGTGTGCGGGGCCGCCCTGGTGGTGGCGGCCGGTGCGGGGCTCATGATCCCTCGCCGGACCCGGCCATCGGTAGTGCTCAGCGAGTCGCATCCCGGGCTCACCGCCGAAGCCGAGGTGATGGTCGGGGCCATCGCCTATGGGGCGGAGGATTGAGGTGACCCCGGGCACCACCAGGGAGGAGGGAAGGCTGACCGTCCTTCGGCCATTGCGACGGGACGCCGAACAGAACCTGGCCCGGGTGGTGTCGGCGGCGCGGGACGTGTTCGCGGAACAAGGCTATGAAGCGTCGATGGAACAGATCGCCGCCCGCGCCGACGTCGGTGTCGGGACTCTGTACCGGCGATTTCCCAACAAAGCCGATCTCTTCGCCGCGGTGGTGGATGCCGCGACCGAGCGGACCCGAGCCATCGCCGATGAGGTACTGGCGGAGGTGGCGCCTGCCGCCGCCGTCTTCGAGTTCGTCCGCCGCTGCATCGCAACTCCCAGCTGCTGGCGGGCCACCACCACCCGTCGGCCCTGGAGCGGGGGCCGGGCCGACGTTGTCCTCGGCGACCTGCTCCCCGCGATCGGGCAGATCCTAGCGGCCAGCCAATCCGCCGGTACCGCCCGAAGGGATGTCAGCCCCACCGATGTGGTGGTGCTCCTGATGTCGGTCCGGGCCGTCGCCGATCTCTGTGATGGGGAAGCTCCGAACGCCTCCCAGCGGTTTCTGGACCTGTCGCTCGATGGGATCCGACCGAGTCCGACGTCGCCGGCCCGCCCTCCGATGACGCCCAAGCAGTTGGGGCGTGCCCTCACCGCCCCTTGAACCAGGCCCGGAGGGCCGAGCGCCGAAGGAACCCATCGAAGGCTGAGTTCGTCTGGAGCCGCCAAGGGCGGCATCGGCTGAACCCGTGGTCGATGGTACGGGGACCCGTGCGACTGATGGCACAATCGGGGGATGTCGAAGACCGCCGGGCCAACCCTCCATGTCCGCTGATCGCCCCCTCATCGGGATCTCGGTCGGCCGCATCCCGGTCAATGACCGTTGGGTCGACGGGACCCAGCGCGACTACGGCGACCGGATTGCCGAGGCCGGGGGCTACCCGCTCGAGGTCCTCGGCCGTTCCGGACTCCCGGTCGCCGAGATCGTGTCCCACCTGGACGGCATCCTCCTACCGGGAGGCGGAGACGTCGCTCCCGAGCTCTACGGCGCCGAACCGGCCAAGGAGTCCGGCGGCGTCGACCTCGAGCGCGACCGGTCCGAGATCGCCCTGCTCACCGAGGCGACGGCCGCCGGCCTTCCCATCCTGGCGGTGTGCCGGGGCATCCAGCTGCTCAACGTGGCCCGCGGGGGCACCCTCATCCAGCATCTGCCTGCGGTCACTTCGGAGCCCCACCTGGACGTCGAGCGGCGCAGCCAGCTGGTGCACAACGTCCGCATCGATCGGGACAGCGAGCTCCGGAAAATCGTGGGCGTCGATGAACTGGGGGTGAATACCCTGCACCATCAAGCCGTCGACCGGGTCGGCGAAGGACTGCGAGCGGTGGCCTGGGCCGAGGATGGCATTGTCGAAGGCCTCGAGGACCGGGATCATCGGATCATCGCGGTGCAGTGGCACCCCGAGCAGCTGCCCGACCAGTCACCGGAGATGGAACTGTTCGGCTGGTTGGTCGAGCAGGCGGGCCACCGCCAACCCCCCGCCGCTGGCTGACCGCGGGCGTCTGGCTCACCCGGCGCTGAGCTGGCTGTCGGCATCGACGGCCAGGGTGTGGGTGAGAAATCGGGCCAAGGTGGCCAACAACCGCCGGCGGGACGAGGCCCGCCGGTACTCATGGCCCTCACCTTTGAGTTCGAGGTATTCGACGTCGGCTCCGTCGGCCCGGAGGGCGGCGACGAGTTGGTGGGCCTCGTTGACCGGCACGTTGGTGTCCAGCTCACCGTGAACGACCAGCAACGGCACCTGGATGCGGTCGGCCCGTCGTAATGGCGAGAGGCTGGCGAGCAGCCCAGCGTCAAGTTCCGGATCGCCATATTTGGTGACGGCGGCCTTGGCGATCCACGGCTCGGTGTCCCGGTAGAACGTGATGAGGTCGGACATCCCGCAGATGTCGGCTCCCGAGGCGAACACCCCGGGGAAGTTGGTCAGCGCCATCAGTACGGCGTACCCGCCGTAGGAACGCCCGACGACGGCGATCCGCTGCGGGTCGGCGAGCCCCTCAGTCGCCAGCCAGGCGGCGGCGACCACGATGTCGGCGATGGCGTCGAGGCGTCCATATCGGTCATCGGCATGGACGAAGGCCCGTCCGAACCCGGAGGAGCCTCGGATGTTGGGCGCCAGGACGACGATGCCGGCGGCGGCCAGCAGTTGGTGTTGAGCATGGAAGTCCGGTCGCTCCTGGCCCTCGGGACCGCCGTGGACGCTCACCACGGCCGGTCCGCCGGGAACCGCGGTCGGAGGCCGATAGAGCCACCCGGTGATGGAGAGTCCGTCATGGGACTCGAACCGTTCGAGGGTCGGTGCCACCAGCTGCCGGTCGTCCACCACCAAGGGGGTGAGAGGCCGCCACCTCCCGCTGCCGAGGTCGAGCTCCCACAATCGGGAGGGGGAGTGGGGTCCCTCGACGGCGATCACCGCGCGGGCGCCGTCCCGGGCCACCACGCTGCCGGTGATCACCGATCCGGGCAGGTCTCCAAGTCGACGGCGCTCGCCGGAGGTGGTGTCGAGCAGTTCAAGCTCGCTGATGCCGTCGACATTCCACACCAACAGCATCCGTGCCCCGCTGTCGTCGCAGTCGGCGAACTCGAGTTCGGCGTCCTCCCGTTGGGCCACCGCCCCACCCTCCGCCCGACCCCCCTTCATGTCGAGCGGCACGGCTACCAGGGCACGGCGTGGTTGCCCGGCATCGGTGACCACATAGGCGACCAGGGCAGCCGGCTCCCCTCCGGGAGGTGGGCGGAGCAATCCCCAGTCGGTAGATCCGGTGCCCGGGTGGGGGAGCACGTCATGGGGACGATTGGTCCCGCGGTCGAGGACACGGCAGACGTGGGCGCCCCGGGTGCCGTCACGGAGGAGGGCGAACCTCTCGTCGGCCGAGAGGTCGAGGACATCGACCAATACCCCCGAGGCAACCTCCTCTTCACTGCCGGTGTCGGCGTCGATCAGCACGCATCGGTTGCTGGCCCCCTCGCCATGGCCATGGACCGTCACCATCACCCGGTGGCCCTGGCGCGCCCACGGACCGAGTTCGGCGTGCTCGGGGCACCCGGCGATACGGCGCGGGTCAGAGCCGTCCGGTCGGATCACCCACACCTCGGACCGGACGCCACCTCCGGTGGCGATTGCGCACGCCAGCCACTGACCGTCGGGCGACCAGCGCACCGCCAGCACCGGGTCGTCGGACAGCTCCAGGATCTTGGGCGGCTCGGTCCCGTCCACCGACTGGACCCAGAGTTCCGGCTTGCCCCGCTGGTTGCTCACGTAGGCCATGTCGTGGCCGTCATGGGTCAGGGTCGGGGCCCAACAACCCCAGGCATCGATCAGCTCGGCCGCCAGCGCATCGAGCTGGTCCGGGGTCATCGGTCGGCGGTCGGTCCGGGTCACGCCGAGGTGATGCCCATGGTCTGCAACCACATCTCGATGAGGCCCAACTGCCACAGGGCGTTGGACCCCAGCGTCGTGCGGGTGTCATTGGGGGCGGCCAGCATCCGATCGACAACGGCCGGCCGGAACAGCCCCCGTTCCCGGGCCGCCGGGTCGGTGAGGGCGGCCCGCACCCGCTCGAGGTAGGGACCCTCGAGTTGCCGGATGGCGGGGACCGGAAAGTAACCCTTGGTCCGGTCGATGATCGCATCGGGCACCACACCCCGGCTGGCCGCCTTGAGCACGCCTTTGCCCCCGTGGGCCAGCTTCAGTTCCGGCGGGATCCGCCCGGCCAACTCGACGAGCTCATGGTCGAGGAAGGGGACCCGGGCTTCCAATGCCCAGGCCATCGTCATGTTGTCTACCCGCTTCACCGGGTCGTCGACCAGCATCACGGTGGTGTCGTTGCGGAGGGCGGCGTCGACCGCCGTCTCCGCGCCGGGCCGTCCGAACTGCCGGCGGATGAAGGCGGTGGGCGCGTCGTCGGCCATGACCCACTCGTCCTCGAGCACCTGGCCGAGGGCGGGAAACCGCCGGTCGAAGAAGACCGCCGAGTAGGCCTCGACGGCATCGTCGCGGCAAACATCGGCGAGCGGTGGGTACCAGTCGTAGCCGCCGAGCACCTCGTCGGCGCCCTGCCCGGACTGGACGACCTTGACGTGTTTGGCCACCTCCTCGCTCAGGAGGTAAAAGGCCACGCAGTCGTGGCTGACCATCGGCTCGCTCATGGCGGCCACGGCACCGTCGATGGCCGGCAGCAGGCGGGAGCTCTCGATCTTGATGCGATGGTGGTCGGTCCCGAAGCGGGAGGCGACCAGATCGGAGTATTCGAACTCGTTGCCGGACTCGCCGCCGGCATCGTCGAACCCGACACTGAAGGTCTTGAGGTCGTGTTGGCCGCTCTCGGCCAGGAGAGCGACCACCAGGCTGGAGTCGATGCCACCGGACAGGAGCACACCCACCGGGACGTCGGCCACCTGCCGACGTTTGACCGCGGTGCGGAGAGCCTCGATCAGTGCCTGCTGCCAATCCTCGGGGGAGAAGTCAACCCGGTCCTCGTCGCGGGTGAACGACGGGTCCCAGTAGAGGGTGTCCCGGGTCCGTCCGTCGGGCTCGATCACCCGGACGGTGGCCGGCGGCAGCTTGTTGACGCCGTTGAGAATGGTGTGGGGGGCGGGGACCACCGAGTGGAAGGTCATGTAGTAGGCGAGGGCGGTCCGATCGATTGAGGTGTCGACGCCCCCGGCACTGAGCAGGGCCGGCAGCGAGGAGGCGAAGCGGATCCGGTCGGCGGAGCGATTGACGTACAGCGGCTTGATGCCCAGGCGGTCCCGGGCCAGGACCAGTCGACCGCTCTCGTGCTCGGCGATGGCGAACGCGAACATCCCATGGAAGTGGGAGACGCAGTCGGTGCCCCATTGGGCGTAGGACTTGGCGATGACTTCGGTGTCCGAGGTGGAGAAGAATGAGTGGCCGAGGCCGATCAGCTCGGTTCGCAGCTGCGGGTAGTTGTAGATGCAGCCGTTGAAGGCGATGGACAGGCCGAGGGCGGGGTCGACCATCGGCTGGGATCCCCGGATGGAAAGGTCGATGATCGACAGCCGACGGTGTCCGAGTCCGATCGACCGCTGCGCCCAGATCCCGGAGCCGTCCGGCCCCCGGCAGGCCATGACCGCACAGCTGCGCTCGAGGGCGGCGACGTCGGCCGGTCTGCCGTCGAACCGGATCTCACCGGTCAGGCCGCACATGCCCACTCCCGTCGGGTTGGTCGTCCGGGTCGAGGAGAATCCAGGTGTCCTTCGCCCCGCCCCCCCGGGACGAATTCACCACCATGCTCCCGGAGGGTGCCACCCTGGTCAACGCCAGCCCCGCCAGTTCGGCTTCACCCGGCTCGGGTCCGGTGAGGTAGACGAAGGCTCGAAGGTCAACGTGGCGGGGCTCCAAGCGTCCCGCCACCAGGGTGGGAAGCGTCGAGAGGGCGACGACCTCCTGGGCCACCCAGGAACCCGGATCGTCGGCGATCTCCTGGCGGCGTCGCGCCAGTTCGGCAGTGTCTGCCTCCGGACCGATGAGCACCCCGCTCCCGCCGTAGCCCCCCACCGGCTTGGTCACCAGCTCGCCGAGCCGGTCGAGCACCGCCGCGCACTCGGTCGGATCGATGCACCGATAGGTCGGCACCGAAGCGATGAGAGGTCGCTCCTCGAGGTAGTAGGCGATCATGTCCGGCACGTAGCAGTACATCGCCTTGTCGTCAGCGATCCCGTTGCCAGGGGCATTCACCACCACCACCTTCCCCTGCTTGGCCACCTCGAACACCTGGGCGCCGACCGGTCGGCCGGCGGAGTCCATCAGATCAACCAGCTCGCAGTCGAGGCGGAGGTATACCACGTCGACCGGGCGGCCTCCGACCAGCACCCGGCCCCTCTCGACCTCCACGTCGTCGGGTTGGGCGAGGAGGAGACCGACCTCCTCGGCGATCAGGCGGTGTTCATACCAGCCCGAGTTGTCGGCACCCTCGGAGAGGAGGGCAACCACCCCATCCGGCACTGGGGCGCAGCCCCGGAGCGTGCGACCGATCAGCTCGAGGGCGTCGTCGGCTCTCCGTATCGGAACCCGGTCGTGGAGTTCGGGCATTACCGTCTCCATGAGCCGGCGGAGGGCAATGGCGTAACCCACCCCGGAGGGGACCCGGGCGTTGTCCTCGAGCACCCGCCACTGGCCGATGCTGTCGCGGACCAGATCGAAGCCGATCACCGGAGCTCGCACCACGTCGGCCGGAAGCATCTGCCCCTCGGATCGCCAGGCGTCGCAGCTGCGGAGAACCTCCGGGGCAATCACCCCATCGCGCACGATCTCGGCGGTGCCGTAGGCGTCGCGTAGGTAAGCCTCGATGGCCCGGGCCCGCTGGGTGAGCCCGATCGCCAGTTCGTCCCACTCGTGGGCGGGAAGGACCCGAGGAATGAGATCGACCGGGAAGGGCCGCTGTTTGCCCCCGACGCCGAAGGTGAGGCCCTGATTCAGGGCCTGCTCGGACCGGCGCGTCGTCTCGGCGGCGTCGAGGTGGTCGAGTACTTCGAAGATCGTCCGGTACGACGAGTAGGGAGTCCCCGACGGGTGCACCGCTTCGTCGACGGTCGGGGCGGCGTAACTGGCCGACCAGCGGGTCCGTGACCGGGGAGCGTCGCTACGACCCGCAGTCTCGGCGACCAGCAACTGGACGACGTCGGCCAGCTTGCCTCGCTCGGCATACCGAGCCCGCTGGCGCTCGCTCGAGGTCCCCCGGGCCAGCGCGGCGGCGGTCAGCTCCGAGACCACGTTCCAATCCCCGGCGTCTTCGAGTTGGGGCCGCAGGTCGTCCACCAGGTGGCTCACCACCTCGGCGGCGGGGAGCGCGGTGGGGTCCTCACGACCGTCGATGAGGGTGTCAGCCAGCCCGCTACGGGCCGCCCGCCACATTGCCGCCTGGTAAAGAGGCCCGGGCCGGTTCGGCCGGGGAGCGCCGATGGCGTCCTCCTGGACGGCGCGCTCCACCACCGCCCGAAACAGGCCGGCGATCAGGATGGCATCGTCGACCAAAGGGCAGGAATCGCATACCCGGAGTTCCAACGTCGGCTGGTGGGGCGAGGGCCGGACATCGAAGTAGGCCATCTTGGTATCGGAGATGATGCTCGAATCGATGAGGTTCTGGATGAGATCGTCGTAGCCGGCCAGGGACCCGAGGCGGGGGGTTCGCCCGGCCGTCGGCCATCGTTGCCAGATCACCGTCCGGATGCTGGCGTACCCGGTGTCCTGCCCCTCGAAGAACGGCGAACTGGCGGAGAGGGCCAACAGGGTGGGCAGGGAGCTCTCGAGTCGGGGGATGAGCCGGACGGCCAGATCCGGGTCGGCGACGCCCACATGGACCTGCAGGCCGCAGACCAGATGTTCGTCGACCAGGAGGCGGTAGTCCTGCTGCATGCGGCCGTAACGCCCGAGAGCGGTGAGTTCGAGATCGGCCGCACTCGACAGCGGCGCGGTCCCGGCGGCCACCATGGCCAGACCTTCATCGGAGGCGGCCTCGAGGAGATCCTTCCTCAACCCGACGACATCCCGGCTGAGCTCATCGAGGGTGTGCCAGACGGCGGTGTTGGTCTCGACGGTGCTGCGTTGCAGTTCGGCGGCATATCCCTCATCGGGCAGCCGGCGCAACAGTTGCGGAGCTCGAAACGCCAAGCGGAACGTCTCGCCGTCGACCACCTGAAGCTCTTCCTCGATTCCGAGGGTACGAGGGGTCGCCATCCACCAACTCTATGCAGCGATTGTTTCGAGAAGATGTCCTGGAGCCGCCAACTTCTGCCGGTGCTCCCGGGGAGGACCGCGTCGACCGGTTGCCGGTTGCACCTCGACGGCACCCGGAGCATTTTCGTGGCCTTTGGTGACGGGGGAGGCCGGTTCGACACGCTGATCGGGTCGCGGATGGCGGCGCTCCCCGGGAGGGCTGACCGGTTGGAGCGGGCTGAGCGGCGGCCGGGTCGGCCTCGGCTCACGGCTGGAATGCGATGGGGCGCTCCCTCGTTACTCTGGGTTCGTAATGATGTAATCGGGAGGACCGATGAGTGAAACTGTTTCCAACCAGCCCGATGCCGACATGGCCCCGATGGACGCGTATTCCCAGGTCGTGGTGTCGGTAGCGGAGCAACTGACCCCCCGGGTGGCTGCTCTCCAGGTGTCGCGCCGCCGGGGCGACGGCAGTTTCGCCGAAGGGGCGGGCTCGGGGGTGGTGTTCACCAGTGACGGGTTCCTGCTCACCAACGCCCACGTGGTCGGCTCCGCCGACGCCGGTCGGGCCGCTTTCGGTGACGGGACGACCGTCCCGTTCCACGTCGTCGGCAGTGACCCTCTGTCGGACCTGGCCGTGGTCCGCGTCGACGGGGCAACCCCGGCGCCCGCTCGGCTGGGCGAGGCGTCCCAATTGAAAGTGGGCCAGTTGGTGGTGGCGGTCGGTAACCCGCTCGGGTTGGCCGGCAGCGTCACCGCCGGTGTCGTCAGCGCCCTGGGTCGGTCGTTGCCGACCCGGGCGGGAAGCAATATGCGGATCGTCGACGATGTCATCCAAACCGACGCCGCTCTCAACCCGGGGAACTCGGGCGGCGCCTTGGTCGTGGCCTCCGGAGCGGTGGTGGGCATCAACACCGCGGTGGCCGGCATCGGGGTCGGGCTGGCCATCCCCATCAACGCCACCACCCGCCAGATCATTGCTTCCTTGATGGCGGAGGGCCTGGTTCGCCGGGCCTACCTCGGACTGGCGGGAACGCCGGCACCGCTTCCCCCGACACTGGCCTCTCGGCGGGGGCAGACCGCGGGTCTGCGCATCGAACAGGTCATCGCCGGGGGACCGGCCGACCGGGCTGGACTCCGCACCGGCGATCTTCTGCTGAGTGCCGACGGCGAGCCGATCATCAGCGCCCAGACCCTGCAAAAGCTCATGCTGGCCGCCGCCATCGGCCAGCCCTTGGCCGTCACCGTGCTTCGTTCGGGTGCCCTGGTCGACGTGATCGCCACGCCGGTCGAACTTCCGGCCACCGACTGAATCCTCCCGCCGCCCCCGCTCCGAGGTGGACGGATCTTGGCCAACTGCACGACCGGGCCCGGTCCGGTCGTCAGAGCCGTTCACCTGGAGTTCCCGGCGACAGTGACAACCCGGGGAGGTAGCTTCGACCCATGAGCACTGCTGAGGGAGAAGTCACCGGCCATCGAAACGGGAAGGTGACGAACGACCCGTCGCCGGTCGCGCTGGTGCGGCAGTTCTTGAACCTGCTGGCTGCCGGCGACCTCGACGCCGCGGTCGGCCTTCTCGCCACCGACGTCGACTACATCAACGTCTCGATGCCGACGATCCACGGTCGTGAGCGGGTGCGGAAGGTGCTCGGGGCCGCCATGGGCATCTCCAGCGCCGGATTCGAGGTCTATTTCCACTCCATTTCGGCTGAGGATGACGTCGTCCTCACCGAGCGCACCGACGTGCTGATCCTGGGTCCGTTCCGGGCGCAGTTCTGGGTCTGTGGGCGGTTCGACGTGCGAGGCGGCGAGATCGTGGTGTGGAAGGACTACTTCGACTGGATGAACGTCACCATGGCGATGGTGCGGGGTCTGGCGGGGGCGTTGATCCCGGCGTTGCGGGCCAAGCCGCCGCTCACTGCCTGAGGGAGCTGCGGGGCCGAGTCCGGCACGGTGCCATTGTGACACCATTGACTCTTGACTTGGCACCATAGTGGTGCCATAGTGGTGCCATGGACCTGAGGAACTACGTCGAGAACATCCACCGCCAGGTCGAGACGGCGGCCGAAGCCGGGGGCGACGATGCCCGGGCCCTGGCCGATCGGCTGTTCGCACCCCTGGACGCGGCGATCCAACTCACCTTGCAGGACGCGCTGGCCGCGGCGGCGGAGGAAATCACCTGCGAGCTGGCCCCGGGTTCGGTCGAGTTGCGGCTGCGGGGGAGGGACCTCGAGTTCGTCGTCACCCCGGCACCCGGCGACCCGTCCGTCGACGACCCGGACACGGGCGACGACTCGGTGGCCCGGCCCGCACCCGTCGAAGACGACGACGGGGGCATGGCGCGGATCAACCTCCGCCTGCCCGAGAACCTGAAGGGTCGAATCGAGCAAGCGGCCGGCACCGAGGCGCTCTCGGTGAACGCCTGGCTGGTGCGGGCGGCGTCTTCCGCCTTGGACCGTCCCGAGCCCGGGCGCCGCCAGGATCGGCGGGGCGCCTACGGAGCTCAGCGCTATACGGGCTGGGCGCGCTGACCCCCGGAGCCAAATTCATCATCCCCCCCGGCTCCCCGGTTGGGGAGCACCATCAAACCCAGAGAAAGGACCGCCATGCCTACGTTTGCCACCCCTGAACCAATCGCTGTCACCCTCGAGATCGGCGTCGGTGACGTCCGGATCGTGGCCGGCGAACGGGCCGACACGGTCGTCGAGGTCCGTCCGACCGACGCCACCAAGAAGTCCGACGTGAGTCTCGCCGAGGAGACCCGGGTCGACTACGTGAACGGCGTGTTGACGATCAAGGCACCGAAGGGTCGGCGCCAATACCGGATCTGGGGTGGAGCGGAGTCGATCGACGTAGAAGTCGAGGTTCCGACCGGCTCGCACATCGGAGGGGTGACCGGGGTGGCGTCGGTGCGGGCCAGCGGCCCCCTCGGCGACGTCCGGGTCAAGACCGGTGTCGGCGACATCCAACTGGAGCAAGCCGGCCAGGTAGAGCTGAAGACCGGGGCCGGCCGGATCGCGATCGGGCGAGCGTCCGGCAACGCCTCCATCACCACCGGCTCCGGCACCGTCGAGATCGGCAGCCTCGGCGGCGGGGGAGTGGTCAAGAACTCCAACGGTGACACCTGGATCGGCGAGGCCACCAGCGACCTGCGGGTGAGGGCGGCCAACGGCAAGATCGTCGTGGAGAGGGCCTTGGGGACGGTGGCGGCCAAGTCCGCCAACGGAGACATCCGCCTCGGCGAGGTCTCCGGTGGGGCCATTTCTGCCGAGACCGCCTGCGGAAGGATCGAAATCGGGGTCCTCGCCGGCGTTTCTGCCTGGCTCGATCTCGATACCCACTTCGGCGACGTCCGCAACGGCCTGGACACCACCGGGCCTCCCCAGCCCGGCGAAAAGACGGTGGAAGTACGCGCCCGCACCGCCTTCGGCGACGTCAGCGTCAGCCGGAAGGTCGGCTCCCCCACCGGGATCGGCGCGGCATGACGATCGCGTCGTCCTGGCGGTGGTTCGCCGAACCGCCATCACCGTTGTCGACCGGTGGGCCTGCGCTCGATGACACCGCCGCCCCACCGTTTGATTCTGGTCAGAGGCTCACGAACCGGCAGTGTCCTGCTGGATTTCGATGGTGTGTCCCGCCGGATCGGCGAACCAGACCTGCACGACCGGGCCCTGACTCCCTTTCTTATACGGGATGCCCTTCTCCTCGAGTTCGGCTATCGCCGCGTCGAGATCTTCGACCCCGAAACACTCATGAGGGCCGAAGGGACGGATGGTGTCGTCGCCGGCCTCCGCACTGACCAGGTGAATCTGGGCGTCTCCGACCGAGAACCAGTGGCCGGCCACCCCGGGGATGTCGGGCCGGTTGGCATCCTCCAGCGAGAACATCGACCGGTAGAACTCGACCATCTGGTCCAGCGAATCCCCGACGTTGACGCTGTGATGCAGAATTCTGGTGACGTTCACGGGTCCTGAGCCTTTGGTTCGTCGAGTTGTTCCATGAACTCGAGCCGGATGTTGCCGGGGGCGTTGATGAACGCGATACGCCGACGTCCGAAGGGTCCGCTCACCTCCGCCGGCCCCCAGATGACGTCCTGGCCTTCGAGCTGGCGATCGAGATCGTCGGTGAACAGGGCCGGGTGCAAAAAGCAATCCGGGCCCAGTGCCACCTCGTCTTCGTAGATCGCCCTGGTGAAGAGGGTGATCTCCAGGGCGCCCAGGGTCACGTCCACCCGTTCCCCCCCGGCCCACGCCATCCGGTCGCGCACCCGGGAGCCGATCCCCTGGTAGAAGGCGATGGCCGAGTCGAGGTCACTGACCTTGATGGCGAGGTTGGCCAGCCCGACCACCGTCACCGGTCGAACCTCACCATTCCGCCCAGCCGGTCGGGACCACCGAACCGGTGATGGTGCGGGGGTCGACCCTGGAGTTGGTGTTGCCCGCCTGGTAGACGGCGAAGCAGAGTTGCAGCACCTTGATGGCGTCGGCCGGCGACATGTCGGCGGGGGTCCCGTTGCGAAGGGCATCGATGAAGTGGGCGGACGACCGTGAGAAGCCGGTCGCCCAATCGGTGTCGATGTCGGTCACCTCGGTCATCGACGGGCCGAGCTGGTTGCCGCGGTAGAGCATCAGGGGGGGCATATCCAACATCTCCCCGGTGCAGCGGGTGACCCACACGAACCCCTCGTCGCCTTGGACCTCGAAGAACTCATCGGCTCCGTAGTAGCTGGATCGCATCCACATCTTCGGCGCATAGGAGACGTCCATCATGCCGAGCAAGCCGGGATCCTGGTACTCGAAGATGGCGGCACAGGGCTCGAAGAAGAAGTCCCGGCGTCGGACCGCCGCCTGGACGTTGACGATGTCCTGGTCGACCAACCACAGCGCCATCGCGTACTTGTGGACCATGTCGTCGAAGAGGTGGCCGCCGGGGCTCTGGGCGTTGAGCCGCCAGACGTAGCCGTCGGACTCGAGCCCCGCCTGGAAGGCGGAGTCGGTCTGGCCGACAACCGTCTTGATCCGGATGGCGGTGGGGGTCCCGATCGCCCCTTCCTTGATCAAGGCTTTGGCCTGTTCCAGTGGCGGGTAGTGGGCGTAGCACTCACTCACCCGGAGGGTCAGCCCGGCGTCCGCCGCCGCCTGCTCCATGTCGCGGGCTTCCTCGACGGTATTGGCGATCGGCTTCTGTACCGAGACGTGCTTGCCGGCCCGGAGGGCGGCCATGACGTGCTGGTGGTGCAGGTAGGTGGGGGTGAGAATCTCCACCGCGTCGAGCGAGGGGTCGGCCAACAGGTCGTCGACCCGGCCGTACACGTCGGGGATGCCCCATTCCTTGGCCAAGGCCTCGGCCCGTGGGACATTGGTGTCGCAGAGGGCGACGACGTCGCAGTGGTCGTGGTCCAGGTAGCCCCGCACGTTCATCCGGGCGATGTTGCCCACCCCGATGACGCCCAGCCTGACCCGGTCCAATCCCATGCCGAGACCATCCAACATGGGAGAGGGCGGCGTCAAGACGACTGTCCGGGTTCAGGGGGAGAACCCGGGCCGGCCCGATCGCCGCCTATTCCCGTTCCACCCGCCGGGAGATGGGGTCGAAGGCGTAGTACAGGGCGAGGGCGCCGTGAAACGCCAGGCAGATGTAGGCACTGAGGAAGGCGATGCCGGTGGCGATGGTGTAGAGCAGGGTTCCGGCCAGGAACAGCACGGTCGACATCTTCCGCTGGCTCTCGGGAAAGTCGGGTCGCAGCAGGCGGCGACCAATCGAGGCGTGCAGCCACACCGCCGCCCACGCCAGCGCATTCACCGTCATGGTGGCGCTGTAGAAGACGGCGGCGGTCTTGGCGTCGTGATGGAGTCGAAGGGTTTCTCCGAAGACCCCGGTCGGATAGGGGATGAAGACGATGGTCATCAACAGCAGAAGGTTCCGGTAGAAGAGTCCCCGATCGATCCGATCGAGGTGGTTGAAGATGGTGTGGTGGTTGAGCCACATGATGCCGATCACGGCGAAACTGACGGCGTAGGCAGCCAGCGAGGGCCACCGTTCCGCCAGCTGATGAGCCAGGTCCTTGCTGTAGTCGGGTTGGGCGATGGTGAGGATCAGCAGGGTGATGGCGATGGCGAACACCCCGTCGCTGAAGGCCTCGACCCGTTGCTTGCTCATCACCGGATCAGGTCGCTCACGGCAACGGGTTCGGGAACCAGCACTAGGTCGGCATGCCGGTCTCGACCCAGCGCCGGTAGGCCTCGAGTTGCTCACCGGGCCAGGCTCCATCGCAGGGCATCGACCCGTCGGTGAGGCGGCGCAGGATCTCCTCGCCATGGTCCTTGACACTGTCGTAGTCCCACAGGTCGAAGGCAAAGGTCATCGACTGCCGGTCCCGTCGCCGGAACAGGGTCTTGATGTGCCGGGCAAAGCTCACCGGCTCCCCCGGCTCCGGCAGTACGACGGCCGGGTCATCGGCGGCCGACGGGGTGAGCGCCGAGCCGCGGGATCCCGGCGCTCCCGCCGCGGTGTGCCAATCCCAGTGGGGCATCGGCATGTGCTCGGGGGGCTGCGCCCCGGACTGGGAATTCTCCACGGCCAACCGAGAGCCCCACTCGATGTAGGCACCGAAGGTGGAGCGGAACTCCGGGTCGTTCGGCATTCCGGCGTCGGCGGCCGACTGCTGGAGGAGCGCCACCCACCGGGCCCGCTTGTCCTCGGTGATCTCCTTGTCGAGATGCTGGGAGATCATGCGGGGGTAGCCGCCGTAGTTCCCGCTGTAGCGCTTCGGCCCCCCGAACACCTCGCCCAGCCAGGCGGCCACCCGCTCCGGGTGGTCGGCGGACATGGTGGCGAACAGGGGTGCCAGCAGCGGGTCTTCGGGGACGTACTTCTCGTAGAACAGACGGGTCATCCGCACCAGTGCCGGCATCCCCCCGCACCATTCGTAGACGGTGGGTTCCCGGTCGGGGTCCGGGACCGGGTCGTGGAACTCGACATACCAGTGCATGCCGCTGCAGAAGGGCTTGTTCTGGGACTGCCCGCAGCGACAGAGCGCGTAGTGTTCGAGCGACGACCCTTCGGCCCGGGGCTCGTCGGCCCCCGCCCCGTCCCGAAGGGGGATACCGCCGGTGACTCGGTAGGGCCCGTCCTTGGTGACCTCGATCGCCATCTCCCGGGTGTCGCCGTGGTCGACCTCCGCTCGCGCCTCCCGGCCGTCGATGGCGAAGCTGAGGGCCCCCGATGGGCAGTCTCGGACGGCACGGATGATCTCATCCATCCGCCCACCGCTCGGCGTGACGAACGGTTCGCTGCCGGCGTGGAAGACCGTGGCCAGCCGGTCGGTGCAGTACCCGGAATGCTGGCAGATGCCACGATTGTCGAAGATGGTGACCTGCTGGCCGACGTAGGTGTCCCGCCGGTCGGGGACCCGATCGGCGCTCTTGGCCGAGCTGAAGCCGACCCGGGCGTGGCTGCCGTCGCAGAGCGGCTTGATCGAAGAGGCGCCGCAGCGACAGAGGGCCATCTGCGGGCGGGTCGGCACCGCCTCGCCGAGCCAGTCGGTCAGGCGGGCCACATTGGTGACCAGGTACGGACCATCGGTCGAGGCCTGGATCTGGGGCGGCAGCCCTGACTGCAAGTCACCCAGTTCGCCCAACCGGCTGGCGACGTCGTCGGGCGCCCGGAGCTGGCCGATCACGCTGGCCAGATCCTGAAGGGCGGCGGTGGCTTCCAGGATCAGGGCGGAGGTCGGTTCGGCGACCCGGAGAGCGGTCGCCTCCCGGGCCAGGGCCCACAGGGCCTCGACCAACGCCGCCGGACCTTCGATATTGTCGGATCCGGTGGGGTCTGGCGGCGCGCCGGCCGGCGTCCCGATGGCTGCCTCCAACGGCCGGAGCACCGAGTTGGCCAGACGGCCTTCCACGACGGCGAGGACATCGGCGTCCTCCCGGTCGGGAGCGTCGAGCCACTGCCCGATCCGGCCCGACAGCTGGCTCGCCCCGGCGTGAAGGTGGTGGAGCGAAGGGGTCGACCCGTCACTCCCGGACCGTCCGGCCGCCGCCTCGGCATCAGTAGGTGACGTCGTCATCGTCGATCCCCTCCTGGCTCCTGATCGACCGACTCTATTCCGCGACGTTGGTTCTCGGGATCATCACCGGACGCCGCCCGACTTCGGCTGGAGGGTTCAACCGGGCCGTCCCCGGGCGCCTCAGGTTTCGACCTGAGCCAACCGCTCGGCCAGGAAGGTTCGCTCGACCTCGTTCTCGCTGAGGATGAGGGCTTCTTCGTAGGCGATCCGGGCCTCGTCGGTCCGTCCCAGCCGGCGTAGGAAGTCGGCCCTCGCCGAGGCCAGGTAGCTGTAGGTGGCGAGGAGGGGCTCGGTGGCGAGCGCATCGAGGGCCAGGAGGCCGGCGCCGGGGCCTTCGGCCAGACCGACCGCCACCGCCCGGTTGAGGGCAACCACCGGTGAAGGCCAGATCTCCACCAACAGGTCGTACAGACCGACGATCTCCCTCCAGTCGGTGACATCCCAGGACGGGGCTTCGGCATGGACCGCGGCGATGGCGGCCATGAGGGCGAAGCGTCCGGGTGGCCGCCGACGGAGGGCGTCGCGGACCAGAGGGATGCCTTCACTGATGGCGGTCCGGTCCCAGTGGGAGCGATCCTGGTCGGCCAATAGCACCAGGTGGCCATCGTCACCCAGGCGGGTGGCTCGCCGGGCGTCGGTGAGCAGGATCAGGGCGAGCAGCCCGGCGACGTCGGCATCATCGGGCAGCAGCGTGCGAAGGATCCGGGTCAGGTCGAGGGATCGTTCGACCAGGTCCCGGCGCACCAGGTCGCTGCCGGCGGGAGCGGTGTGCCCGGTGGTGAAGAGCAGATGGATGACGGTGAGCACCGCGTCGATTCGGGACGGGAGTTCCTCGACCGGCGGGACCCGATAGGGGATGCGGGCGGTGGCGATCTTCTTCTTGGCCCGGGTGATCCGGGCGGCCATGGTCGGCTCGCTGACCAGGAAGGCCCGACCCACTTCGGCGGTGGTGAGCCCGCAGACCAGCCGGAGGGTCAGCGCCACTTGTGCCTCCGGGGCGATAGCCGGATGGCAGCAGGTGAAGATCAGCCGCAGCCGATCGTCGGTGACATCGGGGGGGTCCAGCTCGTCGGGGCCCGGAGCCGCCACCCGTTCGACCAGGAGCGGCAGGGCCCGATCCCGGGTGGAGGTGTGCCGCACCACGTCGATGGCCCGCCGGCGGGCAACGGTGGTCAGCCAGGCGCCGGGCTTGGTCGGGATGCCGGCGGTGCCCCAGCTGGCCAGCGCCCGGGCGTAGGCGTCCTGGACGCACTCCTCCGCCAGGTCGATGTCGCCCGTCACCCGCACCGTCGCGGCGAGCACGAAGGCCCACTCGCGACGGTGCGCGTCGGCGACGGCGGCTTCGACGGACGCCTGCACGGGACGAGGGACGTCCCTCAGTCGAAGACCCGGATCGGTCGGACTTCGACCCCTCCGTGGGGGGCGGGGACCTGCTTGGCGATGGCGAGAGCCTCGTCCAAATCGGCGGCTTCGATGAGGTAGTAGCCGGCCAGCGCTTCCTTGGTCTCGGCGAACGCCCCATCGGTGACGGCAAGGTTTCCGGAGGAATCCGTCCGCAGTGAAGTGGCGGTTGCCGTCCGCTGGAGGGCATTCCCGCCCCGCAGCGAAGCCGCGTTGTTCTCACCGAACACCACGTGCTCTTTCATCATCTGACCAGTGGCGCCGGTTTCCAGGGCGTCCAAGGCTGACTCCTCCCCGTAAATGAGGATCAGGTACTCGGCCATGATGTACTCCTTCCTGTGTTGGCCCCACGGTCGGGGCCGCTCACTGACTACGACGAGCGAGCAACGCCCCGATCGACAGCTTCACCCAGATTCTTCCCCACCGGATGACCGGGCCGAGGGCAGCCATCGCCACCCTCCGATCTGAGTTGATCACTGGCGGAGGACGCGGCCGGGTCGTTGCCCGAGCCCGTCGGGCACCGGGCGGCCGTCGGCCCGAATCGGTACCCCGTTGACGAGGGTGTGGGCCATTCCCACCGGAGCATCGGCGGTGAGCCGCTCACCGGCGGCCGGGAAGTCCACCACTCGCCGGAGCGGGCCCGGGGCGATGGTGCCGGGGTCGAACACCACCAGGTCGGCCTGTTTTCCCACCTCCACCGAACCGCGATCGCCGAGACCGTAGACCCGGGCTGGCTCGGCGGTGAGCTTGTGGACGGCCAGCTCCAGGCTCATGACCTGGCGGTCGCGGACCCAATTGCCCAGCAGGTCGGTGGCAAAGCAGGCGTCGCACAACTGGCTCACGTGCGCCCCGGAATCAGCCAGACCCAACAGCACGTCATCCCTCGGCAGCAGCGACGCGATCCCCTCGGGGTTGTTGTTGGCCAACACCGACCAGAAGCGGGTGGTGAGCCCGTCGGCCAGGGACAGGTCGAGCATCACGTCGAGAGGGGTGACGCCCTGCTCGCCGGCGAGATCGACGACCGAACGGTCGGTGAGGTCGGGCCGGGAGGGCGAGTCCGCCACCGACAGCGACGCGGGGTTGAACAGGCTGAATCGCGCCGAGGACAGTTGTTCCTGGGTGGCGGCCCGCCAGCCGGGGTCGCGATAGGCGGCGGTTCGCTCCGCCTCGGGGGCGTCCATGAGGGCGGCGAAGTTGGGAAAGGTATTGAGGGAGAACGGCTCGGCCAGGTTCGTCTGGAACACCAGCGGCCGGCACGACACCTGCGGCCAGACGTCCACCCCGGTGGCCCGGGCGGCGGCATGATCGGCCATCACCTGCTCGTGGTAGTTGGACCCGGCGAAGGTGAGCAGCGCCGTCCAGGTGAAGGGTCGTCCGATGTGGCGCTGGAGCTCGAACATCTGGTCGTGGGACAGCACCCCGCCGGGCAGCAGCGCCGCCACTCCCCGGCGGCGGTGGCGCAGGGGCTCGAGCAGGGCGGCGAGCTCGGCGAGGTCGGCGAGCCGGGAAGGGACCGGGCGGCCGTGGTCACCGTTGTGGGTGGGAGACCAGCTGGAGGCGAAGCCGATGGCACCGGCATCCAGCGCGTCATCGACGACTCGGGCCATCCTGTCCACCTCGTCCTCGGTGGCCGCCCGCTCGTAGGCCTGGTCGCCCATGACGAAGAGGCGGACGGCGGTATGACCGACGTAGCAGGCGTAGTTGAGTGCCACCCCTCGGCGTTCCACCGCATCGAGGTACTCGGGAAACGTCTCGAATTCCTCCCAGGGGACCCCGGCCAGAAGCGTCTCGAAGTTCATGTCCTCGACGTGTTGCAGGGTACGGATGAGGAGCTCAGCCCCTTCGGGCCGGGTGGGGGCAATCGAGAACCCGCAATTGCCGGCCACCACCGTGGTCACTCCGTGGAAGGAAGACGGGGTCAGGTCGGGGTCCCAGAACACCTGGGCGTCGTAGTGAGTGTGGATGTCGATGAATCCGGGCGCCACCACCTGGCCGGAGGCGTCGAGCTCGATGGTGCCCGAAAGCCTG
This sequence comes from Acidimicrobiales bacterium, assembly GCA_036264255.1. GTDB lineage: Bacteria > Actinomycetota > Acidimicrobiia > Acidimicrobiales > RAAP-2 > DASZIT01. The sequence continues at coordinate 25,770 of DATARI010000221.1, read as the reverse complement.
TCTCCGACGGCCGCGATCTTGCCGTCCCGAACCGCGACGTCCGCCGGCCGACCGGGGGCGCCGTTGCCGTCCACCAGCGTCCCGCCCCGAATGACGACGTCACCATCCATGCCCGGCCCCCCTTTGCACGGCTCCATCATCGCCGAAACCGGGACAGGCGGCCGGCCCCCCATTCCGACGCCGGATCTTCGGGCCCCGGACGGTGAAGCCATCGAATTCAGATTGTCGGAAAATCGGCCCTTGACCCTCCCGCGAGGGGAGGGCGGATGCTCGATCCATGACCAACCTAGACACCGCCCCGCCCCCCGTCATCGCCCCGCCGCCTCGGCCCCCGACCGTCGATCGCCGGCCGTCCGCCCTGCCGGTGCTGCTCTGCGCCGTCTTCATGATCGTGCTGGATTTCTTCGCCGTGAACGTGGCGTTGCCGTCCATCCAGGCCCGGTTGCACGCCAGCTCGAGCGCCATCGAATGGGTCGTCGCCGGCTACGGCCTCACCTTCGCGGTCATGATCATCACCGGCGGTCGGCTCGGCGACCTCCTTGGCCGCCGGCGGGTATTTTCCGTCGGGCTCGGCCTGTTCACGGTGGCATCCGCCCTCTGCGGTCTGGCCCCCAACCCGACGCTGCTGGTGATCGCCCGCCTCATCCAGGGTCTGGGCGGAGCACTGATCAGCCCGAACGTGCTGTCGATCATCGGGGTGAGCTACGCCGGTCCGGCCCGGGTCCGGGCCATCACCTTCTACGGCATGGTGATGGGCCTGGCGGCGGCGGGCGGCCAACTCATCGGCGGCATCCTCATCCAGGCCAACCTGTTCGGTTGGGGATGGCGGACGGTCTTCCTGATCAACGTGCCGGTGGGGCTGATCGCCTCGGCTTTTGCCCCCCGACGGATCTTCGAGTCTCGGGCCCAAGGACGGATCCGGCTGGACGTCACCGGGACGACCCTCATCACCCTCGGGCTCACCGCCCTCGTCCTGCCGCTGGTCGAAGGTACCCAACTCCACTGGCCGACCTGGACGTGGGGAAGCCTGGCGCTGGCGCCGCTCCTGTTTGCCGCCTTCGCCTCCCACGAGCGGAGGACGACCCGGCGTGGCGGCATGCCGCTGTTCGACCCCGTGCTGTTCCGGAGGCGGACGCTCCTTTCCGGGCTGGTCATCCAGCTCGTCTTCTGGTGCGGCCAGGCGTCGTTCTTCCTCGTCTTCGCCCTCTACCTCCAGAGTGGCCGAGGCCTGGACGCGCTCGATGCCGGCCTGGTCTTCTCGATCCTGGCCGTCGCCTATCTGGCAACCTCGTTCCGGGCTCCGTCCCTCACCCTGCGGTTCGGGCGGGCGCTGATTGCCACCGGGGCGGTGATCCTGGCGGCGGGGGATGGCGCCTTGCTGGTGACCGTGGCCCACCTCGGCGTCTCCGGATCAGTCTGGTTGCTGGCGCCGGGACTCGTCCTGGTCGGCGCGGGCATGGGGCTGTGCATCACCCCCCTGACCTCGACGGTGCTGTCGCACGCCGATCCCGAGCGGGCCGGGGCAGTGTCGGGAGCCCTGTCCACCATGCAGCAGGTGGGCAACGCCCTCGGCGTGGCCGTCACCGGAGCGATCTTCTTCGGTTCGCTGGCCGGCGGGTACGCCCACGCCTTCGAGCTCAGCGTGGCCGAGTTGGGCGGGCTCCTCCTCTCGGTGGCGGCCCTTTCCCGGCTGCTGCCCGAGCGTTCGGTGACCCGGTGAGCCCCGGCGGCGGGGGCGTCTTCGGGCGACCCACCGACCGGCCCGGGTTTGGGTCGATCCTTGACTCTCCCCTCGCGGGAGGGACAAGACTCCAGGCTATGAACGTGCGGTTCCCCATCGGCGACTTCTCCCGGATGACCCATCTCAGCGTCAAGGCGCTGCGCCACTACCACGATGTCGGCCTGCTGGACCCGGTGGAGATAGACCCGACCAGCGGGTACCGGTTCTACGAGGCGTCACAGGTGCCGGTGGCCCAGGTGATCCGCCGGTTTCGCGACCTGGGAATGCCGCTCGAGGAGGTGAAGGCGGTACTCCTGGCCCCCGATGTGGCGTCGCGCAACGCAGTGATCGTCGCCCACCTTCAGCGGATGGAGTCCCAGCTGGAGGACACCCAGTCGACGGTGGTGTCACTCCGGACCCTCCTCGAGCGCCCTCCTGCCCCGATCGCGGTGGAGTACCGGTCCGTTCCGATCACTCCGGCGGTGGCCATCACCGAGGAGGTGGACGTGGAGGATATCGATGAGTGGTGGGCATATGCCTTTGCCGAGCTCTACGCCCAGCTGCATTCGGCGGGCGTGGCTCCGTCCGGCCCGAGCGGCGCGCTGTACGCCAGCGAGTTGTTCGAGGACGAGCGGGGCGAAGTCGTTGCCTTCATCCCGGTCAAGGATGGGGTGTCGGTCTCGGGACGGGTCTCAGCCTTCGAGGTGCCGGCGGCCGAACTCGCCGTTGCGCTCCACCGGGGACCTTTCGGTCAGATCGACCAGACCTATGGCGCGCTCGGGACCTACGTCGTCGAGCGGGAGCTGGGGGTGGAGGGGCCGATCCGGGAGCACTACCTGGTGGGTCCGGCCGATACCGACGACGAGTCGGAGCACCGCACCGAGGTGGGCTGGCCGGTGTTCCAGACCACCCCGGCGGCGCCGCCGGCGGCCTGTGCCGAACGCCGCCCCCGTCGGTGGGTTCGCCTAGTGGCAGGCTTCGCAGAGGCCCAGCACGTCCACCCGGTGGCTGTGGAGCTGGAATCCCTGGGCGTCGGCCAGCCGGTCGAGTTGCTCGGTGATGGTGCGCTCGAAGGCGGTTGACGGGGTGATGTCGCTCACCTTGCCGCAGTTGGTGCACAGCAAGTGGTGGTGGTGCTCGGTGAGGTCTTCGGCCAGCTCGAAGCGGGCGAATTCGTCGTTGGCCGCGACCCGCCGGACCACGCCCGCCGACTGGAGGTCGACGAGATTTCGGTACGCCGAGCTCCGGGGACGGTCGGGGAGCCGGCCGGCGATGTCACTGATGTTCACCGGGTGCCCGGCACTGGCCAGCGCCTCGACGATGGCGCGGCGTCCCTCCGTGTAGCGCTGCTCGACGCGGCGGAGCCTGCCTTCGACCAGGGCGTGCAGATCGTCGGTTACCCCATGGATGGCGGTCACGGTTCGGTCCTCGATGGGTCTTTGTCCTGCTTCCCTGGTGCCAGTTGGCCTGGCCGTCGGGGACAGCGGGTTTCGGTGGTGCTCATGATTGTCCCTCGCGGGGATGGGACGGGGGACGCATAGTGGCTAATTTGGACTGAGACTCATTCTTATATTAGCCTGAGGCCATGAGCTCCGCTCCCGGCTCAAACGGCCTGCGACGCCCGAGGACCGGGGGACGGCTGGCGATGGCGGGGGTCCTGGTCGGGTTGGCGATGGCGGCAGCCGCCTGCGGGGGCGGGGCCCAGGCCTCCTCCACCCCGGGGGTGATCAATGCCGTCGGTGCTGAGAACGAGTACGCCAATGTGTTGAGCCAGGTGGGGGGACGCTACGTGCACGTCTCGTCGATCCTCAACAACCCGGCCACCGACCCCCACACCTACGAGTCCAGCCCCCAGGTGGCCCAAGCGGTCAGTGCCGCCCAGCTCATCGTGCAGAACGGGCTGGGCTACGACACCTTCATGAACAAGATCGAGTCGGCATCGCCCAGCTCCAGTCGCAAGCTGATCGTGGTCCAGGATGTCCTCGGACTCCCGGACAGCACGCCCAACCCGCACGTTTGGTATGCGCCCACCACCATGCCGAAAGTCGCCCAGGCGATGGCCGACGATCTGTCGGCGATCGAGCCCGCCCACGCCGCCTACTTCCGGGCCAATGTTCAGAAATTCCTGGCCTCGTTGGGCCCGTGGTTGGACGCCATCGCCGCCTTCAAGACCAGCCACGGCGGCGTGGCGGTGGCCACCACCGAGCCGGTCGCCGACTACCTGCTCGAGGCCATGGGCGCCAACAATCTCACCCCCTTCGGATTCCAAGCCGACATCATGAACGGCGTCGATCCCACCCCGCAGGACATCTCCCTCGAGAACGGTTTCTTCACCGGCCACCAGGTGAAGGTGTTCTGCTACAACCAACAGGTGGTCGATGCCCTGACAACGTCAATCCGGTCGAATGCCCAGAAGGCCGGGGTGCCGGTGGTCGGGGTCTACGAGACGATGCCGACCGGCTACAACTACCAGTCCTGGATGCTGGCCGAGGTCAACGCCATCCAGAAAGCAGTGGTCAACCAGGTGTCGACCGAGCACTTGTGATGGACATGGCCCGTCGCGAGCTCGAGCACCCGGTCCTGTCGGTGGACGGCGTCAGCGTCTCGCTGGCCGGGCGCCAGATCCTCGACGAGGTGACCTTCTCGGTGGGTTCCGGACAGTTCACCGGGGTGATCGGCTCCAACGGGGCGGGCAAGACCACCCTGTTGCGGGCCATCCTCGGGCTGCAGCGGCCGACCGCCGGCCAGGTGACGGTGCTCGGGCAGCCCCTCTCCCGGAAGAACCGCTCCATCGGCTACGTCCCCCAGAAGGTCCTCCTCGATCCGGACATGCCGATGCGGACCCGAGACCTGGTCGCCCTGGGGTTGGACGGGCATCGATTCGGGATGCCGCTCCGGTCGAAACGGCGGACCGAACAGGTCGATGAAATGCTGCACGCCGTCGACGCCGAGCGGTTCGCCAATGCCCGGATCGGTCACCTGTCGGGCGGCGAGCAACAGCGGGCGCTGATCGCCCATGCCCTGATCAGCCGGCCCCAGTTGCTCCTGTTGGACGAGCCGCTGGCCAATCTCGACCTTCGTTCCACCCAGGAGATCGTCGAGCTGCTGGGTCGGATCGCCACCGAACAGCACGTGGCGGTGCTCCTCACCGCCCACGAGATGAACCCGCTGCTGCCGGTGATGGACCAGATCGTCTACATCGCCGACGGGCGAGCGGTGAGTGGCACCACCGAGGAAGTCATCCGTGGCGACGTCCTCAGCCGGCTCTACGGGCACCACGTCGATGTGCTGCACGTGCACGGCCGCATCCTGGTGGTGGCCGGGCAGGGGAGCGGGGACGACCGGGTCCCCGCCCCCGACCCGATGGCCGGATAGGGCAGACGTCTATGCACCGACTCCTGACCTGGATCGTCGAGCCAGGCTTTCTCTCGAGCCAGCCCATCCACGTTGCCCTCGTCGTCGGGGCGGCCGCCGCCGTCGTCTCCGCGGTCGTCGGCGTGTTCACCGTCTTGCGGGGCCAGTCCTTTGCCGGCCACGCCCTCACCGATGTCTCGACCGCCGGCGGCTCCGGCGCAGTGCTCGTCGGCGTCAGCCCGCTGCTCGGGTTCGTGGGCGTCGGGGTGGCCGGCGCCGGGGTGATGGACCTGATCGGCGTCCAGCGGGTGCGGGGCCGGGATCTGGCCACCGGCATCGTGCTCGGCGCCTCGACCGGTCTGGCCGCCCTCTTCCTCTATTTCGACACCACCACCCGGGCGACGACCGGCGCCACCCAACAGATCCTGTTCGGCTCGATCTTCACCGTCGATCCCTCCACCATCCCGGTGGTGGTGGTCTTGGGAGTGGTGTCGGTCGGGATCATGGCGGTGATCTACCGCCCGCTCCTGTTGACGTCGGTGAGCCCCGACATCGCCGCTGCCCGCCGCATCCCCCTGCGGGTGGTCGGCGTGCTGTTCATGGTCGCCCTGGCGGTGGCGGTGGGGCTGTCGGCCCTCGCCATCGGCGCCATCCTCTCCACCGCTCTCCTGGTGGGGCCGGCCGCCATCGCCCTCCGGCTCACCAACCGGATCGCCTGGGCGATGGTGGTCGCCTGCGTCATCGGGGTCGGGACCACCTGGATCGGGGTGCTCCTGGCCTTCGACAGCTATTACTGGGGGGCGAAGCACACCGGCATCCCGGTGAGCTTCATGGTCGTGGCCCTCATCTTCGTCCTGTACCTGGCCACCGGGCTCCCCGTCTTTCGGGGCCCCCGGAGAGTGTCGGCGACGGCTCGCCCGGCCATGGGCATGGCCGAATCATGAGGCCGAACGTGCCGGCCACCACCCACCGCCGGGAGGCCTAGGCGATGTTCTCGGGATTCATGGCCAACACCTGGATGGTGGCCACCATCGTGGCGGTGGTGGCCGGGGTGGTCGGCTTCTTCGTGGTGCTGCGCGGCTCGGCGTTCCCGGCCCATGCCATCCCCAACGGTGCATTTGCCGGTGCTGCCGGGGCCAACCTGCTCGGGATCAATACCCTGGTCGGGCTCGGAGTGGTGGCCCTGCTGGCCGCCTTCGGGATCGGTTCGCTGGGCCGCCGGGGGCGCAACGATGTCTCGACGGCGCTGGCGCTGGTCATGATGCTCGCCCTCGGTGCCTTGTTCCTGAGCCGGAGCACCGAGTACGAACCCCAGATCTACTCACTGTTGTTCGGCGAGGTCCTCGGGGTGAGTACCACCGAGATCCTGCCGGTTGCCGGGCTCGGACTCTTGAGTGTCGCCGCCGTCGCCTTCCTCTACCGCCCGCTGATGCTGTCCTCCGTCGTCCCCGAGATCGGCGAGGCCAGAGGGGTCAGTGCCTATCGGATGGAGATGGCCTTCCTGGTGGTGGTGGCCATCGCCACCACCATGACGGTGCCGGTGGTGGGGGCGCTCTTGATCTTCAGCCTGATGATCGGTCCGCCGGCCGCCGCTCGATCCTTCACCGACCGGCCGATGCTGGCGATGGGATTGTCGGTGGCCATCGCCCTGGTCACGGTATGGAGCGCCATCGCCATCTCCTACGTGTCCAACTGGCCCATCGGATTCTTCGTCGGCGGGTTGGGCGCCCTCTCCTTCGGGATCGGACGGTGGTGGGCGGCATTTCGGCGTGGTCGGACCGCCCGCATCGGGCCCGCCGGGGCACCGGTGTTGCAACGAGTCTGACCGTTTCCGACCGGCAGGTGGCTGACGGGTTGGACCCGCGTCGGGGAACTATGGATTCGCTCCGCGCCTCATCCGTAGCCGGTGTGCATGGGGTCGTCGGCGGGATCCAGGGTGAGGACTCGGCCGTCCCGGTCGGGAACCGGCGTCCCGGCTTCGTCGGTGACCAGCGCGGTTCCCACCTGGTCGGCAATGGCCACCGCTACCAGCAGTCGGTGGTGGGGGACCGGCCGTCCCGGGGTCGGGACCAGCAGGAAATGGCCGAGCAGCCATCCGTTCCCCCGCACCGGGAGGTCGACTTTGCGGGTGGGAAGACCGAGGTCCTGGGTCGGCCAGGTTTCCTCGCCGAGGATGAGGTCGCCCTCGGGGGTGATCCGAGCCGCCAGCCGTCCCGGATCCCGCCGGGTGAAGTGGCAGTCCCGCAGGAACAGCAGTTGTTGGAGTTCACCGAGGGCGGAGTCGATGATCTCCCGGGATTCGTGCCCCGACGACGCCAACTCGGTCAACGAGTGCAGGAGGACCACATCGCCCCGGCTCTCGATGGCCTGATGGCGATGGAGGCGACCCCGTGCCGCCAACTGGCCGACCGCCACTCCGACCGCCAACAACAGGAGCCCGGTGATCAGGTCGTTCCGGTTGGTGATCCGGAGTGAGTGGTAGGGACGGGTGAGGAAGAAGTCGAAGGCGACGGCGGAGACGAGAGCGGCAATGGCGGCCGCCAACCTCCGCCCGGTGGTGGCCACCGCCACGATCACCACCACCAGGAACAGCGCATCGTCGCCGGTGTCGAGTTGACTGCGCCACGGGACCAGGATCCAGGCCATGGCGATGGGGCCGGCGATCGCCGCGATGGCCAGCCATCCGTTGGGACTGATCCCGAGCGGCCGGTCCCGCCGCCGCCACCAAGCCGTCGCGGCGTTGCTTTCTTTGGAGCTGCCCCCTTCAGGATGTGGAGCCATGAATCCACTCTGTCACCGAACCATCAAGCCGGGAAGAAATTTTGCGCTTCCTTTATGCCGGGATCGGCAGCTAGGAACCCGGATGCAGGCTGTACCCGATGCCGGGAGCGGTTCGGATCAGGAGGCCGGAACCGTCGTCGAGCTTCTGCCGCAAGCGATGGACGTAGGCGTGGAGGTACTGCGCCTCCCGGCCGTAACCCGACCCCCAGACGGCGTTGAGGATCATCTCGTGGGTGCAGGTCAGCCCCACGTGACGGGCCAAGAAGGACAGCACGTCGAACTCCTTGGTGGTGAGCTCGACGGGGGCGCCGTTCAGGCGGGCCTGATGGTGGACGAGGTCGAGCTCCAGCGCCCCGAGCGAGAGCCGCGCCGCCGGTTGGTCGTCGGGCTCCCCGCTGCGATGGCGGATGGCGGTACGGATCCGGGCCTCCAGTTCGGCCATCCCGAACGGCTTGGTGACGTAGTCGTCGGCTCCGCCGTCGAGGGCGGCCACCTTCCGGTCCTCGGTACCGCTGGCCGAGAGGATGATGATGGGTACTTCGCTCCACTGGCGGATCCGTCGGCACACCGCCTGTCCGTCGATGTCGGGGAGGCCGAGGTCGAGGACCACGACGTCGGGGGAGGTGACCGCGGTCTGGGAGATCCCCTGCTCACCGTTGACGGCGGTGGTGACATGGTGACCGCTGGCTTGCAACCCGACCCGGAGGGCCCGCAGCAGGGAGGGATCGTCGTCGATGACCAGGACGTTCGCCATGGACTACCGGCTGACGCCGTCGCCGTTGGCGGTCGGGAGGGTGAAGACGAATCGGGCGCCGCCTCCGGGCCCCTCCTCCACCCAGATGGTCTCACCGTGGGCCTCCACGAAGGTCTTGGCGATGGTGAGCCCGAGGCCGGTTCGACCCCCGGTGTCGAACCGCACGAAGGTGTCGAACACCGCCTGGCGCTCCTCGGGAGGAACCCCGGGCCCCTCATCGGTGACCGACAGGGCGATCCGGTCCCCGCGGTAGTCGCCGGCCACCGTGATCAACGTCTGGGGCGGAGCGTGACGGTTGGCATTGTCCAGGAGGTTAGCGAGAACCTGTCCGATCAGAAGCTGGTCGACGTCGACGTCGGGAAGCCGGTCGGCGATCTCCACCTGCACCGCACGATCCCCCAGGGCCGAACCCAGGGCGGCGATGACATCGTTGACCAGGTTGAGCACGGATTTCGGGGCCCGCCGGACCTGGAGGGCGCCGGCGGCGATGCGGGTCATGTCGAGGAGGCTGGTGACCAACCGGGTCAGCCGATCGGTCTCGACGTCGATCAGCCCGTGCAACTCGTGGATGTCTGCCTCCGACAGCGGGGTGGCCGGATCCAACAGGGTCGAGGACGCCACCTTCATGGTGGCGAGCGGGGTGCGCAGATCGTGGGAGACCGCCCCGACCAGCGCGTGTCGGAGCCGGTCCACCTCCTCCAACAAATCCGAACGCAGGGCTTGCTCCCGCAACTGCGCCCGTTCCAGGGCGAGGGCGGCAGAGTTGGCGAAGGTGCGGAGCAGCGCCCGGTCTTCGTCGGAGGCGGGCATCTTCTGCAGGGCGAGGATCCCAACTGGTCGGCCCGACGCGGACAGCGCCACCGTCCGCATCTCGTCGACGCCTCCGGGCTCGGTGCCGACGCTCACCGGAATCCCCGAATGGGGGTCGAGTTGGTGGAGTTGTTCCCCCGAGAGCGGCACGCCCGCCGACGCCGCGATCGCCAGCCGGCCGCCCTCGGGAACCAGCACCGCCACCCCGGGGACGCCGAACACCGAAGCCACCGCCCGCACCACCGTCTCCAGCAGGTTTCCCACCGAACGGTCCTCCACCAGGAGCTCGGAGAGGTCGAAGAGCCGGCGGGATGCCACCGCTCGCCGGTGGGCCTCGGCCCGGGCCGCATCCAGGTTGCCGACCACCCGGGCCACCAGCAGCACCACGATCACGTAGACCCCGAGAGCCACCCAGTTCTGGGCGTTGGTGATCATCAGCGAGTGGTAGGGCGGGAGGAACTCGAAGTCGTAGACCAGAAAGCCGGCCACCACCCCCACGGCTCCGGCCGGAAACCCACCGATGATCACGCCGGTCACCACCGGGACGACGAGCACCAGAGCCGCCGTGGCGACGCTCATTTGGGAGCGGAATGGCAGCATGACCGCCGCCAACCCGAAGGTGGTGGCGATCCCCACCGCTGCACCCACCAGGCTCTTCCGCATCCGCCCATTGTCGTATGAAACCCGTCCCGCGGTCCCCAGGGTTGGCCTCATTAAGAAATTAATAAGGACGAGAGGCGGCTGTTCAGATCCTGTTCAGGGCGGTCGGCAGACAATGGATCCATGGCAGATTTCCTCGTAGCACTCGGCATCATCGGCTTCGCCCTGGTGTTCCTGGGCCTCATCTGGGCTCTGGACCGGGTATGACCGTCACCCAAGGCATCCTGCTCGGCGTCGCCGCGGTGATGTTCCTCTATCTCGGCTACGCCATGTTCAAGCCCGAGAAGTTCTAGATGGGCTTCACCTGGACCATCGTCACCCTGGTCATCGCCCTGGCCCTCACCTGGCGATACCTCGGGTCCTACATGGCCGCCGTGTTCGACGGCCGGGTCCATTTCCTCGGGTGGGCCGAGCGTCCGATCTATGGCCTGTTGCGGACCAATCCCGAGCAGGAGCAGACCTGGAAGCGCTACGCGGGGGCGATGGTCATCTTCTCGGCCATCTCCATCGTCTTCACCTACGTCATCATCCGGATCCAGGGATCGCTCCCGCTCAATCCCCAGCACCTGAGCGCGGTGCCTCCGGCGCTCAGTTTCAACACCGCCACCTCCTTCGTGACCAATACCAACTGGCAGAACTACGGCGGCGAGACGACCATGTCGTACTTCTCCCAGATCGGCGCCCTCACCGTCCAGCAGTTCGTCTCCCCGGCGGTGGGCATCGCCGTCGGCATCGTCCTGATCCGGGGCTTCTCCCGGCGGAATTCCCCCACCGTCGGGAACTTCTGGGTGGACATCACCCGCTGCATGCTCTACATCCTGCTTCCCATCGCCTTCATCGCCGGGATCATCTTCGTCGGCCAGGGGGCGGTGCAGACGCTTTCCGGAACCGTCAATGTCCACGATGCGCTCAACAACGTGACCCAGACGATCCCCCGAGGCCCGATCGGCTTCATGGAGGCGATCAAACAGCTCGGGACCAACGGCGGCGGGTTCCTCAACGCCAACTCGGCGACTCCCTTTGAGAACCCGACCGCCCTCACCAACTGGTTGTCCATCTACCTGCTGCTGGCCATTCCCTTCGCCCTCACCTACACCTTCGGGAAGATGGTGGGCAGCATCCGGCACGGGGCCGCCATCTTGGCCGCCATGGTGCTCATCTTCGGGGTGTGGGTGGGCTTCACCAGCTTCGCCGAGCATCAGCCGAATCCGGCGGTGGCCGCCGCCGGCATTCACTCGACGACCGGGAACACCGAAGGCAAAGAGGTCCGGTTCGGCGACACCTCGACGGCCCTGTTCGGCGTGGCGTCCACCAACACCTCCACCGGATCCGCCGATGGCTCCTATGACTCCTTCACTTCCATCGGCGGCATGGGGTTGCTCACCGGGATGATGCTCGGGGAGGTGACGCCCGGCGGCACCGGGAGCGGGATGTACACCATCCTCATCTACGCCATCATCGCGGTGTTCATCGGTGGCCTGATGATCGGGCGAACGCCGGAGTACCTGGGGAAGAAGATCCAGGCCACCGAAGTCAAACTCGCCGGCCTCGGCGCCCTGGTGATGCCGATCGTCGTGCTCGTCCTCACCGCAGTGGCGGTGTCGATCCACGCCGGCCGGGCCGGCCCACTCAATGCCGGCCCCCACGGGTTCACCGAGATCCTCTACGGCCTCACCTCCCAGGGGAACAACAACGGCTCCGCCTTCGGGGGCCTGACCGGCAATACCGCCTTCTACAACATCGTCGGTGGGGTCGACATGCTCCTCGGGAGGTTCGGGATCATGATCCCGGCTCTGGCCCTCGGCGGGGTGCTCGCCGCCAAGAAGGTGGTGCCGGCTTCCCTCGGGACCTTCCGTACCGACAACTCCATGTTCGTCGGCCTGACCATCGGCGTGATCGTGATCATCGGAGGCCTCACCTTCTTCCCGGCCATCTCGCTGGGCCCGATCGTTGAACAACTCAGCCACGGAAAGTTCTTCTGATGACGATGACCACCACCCAACCCGAGTCCCCCCAGGGACCGGTCACCCAGCCTCACGGCGTGGCCCAGGCCCGGGGCCTCTTCGACCGGGAGATCCTCCGTCGGGCGCTGTTCGACGCCTTCGTCAAGCTGAACCCCGTCGTCCAGATCAAGAACCCGGTCATGTTCGTGGTGCTGGTGGGAACCGTGATCACCTTCATCGAGGCGATCAACAATTCCTCCACCTTCACCTGGTCCATCACCATCTGGCTGTTCCTGACGGTCATCTTCGCCAACTTCGCCGAGGCGATGGCCGAAGGCCGCGGGAAGGCGCAGGCTGACACCCTCCGACGGATGCGATCCGAGACCGAGGCGCGCCGCCTGCTTCCCGACGGGACCGAGGAGTTGGTAGCGGCGGCCACCCTGACCAAGGGCGATCTGGTGGTCTGCGAGGCCAACGACCTGATTCCTTCCGACGGGGAGATCATCGAAGGCATCGCCTCGGTCGACGAGTCGGCCATCACCGGCGAGTCGGCCCCGGTCATCCGGGAGTCCGGGGGCGACCGGTCGGCGGTCACCGGCGGCACCAAGGTGCTGTCGGACCGGATCGTCATCCGCATCACCGCCGAGCGCGGCCAGACCTTCCTCGACCGGATGATTACCCTGGTGGAAGGGGCCAACCGGCAGAAGACCCCCAACGAGATCGCCCTGACCATCCTCCTGGCCGTGCTCACCATCGTGTTCCTGCCGGTGGTGGTGGCCCTCCAGCCGTTCGGCCACTACGCCGGGGCCTCTGTCTCGGTCGTGGTCCTGGTGGCCCTCCTGGTCTGTCTCATCCCCACCACCATCGGCGCGTTGCTCTCCGCCATCGGCATCGCCGGGATGGATCGCCTCGTCCAGCGCAACGTCCTGGCCATGAGCGGGCGAGCGGTGGAAGCCGCCGGTGACGTCCAGACTCTGCTGCTGGACAAGACCGGCACCATCACCCTCGGGAACCGGATGGCCTCCGAGTTCCTCCCGGTCGGTGGCCATACCGAACAGGAGGTGGCCGACGCCGCCCAGCTGGCGTCCCTGGCTGACGAGACCCCGGAGGGCCGGTCCATCGTGGTGCTGGCCAAGGAGCGCTTCGACATCCGCGAGCGACAGCTGGAAGGCGAGCACGCCTTTGTCCCCTTCTCCGCCACCACCCGGATGTCGGGACTCGACGTGGACGGGCGCCAGATCCGGAAGGGCGCCGCCGAGTCGGTCAAGCAGTGGTCGAGCCAGCAGGGGGGCACTGCCCCTGCTGACCTCGACGCCATCGTGGAGCGGGTGTCCCGGGCCGGGTCCACCCCCCTGGTGGTGGCCGACGGCCCCAGCATCCTCGGGGTCATCGAGCTCAAGGACGTCGTGAAGCAGGGCATCCGGGAGAAGTTCGACGAGATGCGGCAGATGGGGATCCGCACGGTGATGATCACCGGGGACAATCCCCTGACTGCCGCCGCCATCGCCCAGGAGGCCGGGGTCGATGATTTCCTGGCCGAGGCCACCCCCGAAGCCAAGATGACCCTGATCCGCAACGAGCAGGAAGGCGGCAAGTTGGTCGCCATGACCGGCGACGGCACCAACGACGCCCCCGCCCTCGCCCAGGCCGACGTCGGGGTGGCCATGAACACCGGGACGACCGCGGCCAAGGAAGCCGGGAACATGGTCGACCTCGACTCCAACCCGACCAAGCTCATCGACGTGGTGGAGATCGGCAAGCAGCTCCTGATCACCCGGGGTTCGCTGACCACCTTCTCCATCGCCAATGACGTGGCCAAGTACTTCGCCATCATCCCGGCCCTGTTCGTCGCCACCTACCCCCAGCTCAACACCCTCAACATCATGAAGCTGCACACCCCCCAGAGCGCGGTGCTCTCGGCGGTGATCTTCAACGCCCTAGTGATCGTGGCGCTGATCCCCCTGGCCCTCCGTGGCGTCAAATTCCGGGCGGCAGGCTCCGCGGCGATTCTCCGTCGAAACGTCTTCATCTACGGCGTCGGGGGGATCATCGTCCCCTTCATCTTCATCAAGCTCATCGATCTCGTGCTCGTCGCACTTCACGCTTACTGATGGAGGCCACCTGATGCTCGTCCACCTCCGCCGGTCGCTCACCATGGCCATCATCTGCCTGGTGTTCTTCGGCTTCGTCTACGCGTTGGCCGGTACCGGCGTCGCCCAGCTGCTGTTCAAGCACCAGGCCGACGGATCGATCACCGCCAACGGGTCCACCCTCATCGGCCAGAACTGGTCGAGCCCGAAGTGGTTCCATGGCCGCCCGGACGACACCGGTCCCTATGCCGCCAACCCGAAGGCGACCCCCCCGGCCGCCGGCGGCGACAACCCGCTGGTGGCCAACGGCAACAGCGGCCAGTCCGGGGCGACCAACCTGGGCCCGCACTCCAAGGTCCTGTTGACCAACACCCAAGCCCTGGTCGCCTACTGGCACAGCCTCGGCGTCGACAACCCAACTCCCGATCTGGTCACCACTTCGGGGAGCGGCTACGACCCCGACATCACCCCGGCCGACGCCCTGGTCCAGATCCCCATGGTCGCCAAGGCCACCGGCATCTCCGCCTCCCGGCTCCAGGCACTCATCGCCCAGGAGACCAACGGCGCCCAGCTGGGCTTCCTCGGCAGCAGCTACATCGATGTCCTTCAGTTGAACGAGGCACTCGCCAACCTTCATTGAGCGGTTGACCTCTTCGATGCCGAACGGCGGCGATTCCGAACCCCTCCCGGAGGCAACCCCGCCAACCGCCGACCGCCAGGCGGAGGCTGATGAGCTCACCGAGGCCGCCGGCCACTTCCGGATCTACCTGGGAGCCGCCGCCGGGGTCGGCAAGACCTACGCCATGCTCAGTGAGGGCCAACGGCGCAGGCAACGGGGGGCCGACGTCGCCGTCGGGTTCGTCGAATCCCACGGGCGGCCACTGACCGCGGAGATGGTCGGCGACCTCGAAGTCATTCCGAGGCGAACCGTTGACTACCGGGGAACCCGCTTCGAGGAGATGGACCTCGACGCGGTGCTCGGGCGCCACCCCGGAGTGGCGCTGGTCGACGAACTGGCCCACACCAATGTCTTCGGTTCGGGTCGCAACCAGAAGCGCTGGCAAGACGTCATGGAGCTCCTCAACGCCGGCATCGACGTCATCACCACCGTCAACATCCAACACCTCGAGAGCATCGCCGACCCGGTGGAACGGATCACCAACGTGCGGATCCGGGAACGGGTTCCCGACTGGGTGTTGCGGAAGGCCGACCAGATCGAATTGGTCGACTCGTCCCCCGAGCAGCTCCGTCGCCGGCTGCTCCACGGCAACATCTACCCGCCGGAGAAGGTCCCCCAGGCGTTGTCCAACTTCTTCCGCCGGGACAACCTGGTCGCCTTGCGGGAGCTGGCCCTCCGGTTCCTGGCCGACGAGACGGACGAGGAGCTCCTCAACTACCTCCGGCTCCATCAGTCGCCCAACCTCTGGGAAACCACCGAGCGCATCCTGGTAGCGGTGACGACCGCTCCCGGTACCGACGCGATTGTCCGCCGGGCTTCGAGGATGGCGGCCCGGATGAAAGCCGACCTGCAAGTCCTCCATGTCATGGGCGATGATGACGTCGGACGGTCGCCCAACGACCAACTCACCCTGCTCCGGCAACTGACCGCCGACCTCGGGGCGGACTGGAACGAGGTCCGGGCCGACGACCCGGCCCAGGCCCTCATCGACTTCGCCCGCTCCCGCCAGATCACCCAGATCGTGCTCGGTTCCAGCAGCCGGAGCCGGCGTCAGGAACTCCTGGGCGGGGGATCGTTCGTTCGCAAGATCACCCGGCTGGCCGGGCAGGCCGCCATCGACGTCCACATCATCGCCCGTCGGGATGCCGTCCTCGAGGCTCCGGAAGCCATCGAGGGCGCCTACGAGTCGTAGGCGGGCAATCATCCATCCCCCACCTACCATGGGGACGGTGCCGGGTCGAACGGAGCTTCCGAAGGCGGCGGGACGCTCGGCCTGGAACCTGCTGATCGGGAGGCCGCTGCCGTCCAGTCAGGCGGCCAAGGAGCAGATCACCCCGGTCGAAGGGCTCTCCGCCCTCTCGCTCGACGCCCTGACCTCGGTCGCCTACGGGCCCGAGGCGATCATCGTGGTGCTGGCTCTGGCCGGAGCCGGAGCCCTGCATCTGGTGCTGCCGATCACGGTGGGGATCGTCATCCTGCTGGCCATCCTGGTGTTCTCCTACCGGCAGGTCATCGACGCCTATCCCGGCGGGGGCGGCGCCTACGCGGTGTCAAGGGCCAACCTGGGTGCCGGGGCCGGCCTGGTGGCGGGGGGGTCGCTGATCGTCGACTACACCCTGACGGTGGCGGTGTCCATCGCCGCCGGGGTCGGCGCGCTGACGTCGGCCTTTCCGAGCCTGACCTCCGCCACCGTCCCGATCTGCCTCGGGATCCTGGCGGTGATCACCCTCCTGAATCTCCGCGGCCTGGGGGAGACGGCCCGGGCGTTCCTACTGCCGACCCTGCTGTTCATCTTCGGACTGCTGGCCATCATCGCTGTCGGGTTGATCCATCCCCTCGGACTCCACGAGACCCAACCCGGGAACTCGCTGCTGACCACCCACGGGCTCCAGACCGTCAGCGTCCTGTTGGTTCTCAAGGCGTTCTCCTCGGGCTGCAGCGCCCTCACCGGGGTCGAGGCGATCGCCAACGGCGTCCCCCTCTTCAAGGAGCCCCGGGTGGTGAGGGCGAAGAGAACCGAACTGCTCCTCGGGGGGATCCTGGGCGTCATGCTCCTGGGCCTGGCGGTGCTGGCCCGACGGTGGCACATCGGCCCGCGATCGAACCAGACGGTGCTGAGCCAGATCATGGGCATGGCGGTGGGACGGCATTGGGCGTACTACATCGTCTCCCTCACCATCACCGTGGTGCTGGCGTTGGCGGCCAACACCTCGTTCGGTGGCCTCCCCATCTTGGCCAGCCTGCTGGCCCGGGATCACTACCTGCCCCATCTGTTCTCCCTCCGCGGCGATCGACAGGTGTTCTCCAATGGCATCGTGGTGCTGGCGGTCATGTCGGCGGCATTGCTGATCGCGGTGGGCGGGAACACCAACCAGTTGATCCCGCTGTTCGCCATCGGGGTGTTCACCGGGTTCACCCTCTCCCAAGCCGGGTTGGTCGTCCACTGGTGGCGGACCCGGCCTCCTCGTTGGCGGACGCGGGCCGCCGTCAACGGCCTTGGCGCCGTCATCACCGGGCTGGCCACCGCGGTGTTCCTCATCACCAAGTTCGCCCAGGGTGCCTGGGTGGTGGTGGTGGCCGTTCCGACCTTCGTGTTCCTGTTTGTCCGCATCCATGCCTACTACCGTGCCGTCGGGTCGGAGCTGGGCATCGGTGCGGTGCCCGACAAACCATCGGTCAAGCCAACCCTGGTCATCGTGCCGGTCGCCGGCATCTCCCGGCTGGCGCAGACCGCCATCTCCGAGGCGTTGTCGATGGGTCAGGAGGTGATCGCGGTGTCGGTGGTCCTCGACCAAGGAGATGCCGGCCGGCGCCAGGCCGGCACCCTGGAGCGGGAGTGGGCGGAGTGGGACCCGGGCGCGCCGTTGAGGATCCTGCACACCGAGTACGCATCGGTGGTGCAGCCGATCGTCGCCTTCATCGACGAGCAGCGAGAGCAGTCCGACCGACAGATTGTCGTCTTGATCCCGGTGGTCGTCCCCCGGCGCCTGCGCTACCGGCTCCTCCACAACCAGATCGATCGGGTGCTCACGGCCGCCTTGCGGAACCGCACCGACCTGGTGGTGGCGCGGGTGCGCATGTCGCTGCCGGAAGCACCGAGCGAGGCAGCCTCCACCCTGGCGGCCCGGTCGGGCGCCGAAAGCCGGGAGGCGTTTGATCCGGGGCCGCCCAACGACCGGAAAGCCTGACCGCCGGCGGGGCGCCTCAGACTGACCGGACCGTCAGCGTCCGTCCGTTGTCCTGCATGATCGCCCGGATGTCGTCCTCGGGGAAGTCATAGCGACGGAGGTCCAGGGCGAAGTCCCGCGGCTCGGAGAGCCCTTCGGCATGGGGCCAGTCGGACCCGAACAGCAGCCGTTCCACCCCCAGCACTTCTTTGAGGATGCCCATGTCGTCCTCGTAGAAGGGAGCCACCCAGACGTGCTTCCGGAACGTCTCGACCGGGTCGGAGGCGAAAGCGGACGGCATCTGCCCGTAGGCCTTGGCCAGCTTCTTGAGCAGCAGCGGCACCCACTCCGCCCCGGATTCGATGGTGGCCACCCGGACATTCGGGAACCGGTCGAAGAGCCCCTGGCAGACCAACGCCGCCATGGTCTCGAAGGGCGGCCGGTCGGAGCTGATCACCGAGCGCAGCGGGGAGTGCCGGAAGGCCTCCAGGTCGCCGTAGGGCTCCCAATCGTTGATGTAGCGGCCGTAGCCGGCGTCCCCCGAGTGGATCCCGATGGTCACGCCCGACTCGTTGACCAGTCCCCAGAACGGGTCGAACCGGTGATCGGCCGGTGAGATCAGCCCGATGGGGGAGTGGGCCGGGCCGCCCTTGATGCAGACGATCCGGGCGTCGGCGTCGAGCACCCGGGTGAGCTCGGCCACCGCCGCGTCGACGTCCACCAGGGTGATCATCGGCGCCGCGTAGATGCGCTCCTGGTAGGCGTAGCCCCAGTCGTCTTCCAGCCAGCGGTTGAAGGCGCTGAACGCCGCTACCAGCGCCGGCGGGTCACCGGCCAGTGACTCCTCCATCCCCACCCCGAGGGTGGGGAACAGGAAGCAGCCATTGAGGCCCTGGCGGTCCATGACCTCCAGCCGGGCGTCGCGGTCGCGGTACTCCGGCCGGATCGGCTCCAGCTCCCCGAACAGCGCCCGGATGTCCTTGGACCCGGGATTCCGGCCTCGGAAGTACTCGTCGAGGCTCCCGGGCTTGGCCACCGGGTCGAAGGTTGGGTTGGGGATGAACTTGCTCACCTTGCCGCCGACCAGCAGGCGGGGCCGGCCGTTGATCTCCGCCCACTGCATGGCCCGTTTGGCCATCTCCTTGGGGATGTGGCGGGTGTAGGCGTCGGTGGCCTCGTAGTAGTGGTTGTCGGCGTCGAAGGTGGTGTACTCGACGGCGGGGGAGTCGCCTCGGGTGGGCGATCCCGCCGGTTGGGTGGTGATGGTGGCGCTCATGTTGCTCCTCTTGATGGTTGTCGGGGGCCCCTGAATGGCCCTAGTCGAGTCCGAGGACCCGGAGGGCATTGGTGCGGAGGAATTTGGGCCAGACGTCGTCCTTGAACCCCACGTTCGGCATCTCGGTCATGATCCGCTCGATGGAGAGGCCCATCGGGAAGTAGCCGGCGTAGATGATCTTGTCGGCCCCCCGGGTGTTGGCGTAGTTGACGATGTCCTGGGGGTAGTACTTGGGGGCGAAGGCACTGGTGGAGTAGTGGAGTCCCGGCCACTTGAGCATCAGCTTGACCGCCAGCTCGGTCCAGGGCTCGCAGCCGTGACGGGTCACGAAGACGAGATCGGGGAAGTCGAACATCACCTCGTCGATCAGCTCCACGTGCTGGCAGGCCGCCTGGAGGCGCGGACCGGGGATGCCGGCACAGCAGAAGAGGGGGATCCCCAGCTCCACGCACTTGGCGTAGATCGGGTACATCTTCTTGTCGTTGATCGGGACCTGGGGGAAGGTGCCGGCCGGGAACACCCCGACCGCCCGGGTGCCGTAGGTCTCGTGCTCCCGCACCAGCCGGTTGATCCCCGCCATCCCGTCGTTGGGATCGGCGCTGGAGGAGGCGATGAAGCGGTCGGGGTGGAGTTTGATGGCCTCGGCCCCGATGCCGGACGGGTCGCCCACCCCGACCAATCCCTTGTCGATCCCCCAGAGGTCCATCTCCCGGAGAGTGACCCCGATGGGATCGTCGGCGCCCTCCAGCGCTTTTTCCGGAACGTCCTTGAACATGTACTCGACCGGGAAGTCGAACTCTTCTTTGGACTGAACGTCCTTGGTCTGGCGGGTGATGAACCGGTAGACCTCTTTCATGTCGGGGTGGGGGAACCCCAACATGGTGTCCACCGCCCCGATATCTGTCGGCATGCCCATCTTCGCCCTCCCCGGATCGGTGGTTCCGCGCCGGTCCCGGCGGCGGTGGTGTCCCGCCCCAATATTAGAACGTCATTTCGATTTGTCAAGCCGCCGCCAACCGGCCACCGGCCCGGTTCGATTCCGCCGGGGTCCGGGTAGCTTCGAACCATGGACCATCGCACCCTCGGACGAACCGGTATCAAAGTCAGCCCGCTCTGCCTCGGCGCCATGATGTTCGGGGCGTGGGGCAACCCCGATCACGAGGAAAGCGTCCGGATCATCCACCGGGCCCTCGATGCCGGGATCAACTTCATCGACACCGCCGATGTCTATTCGGCCGGGGAGTCGGAGGTCATCGTCGGCGAGGCGCTGGCCACCCTCGACCGGTCCCGGGTGGTGCTGGCCACCAAGGTCCACGCCCCGATGGGTGACGATCCCAACGCCCAGGGGAACTCCCGTCGTTGGATCCTGGCCGAGTGCGAGAACAGCCTGCGGCGGCTGGGCACCGACTACATCGACCTCTACCAGATCCACCGGCCGGACGAGTCGGTCGACGTCGACGAGACCCTCGGGGCGCTCAGCGATCTGGTCCACGCCGGGAAGATCCGGTCGTTCGGCAGCTCCACCTTTCCCGCCGAGCAGATCGTCGAGGCCCAGTGGGTGGCCGAGCGCCGGGGGCGGGAGCGGTTCATGACCGAGCAGCCGCCGTATTCGATCCTGGTCCGGGGCATCGAGCGGGACGTCCTCCCGGTCGCCCAGTCCTACGGGATGGGGGTGATCCCCTGGAGCCCGCTGGCCGGCGGCTGGCTGTCGGGCAAGTTCGGCGAGGGCAAGGAGAACACCAGCCACCGGGCGGCCCGGGTGCCGGGCCGGTACGACCTCGGCCTCCCCGCCAACCTCCGCAAGCTCGAGATCGTCGACCAGCTGGTGAAGCTCGCCTTCGAGGCCGAGCTGACCCTCATCGAGCTGGCGCTGGCCTTCGTGCTCGAGCACCCGGCGGTGAGTGCGGCCATCATCGGGCCCCGCACCCTGGAGCAACTCGAGTCGCAGCTGCCGGCGGCGGACGTCAGGCTGGAGGAGTCGGTCCTGGACCGTATCGACGAGATCGCCCCCCCGGGGACCAACGTCAACCCCGAGGACGCCGGCTGGCAGCCGTCGGGGCTCAGCGACTCCAGCCAACGGCGTCGCCCCCGCCGTTAGCGAAACTCAGCGGACCGGTTCCGACACCACCCCGAACCGCTCCTGGTACGGGGCGGATCGTTCCCGGAGCTTGTCGGCGTCGAGCCCGGTGTCGGCGAACCGGTAGCGGGCCCCACCGCCACCCCCGTCGCCCGGGTTGCTGGCCAGAAACGCCCGCATCCGCTGCTCGGTGTCGCCCGTCAACTCCCGGCCGAGGGCGGCGTAGAGCCGGTTGATGGTGGCGAACGGATCGTCCACGAACGCGGAGAAATGGACGTCGACCACCTGGTCGGACGGGAAGGTGTCCCGGTCCCTCGCCTCCATTCCCCGGTCGAGCCCGACGAAGATGTCCTCCGCGTAGGCGGCGGCGATCTCGGGGAGGGAAACCTCATCGGTGGCCATCCCCCGGAGATGGGCGGCCAGCGCGCTGGTGGAGGCGATGACCTTCAGCGGATCCCGGTGGGTCTGGATGACGATGGCGTCGGGGTACTCGGCGGCCAGCGCATCCAGGTTCCAGAGGTGGGCGGGCGACTTGAGCAGCCACTGGTCGGCGGGGTGACGCGACTGGAGGTGCTGGAGATAGCGCCGGTGCCACCGGTAGGCGGAGGCGAGGTCGGCATCGTGGAGGAGCCACCGGTTGTAGGTGGGGATCCGGTACTGGATGGAGAAGATCATGCTCCGGAAGTCCCCGGCGGTGATCCGCACGCACTCCTGGCTGAGACGGGCTCCCATCGGATGGAAGGTGGTGAATCCCGGCATCAAGGACTCCGCCATGTCGATGTTGGCCTGCACCTCGTCGATCCTCGGGTCCGACCGATAGGTCTCGGTCTCCGGCGGTGGGAAAGGGCGGTCGACCTCCCAGGTCAGCGGGGCCCGGAGGGCGGGGTCCTGAGCCAGGAGGTCGTGGAGGATGGTAGTCCCGGTGCGGGGCTGGCCGACGATGACCAGCGGTCGTTCGACCCGGCCGTCGGCGACCTCGGGGTGGTCGCGCCGCCAGGCGTTGATGCCGAGCCGGGTGGCCAGGTAGTTAGCCAGCTCGCTGGCGGCGATCTCCACCCCCAGGTCGTTGAGGCGGGCTTCCTCGCAGAGGCCGGCGAGGAGGAGGTCGAGCCCCTCCTGCCACCCGGCGTCCCCGAAGTCGTCCTCCCCGGTGGCGGCCACGGCCTCCTCCACCAGGCGGTCGCGGTCGAAGCGGGCGGCATCCATCAAACCCCGACCTCGTTGAGGGGCAGCACCCGGGCGGCCACCGGCGGGGCTTCCGGGTTGTCCAGCCACCGCACCGTCACGAATCCCCGGTGGCGGCCACCGGTATCCAACCAGTTGTCGACCCCGGGGTCGGTGGCAGCGATGACGATCCGAGCCTTGCCCTCCCCGTCGGTGACGGTGCCGGCGCTGGTCAGCGAGCTGCGTCTCCGGTGGGGATCGATGCATTCATGCCAGATGTTCTCGAGCGTCACGCTCCAATACCGGCTGTCGGGCGGCTCGAGGTCGAGGACCAGGGCCTGGTCCGGCTCCAGGCGGAAGGTGCCGATCATGTAGAGGTTGTCCGGGGTGGTGTCGGCCGCCCCCAGCTCGGCCGCCTCGGCCGTGACCAGCCGGTTGGGCAGCTCCAGCAGCTCCGGTTTGATGGTCTGGTGGAGGGTGGTGAGCTTGGCGATCGACCACCCCATGCCGGTCAGCTGCTCGGCCAACCCCTCGTCGGTCGGAACCGGGGGAGCGCCGGCGGGGTCCAACGATTCGATGAAGAGCTGGGCGGGGATCTCCATGTTCCGATCAGCGATGTACTCACGGACCAGGATGGCCGAGCTGTCGGCAGGAATTGGGACCCACGGGTCACCGGCCAGCTCTGCGGCGCTCGGCTTCTCGGTCGCCAGAACCAACGCGAAGCTGCCGTCGTCGGCAACGGAGAGGTCGCGGTCGGAGACGTAGGCCCCCATCCGCCGGGGGGTGAGCCCGGTGCCGGCCAACACCTGGAACCCGAGATACGCGGTGGTGCCCCGGCGACCGCGCACCCGGTAGCGGTGACGGCCGTCGATCATGGCCAGGAAGTACTCGCCGTCGGGAGCCGGACCTCCGATGAGGCGGGCCTGGGTGTTCATGGAGAAGAACCAGGGGGCCTCGGGATCGATGTCGAGCGACAGCTCGGAGCACAGCGCCGTCGCCCGGGCCAGGACCCGGATGCCCTCCAGCACCTCCAAGTCGGTCTCGGCTTCGGCTTCCACCGATTTGGTCAGGTCGTCGAGCATCTGGCGCACGAATCGCCAGGCTTCCAGCGCCAACCGGCCGCCTCCGGCCACCGTCACCGGCGGAGCCGGGGTTTGACGGTGGGAGACACGTCCCTTATAGATACGACATCTCGGACCCGTTGACAAGGAGCCCACGCTGCCTACCGCCGATCTCACCCCGGACGCCGTGAGCCTGGCGGCGGAACACACTGCCGCCGTCGATCTGGCCCGGGCCGCCGGCGATCTGCTGATGGCGCTCCGATCCCGGTCGATGCATTCCGGTCGCCCGCTGAGTGATGAGGGGGACCGGCTCTCCCATGAGCTGCTAGTGGCAGAGCTGGCCGCTCGGTTCCCCCATGACGAGGTCCGGTCCGAAGAGGGGGCGAAGGCGCCCGGCGGCGACCGGCTCTGGATCATCGATCCCCTCGACGGCTCCCGGGAGTTCGGAGAGGGCCGGGATGACTGGGCCGTCCACGTGGCCCTCGCCATCGGCGGCGATCCCATCGTCGGGGCGGTCGCCCTCCCCGTTCTCGGGCTGGTCCTCGGAACTTCGGCACCCCCGCCGCTCCCGGCCCCGGCGTCCGTCCCCCGGCTGGTGGTCAGCCGCTCCCGGGCCCCGGCGGTGGCGACCGAGCTGGCCGATCGGTTGGGCGCCACCACCGTGCCCATGGGCTCGGCCGGAGCCAAGATCGCCGCGGTGATCCGGGGCGACGCGGAGATCTACGTCCACGCCGGCGGGCAGTACGAGTGGGACTCGGCCGCCCCGGTGGCGGTCGCCCTGGCCAGTGGGCTGCACGCCAGCCGGAACGACGGTTCGCCGCTGCGCTACGGCCTACCCGACCCCTGGCTGCCCGATCTGATCGTCTGCCACCCCACCCTGGCCGAGCCGACCCTCGCCGCCCTGGCTGATCTCGCCTGAGACAGTCAGGGACACGTCGGCACCCCGGGGAAGTGGCGGCGGCATTATTGGACGGCGGCAGTATTGATGGTCTGGCCCGCAAGGTCCCTGTCATCCAGGGAGACAGTCGGCTAGTGTCCCAGCCAGTTTCGGTGGGCTCCGAGTCGGAGCGCGGAGCGGGAGGGCACAAGCATGATGCGACCTAGTGGGCGTTCCCAGTGGAGCTGGCTGGCTTCGGCCAGGAAGTTGTCGGTGGCGGCAGTGGCGTCGGTGTTGGTCACTGGCGCGTTGACGCTGGTCGTCGGGGTGTCGCCGAGTGCGGCCGCCAACGGCGCCACCCTGTATGTGGGCAATTTCAACAACGATTCGATCACCGAATACGCCGCCGGGGCCGATGGCAACGCCTCGCCGGTTGCCACCATCTCGGGTCCCAGCACCGGGCTCGATGGGCCCTATGACATCGCTCTCGACACCTCTGACAGCCTCTGGGTTCCCAACGCTGGAAACAACTCCATCACCGTCTACGCGCCGGGGGCCAGCGGCAACGCCTCGCCGATCGTCAAGATCTCGGGGGGCAATACCCAGCTCAGCTATCCCACCGCGGTGGCGCTCGACCGCTCGGGGAACATTTTCGTCTCGAACGAGAGCAGCAGTGCGATCACCGAGTATGCCCCGGGGGCCAACGGCAATGTCTTTCCGATCGCCACCATTAGCGGAGGGGCTACTGGACTCGACAATCCTTACGGGCTCGCCATCAACGCCAACGGAAACGTGTTTGCCTCCAACTTCAGCAGCAACACCGTCACCGAGTACCCCCTCGGGGCGAATGGCAACGTGGCGCCGATCGCCACCATCGCCGGGGGTGCCACCGGGCTCAGTAGTCCGCTTGGCATGACTTTCGACAACTCCGGGAACCTGATTGTCTGTAACGACTTCGTCAGCACCATCACCACGTATGCCCCCGGGGCCAACGGCAACGTGGCGCCGATCGCCACGATCGCCGGGGGAGCCACCGGGCTCCAGTTTCCATTTAGCTTGGCTGTCGACCCCGCGGGGAACCTGTTCACTGGCAACTGGGGCGCCTCGACATTGCCGGAGTTCGCCCCCGGGGCCAACGGCAACGTCTCCCCCATCACCAACATCGCCGGGGGAGCCACCGGACTCGCGGGTCCGGTCGGCGTCGCGGTGGAGGGCACCTTCCAGGGCCCCGTCCCCGGGGTCCAGCCTCCCAACCCTCCCCAAGGGCTGAACGCAGCCGCCGGCAACGGCCAGGTGAGCCTGTCGTGGTCGGCACCGTCGTTCAACGGCAACGGCAACATCACCGGCTATGACGTCT